>QJZQ01000187.1 GCA_003246675.1 Nitrospirota bacterium | reverse complement strand
CGGAAATTATCTTGCCAGCATCGACGAGGGAATCTGGACCATCAACGTCAGGGTCTGCGAAGACCCGGCGCGGGGAGGGGGCCGCGGCGAGGCTATTCGAGAGTAACGGGCGTATCGAGGACGATATCCACGCCGCTGTCGCCTGGCTCGGCCACCACATGGCCCTGCAGGTCGCCCGGGCCGGGGCGCGCGTCGCCGTCGCTATCGAGCCTTGCGATGAGGGTCATTCTGCCGTCGAACTCTGCCCCCGGCAGCATCACGTCCTGCTGGCTCAGGGTGAACGTGTAAGGCAGCTTGACGGCTTTTTCCAGTTTCACCGCCAGGGGGAAACCTTTTTCCACACCTTCGGGGCGGGCAATGAGAAAGAGCGCTCCATTTTCAGGGGCCTTGTTTTCCATGCCCGGGCCTAAGCGAACGGTGCCGGCGATGGTTTTTTTAGTGCCTTCGATCTGCCGGTCGAGAACGATATTGGCTTGTTTGTCCCCGGCCTGCACGGTGAGCGTGCCTTCGATGTCGCCGGGGCTTGGCTTCGCGTTGCCATCCTGATCGAGGCGGGCGGTCAGGTTGATGGTGCCTTCGAATACGTTTCCTTCGAGCATCACCTGTTGCGGGCCGATGGAATAGTCGAACGGGAGTTTGGCGAAGCTGTGCCTTCTTACCGCGAGCGGCGGGCCGCTCTCCTGCCCCGGTTTACGGGCGATGATGAACAGGCTGGCGTCTTCGGGAACCGAGGCGGCGAGGGCGTCCTCCACGCGGATGGTTCCCGTCACCTCCTGGGCCTTGACGGTGGGGTCGCTCTCCTGCTGGATTTTTTTCTTCAGGGAGGCGGGAAGGGGGTGCTCCTTGAGCTCCTTCTCACAGCCTAAGGCCAGCACAAGGGACACGATCATTCCGCCTAACAATATATTTCGCAATGGATTCACCCGGGATGAATGCTCGATGGGCCTGACCTGGATCAGGAATGGGAGTCGCCCTATCTTAGTGAACCGGGCGATGCAAATCAAGGGCTTTCAAATCCCACAGGGCTGAGCTCCCCCTTTTGCGCGGCGCCCTCGATGGGCCGGGCAAGGCCGGTCACTGGATCAGATTATTTTTGATGGCGTAGTGCACCAGGTCGGCGATGTTTTTCATGTCCATCTTCTCGAAGACCCGGGTCTTGTAGGTGCTCACGGTGTTGATGCTCAGGCACAATTCGTCGGCGATGGCTTTGGGTTTCTTGCCGGTCACCAGCAGATGGAAGACCTGGAACTCGCGGTCGGTGAGGGTCTCGTGCGGAAGTTTTTCCGTTTCCCGGTTCAGTTCCGACACCAGCTTGTCGGTCAGTTGCGGGGAAATGAATTTCCCGCCCCGGGCCACGATGCGGATGGCGTCCACCAATTGGTCGGACGCGCTGGCCTTGCCCAGGTAACCGGCTGCGCCGGCCTTGAGGAAGCGGGTGCCGTAATGATCTTCCGGGAAAATACTCAGGATGATGACGGGCAGGCCGGGCCTTATGGCTTTCAGTTCTATCAGGGTGTCGAGGCCGCTTTTGACCGGCATGTCGTAATCCATGACCAGCACATCCACCTTTTTTAGCGCGTTCAGTTTTTGCAATACCTCGCTGCCGTCGGCCGCCTCGCCCACCACTTCCAGGTCATCGGTTTCTGAAAGAATCATGCGAATGCCGCGGCGGACCACTTCATGGTCGTCGGCAATGAAAACCTTGAGCGGCTTTTCGCTTGAGTGCTTCATTTTTTCTCCAGGGGCACGGTTACGATGAGTGAGGTGCCCCGGTCCGGGGCGCTCTCGAAAGAGATTTTCCCCTGAAAGGGGATCAGCCGTTCGCGCATGCCGATCAGGCCGAGCGATTGGCTGTCGGAAATTTTCTCCGCCGCAATGCCACAGCCGTTATCTTCGATGCTCAACCGGACCCGGCCCTCCTCCATGCCGAGGGTCAGCCGAACCTCCTTCGCCCCGGCGTGGCGGACAACATTGGTCAGCGATTCCTGAAAAATGCGGAACAGGGCCGTCTTGAGGGCGGGAGCGACGGGCGGAATTTCCTTCAGACCGCGCGTGTCGATTGCGAGGCCATAACGCTTCTGGTATTCCCCCGCCTGCCAGGCCATGGCCTCGGCGAGACCGAAGGCGTCCAGGATGGGGGGCCTGAGCTCCATGGCGATGCGCTGCACCGAGGCAATGGTGGAGTCGACCAGGTCCACCATCGAGCGCATTTTGCCCGCGGTTTCCTCGTCACTGATTTTCTTGTTGAGATGGAGCAAGTCCATTTTCAGCGCCGTCAGCGACTGGCCCAGTTCGTCGTGCACTTCCCTTGAAATACGCGCCTTTTCCTCCTCGCGCACTTCCTGGATGCGGTGGCTCAGGCTTCTCAACTGCTCCTGCGTTTTTTTGTGCCCTTCGATCTCGGTTTCGAGCTTGATTTTACTCAGCATCACCTGCCGGGCCCGCTCCTTGATGACCGTTTCCAGATGGTTGTGGTAGGCGGCCAACTCCTGCTCGAACTGCTTTCTCAGGATAGCGCCGGCAATGAGGCCACCGATCGAAAGCAACACCTCCTGGCTGTGACGATACCACGAGGGGTGGGTGTTGGTGTACAGGAAGAGAACGCCCACCACCTCCGCTCCACTCCTTAAGGGAACGATGTAATGGCCGTGCGGCAGCATGTCCGAGAAGGTTCGTTCGTGATGCGGGTCGCCGAAGCAGTTCTCGCTCATGAGAAGCTCGCCGGAGGCCGCCGCGCGGCCGCACA
>QJZQ01000117.1 GCA_003246675.1 Nitrospirota bacterium | reverse complement strand
GACTGGTTGAGCAGCCCGCCGGGGTTGTCGCGCAGGTCGAGCACCATGCCCCGGATGCCGTCTTTCTTCGCCTGCTGGAGGGCTTCTTTCAACTGGTCGTCGCTCTGCTTGGAAAAGCTGGTGATCTTGATGTAGCCGATATGGTCGTCGAGCGATTCGTACTCCACGGTCTGGACGGAGATGACTTCGCGGGTGAGGGTGAAGTCGCGGCTGGGGAATGCGCCGGGCCGTTCAAGGGTGATGGTGACCTGGGTGTTGGGGTAGCCGCGCAGGGCGTCGGCAAGCCCGCCGATTTCCATGCCCGCCACGCTCTGCCCGTTGACTTTGAGAAAGACATCGCCTTTCTGGACGCCGCCGCGCTCGGCGGGGGTGCCTTTCATGGTCTTCACCACCTGGAGTTTTTCGTCCTTGAAGCTGACGACCATGCCGAGGCCGCCGTACTGGCCTTCGGTGTCGCGCATGGATTTGTCGAACGCGTCCTTGTCGAGATACTGGGAATAAAGATCCAGGGAATTCATCAGGCCGGTGACGGCGGCGGTTTCCAGGTCGGCTGCGGTGTAGTCGCCAAATTGGCCTTTCACGAGGAAGTAATACACTCGGCGGAAGGCTTCCCAGCCGTGCACTTTATCGAAGTTGAGGGTGTACTGCACTTCGGCGTCGCCGTGTTGGATCTTCTGGCCGCCGGGGATGTCGCTTATGCTGAATTCGCTTTCCCCGGCGCGGATCAGCATCTGGCGGATGGCGGCGGTATAAAGTTTCCTGTAGTTCGGCGGGTAGACGTATTTTTCGCTCACCAGTTCCAGCACTTCTTCCAGGGTTTCGAGTTCCTGGTTGAAGAACCCGGCGTGCGCCAGGCCGCTGTCTTTCCAGAGCGAGCCGGCGGGGCTGTAGGCGAATACGGCGCAGGAGCTGATGAGCAGCGCCCCGATGGCCAGCAGCCTTTTGATTCTGGTTTTGAGCATTCGCAGGTTCAGTCGATGCCGGGCGGGCTTTGAGGCCCAACGTTTTACAAGGAAAAGCCGTTTCCCGAGCCTTCGGGAAACGGGCCATGGACTACTTAATTATAACTCAGGATATCCTGAAAAATAAGATCCAAGTTGTCGGTGACCTGGTCCATGTCGCCGCCGACGATGCTGGGCGCGACTTTGAGCACCTTGTTGATGATGAGGGTCGGGGTCTCGGCGACTTTGTACTCCGTCGCCATATCCTTGCCTTTCTGGACTTTGGCCTGAATTTGCGGCGACTGCATGCCCGCCTCCATCTGCTTTTCGATGCCGAAATCCTTCGCCAGGAAGCCGATCACCCTGGGCTGGAAGATGTTGATCTGGCGTTTAAAGTTGGTGTCGAACAGCTCCTGGGTGAATTTTTCCTCGGTGCCCTGCTCGTCGCTGATGTAGAAGGCCATGGCGGGATAGGGGGTCTGGTTTTCCCAGTAGATGGGGATTTTCTTGTGGTGCAGCTTGTCCTTGTATTTGTCGCGCAGGCGCTTCGAGGTCTCGAGAAAATGGTAGCAGTGGCCGCAGGAAAAATTGAAGAACTCCATCATTTCGATCTGCTTGGCGCCCTTGAGTTTGTCCAGTGAGCCGATGACTTCGTATTTGCCGCGAATTTTCTCTCCCGCGCATGCGGTCCCGGGGATCAAAAACAGCAAGAGGATTAACAGGGACAAGGCTTTTCTCATAAGGTTCTCCTGAATGGGTTGGGCGCATCGGCCCGGGTTTCCGGTATTCATTGGGTCAGTGTTTTATTCTGGGCCAGTAATCTGAAAATTTAAAGCGCGGGCTGTGGTTTTTCACGTGGCAGCGGGCACAGGCCTGTTTCGCGCCCTGGCCGAACCCCGGCGCGGGCTTTGCCGCGTGCTCGCGGCCGGGGCCGTGGCACACTTCGCACTGCACGTTTTTCAGCCCGGGGGTGTCGACCTCGCTCACAAAGCCGCCCGGCTGGTTCCAGCCCGTCACGTGGCAGGCCAGGCATTCGGGGTCGAAGGCTTTGTGGACCCGGGCCAGGGTGGCGTAGGCCCGGCCATGGCGGGACTCGCTCCATACTTCATGTGGGCCGGGGTGGCAGGTCTTGCAGACGGCTTCGGTGGCGAAGACTTCTTTCTCGTTGTTGTTGCGCTTTGCCGACAGGGAGGCGAAGAACATCTCCTCCACTTTTTCATTGTAGGCCGCGTACAACTTTACCATTTCGGGGTCGTCTGAGACACTCGAATCCATACGCGCCATACGATGCGTGTAGGTTTTTTCTCCGCGCGGGCCGATGCGCACCCGGATCTCCCCCATTTTCTGCCCGCGCGGGCCGGGTTGGGCGAAGATCTTGCCGCCGCGCTGCTCCGCGGTCATGTTTCCGGGATCGGTGTCGTTCTCGATGTGGCCGTTGATCACCACATCCACCCCTTCCACGTCGAGAAATTTCAGGGCTTTTTCGCGGTGCATGTGGGTGAGCAGAACTACCAGATCGGGAGCGGGGCCCTCTTTGAGCGCGGCCACCTGCTTCCGCGCCGCCGCCTGGGGATCGCCGATCTTGAAATTGGCGTGGCCATCGACGTAGAACAAATCCGGATCGGCAAGGGCGATCACCGCCGCCTTGAGCCCGCCGGCGAACTCCTTGATGCGGTAGGGCGGCGGAGAAAAATCGCCGATCTTCATGTTGGCCGCCGTCCAGGGGATGGACGGCGCTTCTTCGATGAAGCGGTTGCCGTACACGAGGTCGTGGTCTCCCAATGCCACGGCGTCGTAGGTCATGGCGGCCATGGCCTCTATGAGCGTGGCCGCCTTCAGCCGGCCCTGCACGCTCGGCTCCTTGAAGCTGTCGCCGGTGTCGAGCAACAGGAGGTTTTCAGCCTCTCGGGAGATTTGCTTAAGGTAACCCATGCGCCGTTCGATGCCGCCCTGATCTTCCTCCTTGGCGCAACCGCAGGGCTTGAGTTCCCCGAGGGTGTTGCCAGAAAAGACGATCAGGATCTCGCCGCCGCCCGCTCCGGCGCTTGGGCCTTCGGGCCGGGCGAAAACCATCAGGCCGGAAGCGACCATGAAAATTAATAGCAAGATCCGTCTTTTCATAGAGTTATCAGATCACTCGTCTGGCAGGCCCCGGCCTTGCGGCGGGAACCCGTGGAATACGAAAAATGTCATTGATTTCAAGATTATCCGAAAACGGCCGGGAGCGCAATCCGGCATTGCCGGGGGGGACGGCCCTGGGGCTGGCCCGTTGGCGGCCGGAGGGGAGTTTCTTTTGTAAATGGGGGCGAATGGGGCTATTATGGGGTTTTGCCCTCTTCGGTAGCGGTCCGGGAGCTCCATGCGAAAATCAGAGATCCACATGCACTCCATCTATTCCGACGGGGAGTTCAGCCCCCAGGAATTAGTGGACATCGCCAGCAAAAACGGCGTCTCGATCATTTCCCTGACCGACCACGACACGTTCGAGGGTATCGAGGAATTCGTCGCCGCAGGCCATGCGGCCGGCATCGACGCGTTTCCCGGCATCGAAATGACCACCCGGTTTCGCGATTTCAATGTTCACCTTCTCGCCTACTTCAAGTCGCCCGAGGTGTTGAGCGAAGAACTGCGAACACGGGTGAAAACGATGTCCGAAACCCGCGAACAGCGCATGCGCCAGTTGGTGGACCGCATCAACGAGGTGGTTCCAAAGGCTTTTCGCGGCTCCATCCTCTTCGAAAACGTCAGGAAAGCCGCCGAGGGCGTTCTCGCCCGCCCGCACCTTGCGCGGGAGATGGTGCGCCTCGGCATCGTAAAATCCACCGGCCAGGCGTTCGAGAAATACCTCGTGGAATACAATGTGGAGCGGGAAAATCTGGACATCGAAACCGCTCTCAGGATGATTCGCGAATGCCGGGGTATCCCCGTGCTGGCGCACCCGGGCGAACGCACCTACTCTCTCTATAACCCCGCCAAGGGACGCGACTACGAGGACATCCCCGAACAGCTGGAGGAACTCAAGGGCCACGGGCTGCTGGGTCTGGAATGCGTCTATCCCTACCATGAACGGATCGGCAAGGTGGAATTTTACCGCTCGCTGGCCAGGGAAATGGGTCTCATCGTCACCGGCAGCCGCGATTTCCACGGTTTCACCACCCATCAGGCACCCGTTCTGCTCGGCACCACGGACATGGACGACAGCTTTTTCAAGGGGTTCCAGGAAGCCTGGGGCTGAAGGGCCGGGAAATCCCGAATTTCACGTAAATTCGACGCGCAGGGCTTGAAATTATTGCCGGAGGGACAATATTATAATTGGGTGATGCCGGAAGGAAAGGCCAGGAAGGAATCTGACCGGGTGTCACCAGGAGAGCGATGAACCTCTTAAGCAACCGGCGGCAGTCACGACACCGGGGCGGAGCCGGCAGGGTCCGGCGGAGCAGATCGCCCTCCTCAACCGGCGGAGGACCGCCGGGGAATCCCCCGAGCGAAGTTGGCCCGAGGGATTTTTTTTTGCCCGCTTAACGCCCCAGGCCGCCCGTTTCAGCTGCGCTGGGTGATTTCGATCAGGTGATAGCCGAATTGGGTCTTCACCGGGCCGTGCACCTTGCCAACCTCGCCGCTGAACACCACTTCGTCAAACTCCCGCACCATTTGACCGGGGCCGAACTCCCCCAGGGCGCCACCGGCCCGGCCGGAGGGGCACTGGGAATGCTGTTTGGCAAGATCGCCGAAGTCAGATCCATTTTCGATCTGGGATTTCAGGTTCTCACATTCTTCCTTGCTTTTAACCAGGATATGGCGTGCGCTGGCGGTGGTCATAATGGGGGTCCTTTCATGAAAATAATAGTTCGGCAAGGGCCGCTGGCGGCCGCCGGGAAACATTTCACTCTACCCCCCGTACCGAACCCTGTCAAGGCGGCCGGCGGCAATTTCGCGGCTTCCCGAGGTGTGGCCTCTTCGCGATGCGGGCAGGTTCCGGGGGCAAGCCGCAGGCCCGGCTAGGGCCCGAAAGATCGATTCCTGCCCCTGTGCCGCCCCCACCTGTTAAGGCGCCTATTAATTTTTTTTAATATCCGATTAACATTCCTTTAATTTGCATTATAGATAATGGATACAGTTCCCTCTCCTCCTATGGGGGAGCGGGTCCATTTTGATGGGCCCGCTCCTCTATTTTTTCGCGGGGGAGACGCTTTTAAAACTTTTGATGGATGACAGCCCATGATTCACGAAGTTAAGGTTTTCGACAGTTCGGGAAATTTGAAAAAAGTGATCTCCACAAAAACTCTGGCGCAACGGTCCAACACCCGTTTCAACGAATTATTCAACTCCTCCGGTTCGCATCTGAGGAATTATAAGGGCGCTGCAAAGACCACCGGCGCTAAAAAGAAGACAACCAGGGCAAAGTCGAGCGATAGCAAAAACTGACCGCCCCTGCTGCGGGCATTCCAGGCGGTCTGCTCGCATTCCCCCATTCACCGTTTTTTTAAGGAGCCCCCTTCCAGAGCTGGAAGGGGGTTTTCTTTTTGCCTCCATGCGGATCTGCCCCCACGCCCTCCACGCAAGCAATGCGCTCAAAAACTGCGTGAATAGCGGCCCGCGAACCCCGCCGCCGACAAGCCGACGGGCAGGTGACGGGCCGCCACCCGGGCGATGCTGTCGCGGTATTCTGGGTGCAGGGAGGCAGGGTCCAGCTCGGCCATGGCGGCGGGCAGTGGTGTTTTCCGGGTGCGGCTTCCGTCCGCCGTGCCATCGCCCTGAATAAAATGGTCGAGAACCACCGCGCTGACCCCCGCCCGGGCCAGGGAGGCGAAGAACGCGTCGGGCGCCTGCATCGGGTAAAGGGGGGCCAGGCAGGCAACGGCGTTGAGGCCACGGGCGGCAAAATCCCGCAGGGCCGCGAGCCGGTCGGCCAGCGGCGAGGGCGGCGGCGGCAATCCGGGCAGGCGCTCCCTGTCGCCCTCGATGGAGAGGTGCACCCTCAGGTCGAGCTTGCGGGCCAGGGCTTCAAAGCGCTCTGCATCGTCCCTCATCCGGGCGCTGTGCGATTGCAGGATCAACACATCGGGCGGGTTAACCAGGAAGGCGTCTAGCACCTGCCGGGTGATGCGGTACGTCTGCTCCAGCGGTTGCCAGGGGTCGGTCGAGCTTGCCAGGAACACCGAAAAGGGCCGGCCGTTTTTCCGCGCCCAGCGTCGTTCGGCATCGGCTGTTTCCAGGTACCGCTCGGCGGCGTTCACCTTGACGTCTACAAAACCGCCCCAGGGTCGTCCCCTGCCAACCCACGGGTTGAAACGCACGTAGCACGCCACACCGCAGGACGAGCGCCCAAACCCGCACCCCGTGTAGGGGTTCAGGGAATGCGTGCAGACCTCCTTGAGATAACCTCCGGAGCGGGTGAGTACCGTGGCCGCACGGGTTTCAGTGATGTTCAATGGCCGTCCCTTTTCCGCCGCGCCGCACCCCGCTGACGGGCGATTTTGCGGCTCATTTTTCCGCGCCCAACTCCGGCGGGGTCTCACCACCCCACCAGGCGCCCCATTTGACCGAAGAGACATTGCGCCGGAAATTGGGCGCCGCCTGATAATAAACTTCGTACGCGCCGGATTTAGATGTCGCCTCCTGAGTCGCCCAGCGGCCGGAGGGGAATTCCTCCAGGTGCAGAATCCATATTTGCCGGTCGTCTTTTTTCTTCAGGATGAGGTAACCCCGCTCGATCCCGAAATTGAAGCCGCCGAACAGAGTGACCAGCGTCCCCGGAGGGCCTTCGAGAGTCAGGGTGTACATGCCTTCGCAAAAGTAGTAGCTGAAATCCCGGCGCATATCGGCGATATCCCGGCCTGCATCGACATAGAACAGGGCCTCGCAGTTACCCCCGCCGGAGCGAAAGTCGATAGCGGGGCCAGAATCGAAGAGCTGCTCCTTCGACAACATCAACCGCCCCTCCATGGGAAAAACCGGAGCGGGATGAAATATCATCGCAGCAAGACCCAGTATAAGCAGTATCCTGGCTTTCATGGCATCCTCCCTTTGCCGGCCTCCGCCCCTCTGAAACGGCCTCGCTCGACGGCTTTAGCAAGGCCCGTCGCCGCCACGAACCTGGGAAGGGGCCGGCATTATGATGGCGGGATTAGAGGTGTCTTTTCGCTCTCGATTATATTAAAATCGCATCATACTAATAAAGAGCAAACCTTCCCGTTGCGGGCTCCGCCTTGGCCGTGCCCCGCGCAGCAAAGCGTTTCATCCGCAACTGTTTTCCTTTCATGAGGCGGCACTTGGCAAAAGAATCCGGTCCACCATCAAAAAATCAGCACGATGACGGCGGAAAGCTCGCCTCGCTCTCCCGCAAGCGCTCCCTGACGTTCCAGTTCATTGCCGCGGCCCTGTTTTTCGCGCTCGATCTGGAGCTGCCGCTGGGCGTGGCCAATGGCGTCCTTTATGTCATTCTGATCCTCATCGGCCTCATGTCGAGAGACCGCCGGCTGATCCTGGGCGGGGCCTTTATGGGCACCGGGCTGATCGTGCTCGGCATGGAACTTTCGCCATCCGGCGGGGAGCTGTGGAAGGTGCTGGCCAACCGGGGTCTGGCCATCCTCATGCTTTGGATAACCACCGTGCTCTGCCTGTGGGAGGACAAGGCGCAAAAAAGACTGGCCCGCGCCAACGACGAGATGGAAAACCGCATCCGCGAGCGAACCGCCGAGCTCAACCACGCCAACCAGCTCCTCAAGCGCGAGAGCGCCTCCCTGCAGATCAACAAGGATATCGCGGTCGCCTCCAACGCCACCGAGGCTATCGAAACGACCATGCGCTATTGCCTTAAACAGGTGTGCACTCATGCCGGGTGGCCCGTCGGCCACATCTACCTGACGACGGAACCGGGCTCCGACCGGCTGGTGCCCACGCCCATCTGGTATCTGGCGGATCAAAGAAATTTTCAGACCTTCCGCGAAATCACCGAGAATACACCCCTCAACCTTGGCGAAGGACTGCCCGGCCGGGTTCTCTCCAGCGGCAAGCCCGCGTGGATCATCGACGTGACGCAGGACCCCAATTTTCCGCGCGCCAAGCTCGCGAGAGACATCGACGTCAAGGCGGGCTTCGCCTTCCCCATCCTGATCGGGGATTCCGTCGCCGGCGTCATGGAATTCTTTTCCGCGAAACCCGCCGAGCCCGATCGGGAACTGCTGGAAACCATGGCCAACATCGGCACGCTGTTCGGCCGCGTCATCGAACGGAAACGGGCGCAAAAGGACCAGGAATGCCTCCTGCACTCGCTCAGAGAGCGGGTCAAGGAGTTGACGGCACTTTACGACGTCGCCCATCTCGTGAGCACCTCGCGCACCATGGAGGAAACGCTCGGCAAGATCGCGTCCTGCCTTGCACCGGGGTTCCTGCACCCCGGCCTCATCAATATCCATATCCAGTTCAAGGGGAAAAAGTACGGCACCGAACCGGCCGCGCCATCGCGGCAGTCCCTTTACCGCCCCATCACTCTTAGCGGGAAAGAGGTGGGAAGGCTGGAGGTTCACTGCGGCCACCCGCCCGGAGTGGACATGGATGAGGACCCGTTCCTCAAGGAAGAGCAGAGCATGATGGATGCGGTGGCCCGGCTGCTCAGCATTGGTTCGGAGCGGATACAGGCCGAGGAGGAAATCAAACAGTCGCACGAACATCTGCGCACCCTGTATCACCGCCTGCAGATCATCCGCGAGGAAGAACGAACCCGCATCGCCCGCGAGGTGCACGACGAGCTCGCCCAGGGCCTCACCACCCTCAAGCTCGAACTGTCCCTGCTCGGCAAGAAGATCGTGGCCACCCACCCCGCCTACCAGGGGCAGTCGGAGATGATGCAGGAAACCATCGATCGCACGTTGAAAAGCGTGAAAAAACTGGTAATGGACCTCCGCCCCCCCATTCTGGACGACCTGGGCCTGGCGGAAGCCATCCAGTGGCAAGGCAATGATTTTGAGAAAAGGACCGGCATCCTCTTCCACTTCAGCCACACCACAAGCGACCATCCGCTGGACCCGGCCCGCGCCACCACCCTGTTTCGCATTTTTCAGGAGACGCTCACCAACGTCGCCCGCCACGCCGACGCGCGGAATATTTATGCTAAACTGGATTTGATCGACGAGTGGGTCACCCTGAGAGTCACCGACGATGGGAGGGGCATTCCCGCGGGAAAGATCAAGGACTCCGAATCCCTCGGCCTATTGGGAATGCACGAGCGAGCCTCGGCGTGGGGTGGCCGGCTCACCATTGAAGGATCGCCCGGCCGGGGAACGACTGTGGCCATTCAACTGAAAACGGAAAGCCATGACAGCACCCACAGGAGCTGACAAGCCGATCCGGCTTCTCATCGCCGACGACCACCCGCTGTTCCGCCGCGGCCTGAAAAACGCTCTCCAGGAAACCCGAGACATCACCGTCGTCGCCGAAGTGGATAACGGCGACGACCTGCTCAGCACCCTCGCCAGGTTGCCCATTGATGTGGTCGTGCTCGACATTTCAATGCCGGGCCGGGGCGCCCTCGAAATCCTGAAACACCTCAAAGCCGAGCGGCCAAAACTGCCCATCCTCGTGCTCAGCGTCCACCCGGAGGATCAATACGCCGCCCGCTTCCTGCGCGCGGGAGCGGCGGGCTACCTCACCAAGGAAGGAGCCGCGGAAGACCTGGTGCGGGCCATCCATAAGGTGGCCGAGGGCGGAAAATTCGCCAGCCCGGAGATGCTGGAAAAACTTGCCTTCACCTCCCAGGGAGGCGACCGGCCGGAACACGAAACCCTTTCAGACCGCGAATTCCAGGTCCTCTGCCTGATCGCCAGCGGCCAATCTTTGACCGAGATCGGCGAAACCCTGTTTATCAGCGTCAAAACCGTTGGCACCTACCGCACACGCATCCTCGAAAAATTGCAGCTCAAGAGCAATGCCGAAATCATCCATTACGCCATTCTGAACAACCTCATCTGACCCGGCCTCAACAAAGCCTCGCACGCCTGTAAGAATTATCCTGCCGCAGCAAGGCGTTTACCCCGCAATAAAAAGGGCGACTCTCCGATACCACTGCATATCTCAATCCTCTAAACTCCCTTAAAAATACCGCGAATTCCCGGTGATGGGAGCCAGAAGAAAATTCAACACGCAATGAAACTCATAATCGCTTCATTCAAAGCTCGCAGGGCCGCCGTGGCCGTTGCTCTTTTGATGATGCTGTCATCGGGAAACGCACTCGCCGATACGGCGGGCGTTTCCATCGACAAATCCGTTCATAGCGGCGACCGCTTTCAAGTGTCTACGGAATCGGGTTTCGAAGTGATCAACGGCCTGGATCACCGTATTGGCAACGTTCACGTGATCGCGGCCCAAGGCGGCAAAAAACTCATCAGCGTGAGGGAGCTGCTTCCCGGACAGTCATTGAATTTCGCTTTCAGCCGTGCCGGAGTTTACGCCCTTTGCTACGCACCGGGCCAGGTGGGCGACAGCGTGGA
>QJZQ01000050.1 GCA_003246675.1 Nitrospirota bacterium | reverse complement strand
GCTGCTACTGGACAATGGCACAAGACCAAACCCACCTGGAATATCGTTACGGATGGAAATCCCAGAGAATCGACGGCGCCACCTATCGGGAGTTCAGAGCAGAATGCATGAAGCATCGATTCAAAAAAGGAATGGGGCTTCCCGGCCGAGTCTGGCAGCAGAAAGATACCGCCCTGATTTCCGATATCCCGGCGGAGCTGGGCTTCAGCCGCGCCAAGGCCGCAAAACGGGTGGGATTGCGCGCGGGCATTGGCATACCGGTGCCGGTGATAAACGGCCCCTTCGGCGTTCTCGAGTTATTCACCTGCAATAAAAAGGAGATGGACGACCACCTGGTGCAGTTCCTGTTGGGCCTCGGCAGCCAGATCGGCCAGTTCGCCGAGCGCAAGCAGGGCGAAATAGACCTTCGGCAGGCCAAAGTGGAAGCCGAGGCGGCCAACATGGCCAAAAGCTCCTTCATCGCCAACATGAGCCATGAAATCCGTACCCCCATGAATGCCATCCTGGGTTACACGCAATTGCTCCTTCGCGACGACCGGCTGCACCAGGACCACCGGCGGTCCCTGGAAACGCTATTGAAAAGCGGCAATCACCTTCTGGACCTCATCAACGACATTCTCGACATATCAAAAATCGAAGCCGGACACATGGATTTTAACGAGGCGGATTTCAACCTCAGCGAACTGATCAACGGAATCACCTGCATGTTCCGCCCCCGTTGCGAAGAGAAGCAGCTGCGATTATTGGTTCTGGGTCCGGAGCAGCCATCAATCCGAGTCAAAGGGGACGCAACGAAACTGAGGCAGGTGCTCATCAACCTGTTGGGAAACGCCGTCAAGTTTACAGACTCCGGAGAAATAACCCTCGGCATAACTGGCCAGGACGGGCGCTATCATTTCACAGTTTCCGACACCGGCCCGGGCATCCGCCCGGAGGCGCAAAAAACCATCTTCGATCCATTCAGGCAGGATGAAAGCGGCCTGCAAAAAGGCGGTACAGGCCTTGGGTTGGCCATATCAAAAAAACAGGTGGAGATCATGGGCGGGGAGATCACCCTCACATCCGAAGCGGGAGGAGGAGCTCATTTCCATTTTTCCCTGGAACTGCCATCCGCCTGCCCAGAGGAACCGGTTATCGCCGAAGAACCCAAAGCCGGGCCGCCCATTTCCAGAGGAACGGATATTCACGCGCTGGTGGTGGACGATGTCGATGCGGGCCGCAGTGTGCTTTCCCAGTTACTCACCAGCATCGGCATAGGCACCTCGCTGGCCGATAACGGCGCAACCGCGCTGCAAGCCGTGAGCAGCCGCATTCCGGACATCATTTTCATGGATATTCAAATGCCGGTGATGGATGGCATTGAAGCCACCCGGCGAATCCTGGGCGAGTATGGCCCCGAGCGAATCAAGATCGTCGCTCTCACCGCCTCCGCCATGATTCATGAACGGGAGCGCTTTGCACGGCACGGGTTTCACGACATCATCCTCAAGCCCTATCAGCTGGAAGAGATCTTCCAATGCCTGCGCAAGCTCTTGCCACACGCCTATAACAGCGAAACTCATGAGGTGCCGGCAGAGCCCGGCAACTATCAGGCCTTGCCCGACGCATCCCGGCTCCAGGTCAACCTGCGACACGAGTTGGGCCAAGCCCTGGCCTTGGGTGATTTTCAGCGCATGGAGGATACCCTGACCCGGCAGGCCGCAGAAATCCCAAAAGCCTTAAGTGACCACCTTCAACTTCTCATCGCCAATTACGATGCCGAAGCACTCGAAACCTTTCTCGGGGGCGAGGCATGAATTCCATCCCCTGCAAAGCCAAAGAAACAAAAATCCTCATCGTTGATGACACCCCCGCCAATCTGGATGTATTGAAACAAACACTGGCAAGGGAAGGCTACCGTATCTCCCTCGCCCCATCGGGAGAGCGGGCGCTGAAAATAGTCCCCCTGCTGAAGCCGGATCTCATCCTTCTGGATGTGATGATGCCCGGCATCGACGGCTATGAAACCTGCCGCCGCCTGAAGCGGGACCGTGTACACGCGGATATTCCGGTGATCTTCATCACGGCCAAGAATGAAACGCAGGACATCGTCGAAGGGTTCAATGCGGGCGGCATCGATTATATTTCCAAACCCTTCCGGCACGAGGAAGTGCTGGCGCGGGTTTCCACCCAGTCCCGGATTCGGTCGCTGGAGCGCGCCCGCCAACGGCTGACCCAGGATCTCGACGCCAGGAACAGGCACCTGGTCGAATTGAACGATCTGAAAACCCGTTTTCTCGGCATGGCCGCGCACGATATGCGCACGCCGCTGGCCTCCATCGGCGGTTTTTCTCAAATTCTTATCGATGGCGCAAGCCAAATGGCTGAGCCGGAAAAGGAGGACTTTCTAACCCGCATTCGCAACCTGAGCCGCCAGATGCTGGGAATGATCAACGACCTGCTCGACGTCACGGTCATCGAAAGCGGGCAGCTGAACCTGGATCTCATTGAGAGGTCGCTCAATGAGACCCTCCTGAACCGTTTGCCTCTTTTCGAGCTGCTGGCGGATAAAAAGAATATTCTGATCGACGCCCAACTGGAAACGTTGCCGCCCATGCCCTTCGACGAATGCCGTATCCACCAGGTGTTTGATAATCTCTTAGGCAACGCGGTAAAGTTTTCACCCGCCGGGAGCCGTATTGTCGTTTCGCTGGATGCCGAGGGGGAATTTGCGCGGGTGACCGTTCGGGACGAGGGCCCCGGCTTGTGCGAAGCCGACAAAAATCGTCTGTTTGACGGTTTCCAGAAACTGAACCCACGCCCCACCGGCGGGGAAAAAAGCACGGGTCTCGGCCTCCTCATCGCCAGAAAAATGGTCGAGGCGCATGGCGGGAAATTGACGGTGGAAAGTGCCCCGGGCAAGGGCTCCACTTTCGGGTTTATGCTTCCCTTAATCCCTAAAACGGCCGCGGGAAATAACGGCAGTTGCAATTGACCGGCAGGAAATGAAATAATCGGGCCATCCCCGCCAAAACATTCACATCGGCATCACGGACGGGGTCTCTTAAGAGCCCGATCATGAATATAGACAAACCCCGGCCGCAGGCGGAAACCCGCATCATCGCCAGTTTTTCCAGGCACGCCAAAAGCTATGACAAGAACGCCCGGCTGCAGAAAACCATGGCCGAGCGCCTGGCCTCCCTGATTCCCGAAGGCCCGCTGGGCGAGGTGATCGAGCTTGGCTGCGGGACGGGGGTCTTCACTCGCCATCTGCTGACCAACCCCCTGAACGGGCTGACCCTCAACGATATCGCCCCGCCCATGATCGAGCAACTCAGGAAACAGGTCACCCTGCCGGAGTCCACGCGTTTTCTGATCGGAAACGCCGAGATGATTGACTTCCCCGAGGCCGACCTGATCGCCGCCAATGCGGTATTTCAATGGTTTTGCCGGCCCAAAAGTACCCTCGCCCATTTGTATTCCCGCCTGCGCCCTGACGGGCGGCTTGTCTTCTCGGCCTTCGGCCCGGGGACGCTCAAGGAATTTCGCGACACGGTGGGGCTGCAAAGCCCCAGCCTGCTGCAGCCTATGGGTGAATGGGTGGCGATGCTCGAAGAAACCGGTTTCGTGCTGGAAGAGGCGGTGCCGGAAACACGAAAAACCTTCTCCCCCGACACCCGCGCGCTCATCAGCAGCCTGCAACAGATCGGCGCGGCGCCGTTTCGCATGCTCGGCGTCAGCGACCTCAAAAAACTGATTCGGGAATACGATCGGGGTTTCAAGACAGCGCAGGGGGTGTATGCGTCATGGGAAATCTACTATATTTCCGCCCGCCGTCCCGCCTGACGAAAACCCCCGGGGCTATTTCTTTCGCACCGCTTCCATCAGACTCGCACCGTCTTCCAGCGGAAACACCCGAACGGAGCCAAAGCCGGTTTCATCGAGCAGTTGGCGGGTCTCCCTGAAGGTGTACGTTCGTCCTGTGCGCGTGTACATAAGCATGGTGAGTGAAAACAGGGCGGCATCATAAGGTTCGATGCGGTTGTCCTTGAGGAAGAGATCCACAAGAAGAAAGCGCCCGCCCGGAGCGAGGGCCCGATGAATACGGCGGAACAGCCGCCTGTTTTCCGACGGGTTGTAGATATGCAGGATATTGGAGAACAGAACGGTGTCGCGGTTTTTACCGTAGTCGGCATCGAACAGATCCCCCTCGCTGAAACGGAAGCGCGGGAGCAGCGCTGTACCCTCCAGCAGTTTTTGGGCCACCGAAAGGGCCGCCGCACGGTCGATGAGGGTGGCACGGGCCTTCGCATCCCGCTTGAGCATGGCCGCGCTGTAGGAGCCGGGGCCACCGCCAAGATCGAGTAAATCGCCAATGGGCCGTCGCGCGGCGATTTCGGCGATTCTTTTGGCGAAAGGCTCGCTGCGCTCGTGCATGGCGTAGGTGAAATCTTCGCGAAAAGCCGGGTCATCCCCGCCTTCAAAGGCGGCTTTGTCCCGCCCCTTTTGCAGGGTTTGCAGAAGGTTTTCCCACTCTCCCCGGTTGCCCTTTTTGAGGAACACGGTGCCGCGCAGATAACCGGGACCGCTTTTCGACAGATAACGATAAGTATCCGCCGTGTTCCGGTAAAGTTCGCCGCGTTTCCTGATGACCCCCATGGCGGCAAGTGCATCCAGCAGAGCCGTCATACCTTCGCGGGTGGCGCCGGCTTTTTTAGCGGCAGCGGAAGCGGTGAGCCCCTTATCGCCGAGGCGGGTAAAAATATCCAGCTCCAGTGCGGCGAGCAGGATATGCGCCTCTTCCAGGCGGTCGAGGGTGTCGAGAATATCCCTGATCTTTTTCATCGCGCTCACTCTTCGAGAAGGCTCTCCACCCGTTCGACAAGCCCGAGGCCGGAGCCGAACAGGGTTTCCCGCAGCCGTCCCTGCTTGTCGATGAGGATCGTGGAGGGGGTGCCGCGAAGCTGGTATTCATCGAACGTCAATGCGTCGAATTTTTTCTGCCTCAGGTAACTCTGCACCTGGGTTTGAATCATTAGCCGGGTCTTCTCCGGCAGCGTATGAAAATGCGGGATGTCCCGCTGAATGAGGCGCTCCATCACCTCCGGGTTGACCTCCCCACCGGTGGCCACCAGTTGGTCCCACGCGACGGGAAACGGAATATCGTAAAGCAGCCGGTTGCCGTTCAGCTGACCGGCATTGCCGAGCGAGGAAAGCGTCTCGCCGATAACCTCGCCGGTGCCGAGAAGTTTTTCCAGATTTTCAATATTGTTTTTGTCGAAATCCTCAAACGCCGTGGCCAGCCCCCACACCGTGACCGGCCGCCCGGAAAAATGCTGGTGGACCATGATGGCCTCCGGCAACCCGGCAATAAAACAGCCCGGACAGTTGACCTGAAACACCTCGATCAAAATCACCCGCCCCCGGTGATTCTCGAGGGTTCCCCCCTGCCCCTGAACCCAGCGATCCACCTGAAGCTCCGGCGCGTTCTCACCTAATTCCGCCATTTCTCATCCCTTCACCCATCTATACCGGGTTCAATTTTGTTTTTGCACGGGGGCTCAACTGTCATAAGATAAACGAGGCAGAGCCCGATCAAATCATAAAACAAAGCCCCACGGCTGACAACCCCGGCAATTCGATGAAAGACTATTATTCCATCCTCAATGTCGACCGCAAGGCAAGCGCGGAGGATATCAAGAAAGCCTACCGCAAACTGGCGATGAAGTATCACCCGGACCGCAACAAGGGCGATAAAAACGCCGAGGACAAATTCAAGGAAATCAGCGAAGCCTACGCGGTGCTCAGCAACGCGGATAAAAGGCGGCAGTACGACAAGTTCGGATCGGAGAAATTTCACCAGCAGTTTTCGCAGGAGGACATTTTCCGCGACTTCAATTTCGGCGATATCTTCGGCGATATGTTCGGCCAGGGGTTTGGCGGGTTTCAAACAGGCCGCAGAGACCCGATGCATGATATCGAGGATTTTTTCCGCGCTCAGGGCGGTGGTTTTCAGCAGGGGTTTCCCGGCGGGTTTGCCGGGCGGCGCCCTCCTCCGCGTGGCCGCGATATCGAAGCCGAACTCTCGCTGAGTTTCGAGGAAGCCGCGCTGGGAGCCCAAAAAACCGTCAGCTTTCGCCGCAACGGTGGACGGGAAGAAACCAGCATCAAGATTCCAGCCGGAATCGCCCATGGCAAGAAACTCCGCCTCAAGGGACGGGGCGAGAACGCTCCCGGCGGCGGCCCGGCCGGAGACCTGTATCTCCGCATCAATGTTTTGCCGCATTCCCATTTTCGCCGCGATGGCGACCGGGTGGAAACGGATCTTGAGATCAAGCTCACCGAGGCCCTCCTCGGCACCACCGCCGAGGTGCCGACGCTCGAAGGGCCTAAAAAGCTCAAAATCCCCGCGGGAACCCACGACCACAGCAAGCTGCGAATGAAGGGGCTCGGCATTCCGCACAGCGGGGGTGCGCCGCGTGGCGACCATATGGTGCGTGTGCTGGTGCGCTACCCCAAAACGCTGACGCCGGAGCAGATCGAATTGATAGAGGGTCTCAAAGAATCCGGCCTGTGAACCGCACCGTTTTTTTTCCAGCCTGACAAATCCACGGCAAGCCAGAGGCATCTAAAACAAAACTCAAATTTCAGGAAACCCCATGGCTCGTATCATATTTCAACCCAACAACCTGACCCACGACGTGGAGGACGGTGCCCGCCTGATCGAAGTTTGCGATGAGCTGGACGTCTCCCTGTCTTTCGGCTGCACCGAGGGAACCTGCGGCGTGTGTGAACTCACCGTGGTTCGCGGCATGGAAAACCTGTCCCGCCTGACGGAAGAAGAAAAGGACTACCTGCTGGAAGAAGATCTGGAAAACGGCATGCGCCTGGGCTGCCAGATCAAGGTTCGCAAGGGCGAGGTGGTGCTCACCTGGAAGGGAAACCGCGCGAAATAGCCCCCCCGGTCAACGCTTCCAGCGCCAGTCGGGCGCATCTCCACCGGCCGGCTGCCAGAGATGCTCATCCTCTCCCAACGTTGCCGCAACCCAGCGTCCGAACACAAAAAAAGCGTCCGACAGCCGGTTAACATAGGCAAGAATCAACGGGTCCACCCTTTCCGTTTCAGCCAGACGACAGATTTCCCGCTCGGCGCGGCGGCAGACGGTGCGGCTTTGGTGCAAAAAGGCATTCACGGGGCTTCCCCCCGGCAGAATGAAGCTGTCGAGCGGGGGCAACTCTTCATTCATGCAATCGATGACCTCCTCCAGCCACAGGACATTCGCCTGAGTGAGTGCAGGCAGGTTCGCCACATTATCCCTCGCGGCGAGGATGCAGCCTATGTCGAACAGACGCTGTTGAATAGCGCGAAGTATAATTTCCAGTTTATCCCTGCGCTCGCTGGCCGTTTTTTGCCGGTTGAAGCATCGCACCAGCCCCACCAGGCTGTTCAGCTCATCCACTGCCCCCACCGCTTCGATCCGCGGGTGGCTTTTCCGCAGTTTTTCGCCGCCAATGAGACAGGTTTCCCCGTTATCCCCCGTTTTCGTATAGACCTTGTTGATCTTGACCACCCGCATCCCCCTTGATAAGTATGGGCCGGTTAAATTGGTCTTGACTTGAACCGGGCTATTTTCTATTATCGGAAAGCTTATATGCATCACTCTTTAAGACAGTCCCGTGAGATTGTCAAGGTGTTCCGTAATGAGGGTTCTATTCTCGAATGATGCGCCGCCTCCTGGCCGGGTTTGTTACCGCGGGGGGTATTTTTTTGCCCAGCCGTTCACCCCGGTTTCGCTTTGACCCGCATGACCTCCAACATTCTTAGCGCCGGCGATATTTCCCGGGCCATCAACCGCATCGCCCACGAAATCCTTGAAAAAAACAAGGGCGCCGAGGACCTGATTCTGGTCGGCATCGTCACCCGCGGCGCGGTTCTGTCTCAAAGGCTGCAATCCAAAATCAGCGAAATCGAAAATATTCAGGCGGCGCACGGCATTCTCGATATCACCCTGTACCGAGACGACCTGGCCACCGGCAAGAAGGCCCCGGAAGTCAAGCAAACCAGAATCCCCTACAACATTGACGGCAAGGTGATCGTTCTCTGCGACGATGTCCTGTTCACCGGACGGACGATCCGCGCCGCCATCGACGCACTCATGGATTTTGGCCGCCCGGCCGCCGTGCAGCTTGCGGTGCTGGTTGACCGCGGGCACCGGGAATTGCCCATCCGTCCAGATTATGTCGGCAAGAACATTCCCACCTCGCGCCAGATGCGGGTTCAGGTCCACCTCTCGGAAACCGATGGCGAGGATTCCGTGACCGTGGTGGAAAGCGAAAAATAAAGATGCCTCTTGCAATCAAACATCTGCTTGGAACCGAAGGTCTCAGCCGCAAGGCCATCGAAACCATCCTCGATACGGCACTGTCGTTCAAGGAAATTTCCACCCGGCCCATAAAAAAGGTTCCCACCCTGCGGGGGAAGACCGTCATCAACCTGTTTTTCGAGGCAAGCACCCGCACACGCACCTCGTTTGAAATTGCGGGTAAGCGCCTGAGCGCCGATGTCATCAACATCACCGGCTCCACCAGCAGCGTGGTCAAGGGGGAAAACCTCATCGATACAGCGCGCAACCTGGAGGCGATGAACCCCGACATTCTCGTCGTCCGCCATTCGGCATCGGGAGCGCCCTGGCTGCTCAAAGAGTTCGTCGATTGCCCCATCATCAACGCCGGCGACGGGGCGCACGAGCACCCGACCCAGGCCCTGCTCGACCTGCTCACCCTGCGTGTCCACAAGAAAACGCTGGACGGGCTTTCGGTGGCCATCGTCGGCGACATTGCCCACAGCCGCGTGGCGCGGTCCAATATTCACGCCATGAAGACCCTGGGCATGAACGTGACCGTGGTGGGGCCGCGGCCGATGATTCCCGTTGGCATCGAGGCCTTGGGAGTGAACGTTGAGCACGATTTGGACAAGGGCATTCGCGATGTGGACGTGATCATGATGCTGCGGGTGCAGTTTGAACGGCAGGGGGCGTTTCTCATCCCCAGCGTTCGCGAATATTCCAACCTGTACGGCCTCACTCAGAAGAGGCTGGCCCGGGCGCGGCCGGATGTGCTGGTCCTTCATCCCGGGCCGGTGAACCGGGGCATCGAAATCGCCCTCGACGTGATGAACGGCCCCCGATCGGTGATCCTCGAGCAGGTCAACCACGGGGTGGCGGTGCGAATGGCGGTCATGTATCTGCTCATGGGAGGCGGCGATGAAGGTATTAATTAAAAACGGACGGCTGATCGATCCGGCGGAAAATAAAGACGGCGCCTTTGACCTGCTTATCGAAAACGGCAAGGTATCGCGCGTCGTCCAGGCGGGAGACATCCCGGCCGATAAATCTCTCCACGTCATCGACGCGGCGGGCTGCGTGGTGGCCCCCGGTTTCCTCGACATGCATGTGCATTTCCGTGAACCCGGCTTCGAATATAAAGAGACGATTCAAAGCGGCTGCGAATCCGCCGCGGCGGGCGGCGTCACCTCCGTCGCGGTGATGCCCAACACCAACCCGGTCAACGACAACCGTTCGGTCACGGAGTGGATTCTCAGCCAGGCCCGCGCACGCGGTGTCGTCAACGTATACGCTATCGGCGCCATCACCCAGGGTTTGAAAGGCGAGCGCCTCACGGAAATGGCCGACCTCAAGGAGGCCGGCGTGGTCGGCTACTCGGACGACGGCCGGCCCGTGATGAACAGCGAGCTCATGCGCCGCGCCTTCGAGTATTCGCGCATGTTCGGCCTGCCCTGCATCCAGCACAGCGAAGTCTTGGAGCTCACCGAGGGGGGCTCCATGAACGAAGGCCCGGTAGCGACGGAACTCGGCCTCAAGGGCATGCCCACCGAAGCCGAGGATATCATGGTCTACCGCGACATCGCCCTGCTCGAAAAAACCGGAGGCCGCCTGCACGTGGCGCATATCTCAAGCGCCGGAGCGGTCGATCTGGTGCGGCAGGCGAAAAAGCGCGGGCTTCCCGTCACCGCCGAGGTGGCGCCGCATCATTTCACCCTCACCGACGAAGCGGTGCGCGGTTACGACACCAACACAAAAATGAGCCCGCCGCTCCGAGCCCGGCGGGATATCGACGCGATTCTCGCCGGCCTCGCCGACGATACCATCGACATCATCGCCACCGACCATGCGCCGCACGACCTGGTGGACAAACAGGTGGAATACAGCGCCGCCTGTTTCGGGATTGTCGGCCTGGAGACCCTGCTGCCGCTGACCATGAGGCTGGTGGAAGACAAGGTTCTCACCCTGGTGCGCGCGGTGGATAAGCTCACGGCCCGCCCGGCGGCCCTCTTCAATCTGGACAAGGGGACTCTTAAGCCCGGGGCCGATGCGGACGTGGTGGTGTTCGATCCGACGGCTGAATATGTCATCGACGCCTCCCAATTCAAATCGCGCAGCAAGAACACCCCCTTCAACGGCTGGACCGTGCGGGGGA
>QJZQ01000011.1 GCA_003246675.1 Nitrospirota bacterium | reverse complement strand
AGTCAGTGGCAACGGTACAGGAAATGGTGTCATCGTTGCTGCAGACGCCGATGTTCGCCGCCCATACGCTGGAAGCTGTCAGCATTAGCGCCATGAACAGCGCGCCGAGCCAGGCGATGCCACGGCCCGGCGGTTTTACTGAGCCGGTGCTACAGTGGGTAGTTCGTTTCGAAGCGTCCATGCCTCTGTCTCCTTGGGTTGAAATCCTGTCCCTGTAGGGGGAAGTGAAGAATGTCTTTTATTTTATATAATTACAGTGAAAACCGTTGTTAAATTGATATTTGGCCTGTTTAGCGTCTAATTTATACCAATTCTGGCGATAGATTGAAAGCTTTAATTTACATGGAAAACTGAAAGCTTTTATCCTCGTTCCTTTTTGTTAAAACCCAGGCCAGTCAGCAGCCATAACCGATGCCAGCGGCAAGGAGAATGCGCTTCAGCCGCGCGGTGATGAAACCTGTTTAACCATTTATTTATAATGTGTTAAGCGGTTTCTGCCGCTCGGTTCGCCGGGCTGTTTTTGAAATGCGTTGCATTTTAAGCGGTTGGGGCGAGCCCGGGCGATCATGGCTAATTTAGGGGGGGTCTGTCCGGATTTTATTAGTTTTACGTCACGGTTCTGTTAAACCCTGTGGGGCTAGGCACACGGTGACGTGAGCGGAGTCTGCGTGTGCCGGAACGGGCTGAATTGCAATGTATTCGCGGCGGGTTTCCGTCAAAAATCTGGGCGCGCGCCAAATATTCCGCATGGCCGGGCAGAGAGGCGGCGGGCGGGTTATTGGCAAAGGTAAACATTTAAAGGGTTTTCGAGGCGGGGGTTTGAGTGGGCCGCGTGGTACGCCTTTTGCTCTATGAACTTATCGTATATGAATCTTGTGGAGGTGAGGCATGAGGGAGGTTCTTGCGGTGAGGGGGGAGGCGTTGCGGTCCCGGGCGATGGAGGTCCGGCGGCGGGCATTGTTTTCCAAGCGGTTGACGTCTCCGGGCGCGTTCGAGGTTCTGGGCTCTTTCGATGCGGGTCAGCCGGAGGCGATGCTGTTCATGAATCCCATTTACCGGGGGCTGATGAACCTGGTGATCCTTGAGGCCTGGACGGGGGAACCCCTGAGGCCGTAGAAGCCGGGGGTTGAAAATAAGGCTATAGAAAGCGGGTGCGTTACAGCAGGTTGTTGCTGATGGCGTAATGAATCAGCTCGGCGTTTTTCTTCATGTTCATCTTTTCGAGGATGCGCGTGCGGTGTGTGCTGATGGTTTTTACGCTGAGCGAGAGGTCCTTGCCGATGTCCGTCAGTGATTGTCCCTGGGCTATGCGGCAGAACACCTGGAATTCGCGGTCGGAGAGTTTTTCGTGCGCCAGCCGATCGGTCCGCGATGTTTCGAAGGCCAGTTTTTCCACCGTCTCGGGGCTGACGAATTTCCCTCCGCCGGCCACTTTGCGGATGGCTTCCAGAAGCTGGTCGGCCGCGCTTTCCTTATTCAGGTAGCCCGCCGCACCCGCCTTGATGAAGCGCACGGCGTATTGTTCTTCGGGATGGACGCTGAGGATGAGCACCGGCAGCCGAGGGTGCTCCTGTTGCAGCTGCTTCACGACCTCGATGGAATTTTTCCCAGGCATGGTGATGTCGAGGATCACCATGTCGAAATCTTTTTGCCCAACGAGATTGAGCAAGTCGTCGCCGTTTTCGACCTCCCCTTCAACGGCGATGTCCGCTGTTTCTGAGATCACGTTCTTCAGGCCGCGCCGGAACAGCGGGTGGTCGTCGGCAATGAGGATCTTGATTTTATCTTTCGCGGCGGCCTTGCTCATTTCGGAAAACTCCCTGAAGAATAATATCGTTCAAACCGGGGGTCATTCTAGCATAGCTGCGACGCTTGTTCGGCGAAGACCGCGTAGGGGTTCCCCGCCGCGCAGATCAAATTATACAAAAAAAAGAGGCGGCCAGCCACCAGGCCGACCGCCTCCCTAGGGTAAGGGACTCCATTCGCGTAAAATCCCTTAGGGTAAACTGATCTTATTTGCAGGTCACGTTCACGGGGATCGGGCCAACATTGGTGATTCGTACTTCACCGCTGATGTCGCCGATGGAATCGCCCCGGCTGAATTCCGGCTGGTGGTTGAGGACTACATTGTTCACGCCCATGCTGCCGCGGGATTCAATGCCCGTCAGGCCGTGGTCGGTAGAGACCAGCGTGGCGTTGCTGTCGTTCGGCCCCAGGGTCAGCGGAATGGTGGTGAAGTTAGAGGATTTCCAGACCACCAGGCTCGCGGTACCGCGGTCGTTGTTGGTGTAACCGTCTTTGCCGCTGCCATCGTTGGCAACATTCGCCACTTCGATGGAGATCGCGTTGGCGTCCTTGCAGGTTGCCTGCTGGCCTTTGGTGATCGTGTCGGCCAGGGCGGGGCTAGCGCAGAGGCTGACCAGTGCTGCGGTGATGATCATCTTCTTCATCTTCTTTTCTCCTTTCCCAGAGAGTCTCGATTATTTTTGCACTGCAACTTCTAATAACGACAACCGGCGGCTGGGAATCAGGCCGGCAGGCGTTTCACGACATTGATTTCGAGGCAGGTTTCCACGCTGTCGCCCACCTGGCCCGGTGCGTAGCAAAGGGCGTAAATTCCGGCACGGCTGAAAGCGAAATTCAATGACTGTCCGGGAAGCAGCTCCTGGACGCTGATGAGTTTTTTGCCGCCTTTGGCCGCGATCACGTGAACGTTGCCAATACGGTGATCCAGGCCGTTGATCACTTCGAAGCCCGATTCCGTAGACACTTGAAAGCGGTCGCCGCTATGAAC
>QJZQ01000016.1 GCA_003246675.1 Nitrospirota bacterium | reverse complement strand
GCGGACCACCTTACAGCCGCATCATAATCGAACCCAATAATATTTCTAACGGTTGCCTTCATCAGGAAATAGGTCGGCACCAGTTGCATGGCGGCAAGACCCAGGACTAAAAGGGTGATCCCCGCCAGCGCCTGGGTTTTTCCACGCCAGCCGTGAACGTAATTCGTTCTACCGGTAACCAGGACCAATGCATAAAAGTAATAAACCAGCAACGAAAGGATGCACACTTCGGGGGCGCCCGCCAGCACCTGAAATGCAAGTATCACCACCGCCAGCACAAAATAGCGGACGCCGCCTCGCCTGACAAACTTGTCGAAGACTAGAAGAAACATTGGGAACCAGGTTGCCGACGCAAAGTGGCTGTAAATACCGGTCACGGAAAGGAAATAGCCGCCGAACAGGGCGGTAACCGCTGAGCAGAAGGACGCCTCCACTGAGAGCCTCCAGTACCGGCACAGGGCGTACACCGATAACGTCAGGATCAGGGTGTGTGAAATCAAATAAATGTTGAAAGCGGTGATGAAATCCACCCCCGCAAAAAATATCAGATTTAGAGGGTAGTAAACGCCGGGGTGCAGGAGGGCGAGAAAAGGTGCGCCGGCAGTAACATTGGGCCACCACAGGGGAAGCTCGCCACGCCCATAAGACTGAACTAAAAATTGCTTCATGGGGTAGGCGAAGTGACCGATGTCGCGGTAGAAAAACGTTTTCCCCTCAAAAATTACAGGAAAATATAGCACCAGAAACAACAGACCAAGAAGGGCGAGAGCCACGCTCTCGTTCATTACGCCGCGGGGGAAGGGGGCCTTAGGGTCTGTCGTTACCTCGGAGGGAGCAAGTCCTGTTTGAGGGCGAACAGGGAAATTCATCTAAAACTCTTCAGGGTTTGAGGTGCTTGTTGCTTTCCATATCGAACCACATGGCGAAAAGCAGGAACTGCAACCCGGATATGACCAGAAAGGCCGAGAACAGGGCGCTGGTCACCGAAACGGGGCCTTCCAAAAGGCGGTACAAAAGGAGGTAAACGCCGGAGATCGCCCCTGAAGGAAAAGCGATCAGCCCAAAGATGTAAAAGAAAACCAGGGGGTGGAAATCGCGAATGATGTATTTATTCACCATTCGGGCAAAGAACCGGTTGATCAGCAGCCACGAGATACTGACGATGATCGAGGTGACGCGGATTCCCGAAACCTCGCCGATGTTATAAACCGGCCGGACCTGCACATCGCACACCCTCTGCTCGGCCACGTTGAGCTTGACGAGCAGGTCGTTGGGCATGCCGTAGCGCGGATAGATCTTGTCGATGTTGATTTTTTGCAGTGCCTCCCTGGAAATGGCGGTGTAACCGCACTGCGAGTCCGCAACGTGCCAGTAGCCGCTGGCAATCTTGGTCATGAGGGAAAGCGCGGCGTTGCCGATGTAGCGGTAGCGCGGGATGATCTCCCAGGCCTGGCCGGTGAACAGCCGGTTGCCCTTGGCGTAATCGGCTTTGTCTTCGGCCACGGGCAGAATCAACGCTTCCAGATCGTTCGGGTCCATTTGCGCATCGCCTGCCATGACCACGGCGATATCGCAATCTTTCTCGAGGCTGGCCTTGTACCCCGTGGCGATGGCTCCGCCCACGCCCTGGTTCTTCGTGTGCTGGATAAGTTCCACTCTCGGGTCCCCGGCCATGTGCTGGCGGACCTTTTCCGCGGTTTTGTCCCGGCTGCAATCATCGATGACAAACACCCGGTCCACCCAGTCGGGAAGCGTCTCAAGAGCACGCAGGATCAGTTTTTCCTCATTATGCGCCGGCACCACGATTGCTACGGTTTTATTCTCGAACATGAAGGCCCTGTCTCATGAGGTTCGTTTGAAAATTCAACGGTTTTCAATCCACGCGACACGCAAGAATCGCGCATCCAATATGATAACCGGATAACCGAAAATTTTCCGCAACTATTTCAAAATATGCGGGTTATGATCGCTCTGCCGTCGCCGCTGCGAGAGGGACCCGCCGGGCCCAGCCTGTCTTGAAGAAGGTCATTGAGGGGGAGAAACTTCCATCCCTCCAATTGGGGGAGGCTTCATTTTATCCCTGATAATGTTGACTTCCCGTAAATTTTTTGCCCGGGTTAAAGCCGCACGGGCCAACTGGGTGGATTTTTCCCGCTCGCCCAGATGAAGGAGCGCCACGGCCGCTTCGATGGCGGGCCGAAAATCCTCCGGCTTGCCGGCCATGGCCTTCTGAAAAGCCTTGAGCGCCTCTTCGGGACGGTCCTCGGCACGGGCGACCAGGCCCTCGGCAAGACGCGTGGCCGGGCTGTTCGGAAACCGTTCTGCCATTTCATCCCATTTGACACGCGCCTCGTCCGCCCGGCCGTCGAGAACCAGGTTGTCCACAAACATCAGGTAGGTATCGGGCGTTTTCTGACCTAGAAACTCAAACAAAAGCGCCAGCGCCTTCCTTTCCTCGGCATACATTCCCCTGGCGTGATAATGCCTGGCGAAGGAGGGGATAAAAAAGGAAACCTTGGTGACCCATTCCTTGTTCATGCTGGCCAGTATATCCGGCTGGGCGATTTCGTCCTCAAGGAAAGCCTTAAATTCCTCCAGAGCCCTCTCGGATGGGAAAACGCCCTCGGATGAAGCTCCCGGCCCTTCGTATTTCACCAGCAGGTTGCGGTGCGGGCGGAACTCATCGGCAAGCGGCAACTGTTCGAAGAAAAAAGCATTCTGTTCGATCAGAATCGGCCTTGTGGGTGCATTTCGGCTAAACAGTTCCTCGATGTAACGGAGTGTTTCCTCCCGCGA
>QJZQ01000226.1 GCA_003246675.1 Nitrospirota bacterium | reverse complement strand
AACTCTCGTACAGATTGTGCCCCGCCGGGGTCATGGTCTCCTCGATGACGAGACCGGAAATCTCGAAATGGCCGTTGGGGCCGCCCCCGGACCCTGCGGAGGAAGCGGTGGAAAACAGGCTCAGCATCAGCCCGAAAACAATCAAGATATATGGGTTCATTGTTGCCGTCCCCGCTGCGATCAGCCACCCCTGAACTTGCCGGAACCGGCCTTTGGGCCGGAGGACATTCCCGGATTCGGCGGGATGAAATCTCGCAACACTCATCAACCCATCAACGCGGTGATGCGATCGATATAGATTTTGAGCGTCGCCCGTAATTCACCCATCAGGCCGGTTGCCTGGGCTTCCGGAGCCTTTTTCGGGAGTGCGGCGACGACCGTGGGCTGATGGACCGGCGGTTTTTCGGGTTCAATCGCCTGTACCGGTTCGGGAACGGTTTTGACCGCCGCGGCGACCACAACCTGCTCGATGGCAGGCTCTTGCACCTGGTTGCGGTTTTTCCATTCCTGCCATTGAGCGGTCAGAGTGGTTTTGCTTTCCCTGGGGCTCAGGCTGGCGAGGCTATTGTCCAGGCCTTCCAAGCGCAGAAAGGCGCCTGCCCGAATGCCGTTCATGTTGCCATCGATGAACATATTCCGGTTGTTCTTCCATAAGGCCACTGCAATCGACTCGATGTGGGCATGGCCGGGGTACAGGCGCTCGGCGACTTTGAACAGGGTGTCGCCGGGCTGGACCTCGATGGCGCCAGCGGCCGGCCTCGGTTTCATCTCGGCAGAGCTTACGGGTTGGGGCGCGGCAACCACCTCGGAGGGGGTTGCGGGTCGCGTCTCGGCTTTTACCTGCGCCGTCTCAAGGGACCTGTCCTCCGCCTCAATTGCTGCCAGGGATGGCGTGGCGGCAAGAGGATCAACCGACCTGAAATTGTGCAGGGTTCCCGTCTTCCGTCCCAGATTGAGATCTTTCGGGAGGTTGAAATTTGCGTGACGGAAAACGGGCGGGGTCATCTCAGCCGGTTCCCGGACGGCCTGAGCCGGGATCTTTTTGTTTGCCGGTCCCTGCTCATCACGGTTTTTGTCCAGTGAGGCCATCACCGCATCGTCGTTGTCTGTTTCAGCGTAACCGCCACAATTACCCTTGCATCCGCTGCTACCGGTGCCGGGGGCTCCCTGACCCCCTGCGCTTGCCTGACCGCTTGATCCGTTTGCGCCACTGGCACCGCCAGCACCGCCGGTGGCGGAGTTGGTCACAGTGCTACCGGAATCCGCGAATCCACGGCGTAGAATATCCGCACCACCCACTGTGGCCCCTGGGCCCGCCAACTGCTCCAGCAGGGTAGGGTTGAGAGAGGTCCGTTCGGCTACCGTTCGGCATAAACCTGCTTTTGTGCACAATTCATACAGGCTGTATTGGGCCCCCTTGCGAGCGATATTGGTGTGGCCGATCTCCTGGACGCGGTAGTAAGAGCCATCGATATTATCAACCCTGTACTGGTGTCCGCCCGCGCAAGCGGTGAGGACGAGACAAGTCATCGCGATGATCAGCTTTTTCATGGCGTTTCGCATAATATTGGCCTCTGGATTCCTGTAAAACCTGCGCAAGCAGGGGTTCGGTGATTAGAAATATCTCTCGATGCACTCTTGGTGGACTGCCTTTAAAAAATTTTTTCCCGGTCTCCCAGCTTGTAACCCAGGGCCAGGATGATCTTTCGTTTGGTGTCCAGCCGGCAGGGCTTGCCTTTTTCGACCCGGTCGATGGTCTGCACCGTCACATTGGCCTTTCGGGCCAGTTCCGATTTGCTCATCATCATGGATTCGCGTATCTTTCGCACCGAATTATTTTCATCCAGCAGGATCACTGGAAATCCGTCATGGGAATGGCTGGCGGAGGTATCCGGCTTCGTTTGACTTTTCATTTCAGGCCCTTTTTTTTGAGGGGTTGGTTTTTTTTCAGACGTCATGGATTAACGATGGCGTTATCAGTAATTATTGTTTTCCTAAGAATTACATTTACCTCTTTATGAGGTCGAATATAAAAAGAGAGGGCGGTTAAAGCAATACCTCAAATGGGGTATTTTATGTTTTTATAGGTAATTAATGGAAATACAGAAGATTTTTAAATTTAAAAATGAATCTGTTTTAAATTAACAGGTTCGGTTCCGGCGGCCGGGCTAGTTTGTTACGGGGGGATTATGGCTAGTCGATTGGATGCATAATATCAAAATAATCAATAGGTTAGGTGGATTTTGCCAGAGTATTCCTGAGGGTGGGTTTTTAGGGGGCAGGGGGGCTGAGTACCCTTTCGCTTCCGCCCGGCTGAAGGGGGCGGGGTGCTTCTTTGACAGGCGTTTTAATTTTGCGGTTTCATTCTCCGGCCGGAGGTTTTATGATTCAGAAACAACAGATTCGGCCTGGCAGTCCGCGGGCTTGCTGTTGATCCTTTTCTCTATAATTTCGCATTATTTTACAAGGGAGCAGCAACGATGGTGACCATTGGCATGAACTACAAGATGATCCCCGGCAAGGAAGAGGTCTTCGAGAAGGCCTTTGCAAGCGTTCTCACGGTGATGAATGAGATGGAAGGGCATTCCTCGTCGCACCTGTATAAAGACGTGAACGATGCGCAATCCTACCTGATTGTTTCCGACTGGAGCTCCGAGGAGGCATTCAACGGCTTTATTCAGTCCAAAAAATTCCGGGATGTCGCCAACTGGGGCAAGGAAAACATCCTCGCCGGCCGGCCGACCCATACCGTCTACAAGCAGTAAGGCGGGAAATTACAGCGGTTTTGCAGGCCCGGACGCTTAGCGGACGCGGATGGCTGGAGTTGTCCTATGAATGAGGGGTCTGGTGGGGGCGTGCGGGGGTGTACTCGTATTCCCCTTCTTTCACCGCACGCAGGACTTTTTTGTAAAAATGTTCGGTGTCGTGGGGCAGGTGGTCCTCCACCCGCCAGCGGATTTTGACGATTTTTCCTGTGGGGTGATCCAGAATCTCAAGGATTTCCCCGGTGTTTCTGGACAGCGGCTCGAACAGGTTGTCGCCCTTCTGCAAGGTGATTTTGGCCATGCTTTCCTTTCTTTCCGCCCTCGGGCGGTTGGGCGGGGCCGCCCGGTCGTCTTTGCGTATTTTCTTTATTTTGCCTTAAGTATACCCGCTTGGGAGGTTTCCTGCACCCCCTCGGGTGCTTTTGCTTTGTTTCCGGGCGGTATCATCTGCCCGGAGTATCAATATGTTCCGTGATCAGGAGGCACGTTTGATGCTGGACTACATTCTCATGTCGCCGATGTACCCCACCATGACTTCTGGAAAAATCGACAAATATCTCGTCGACCGGGGGGATAAAGTGACTCGGGGAACCGCGGTGGCCGAAATCATTTCCGAGGGTTATTTCACCCTGCTCTCCGAGGTCGAGGGCATCGTCAAGGAATTTTATGTCGGGGAGGGGGAATACGTGGAAGTGGACACCCCGCTCCTTGAAGTGGAAATCGATGAGCCCGAGGCCTGACGCTGACCGGGAGTTTAGAAGTAATTGAAGTAAAACCAGGCGGTGGCCAGATAAACGGCGACGCCGCTGATGTCGTTGAGCACCGTGACGAATGGCCCGGTGCTGATGGCCGGGTCGATGCCCAGCCGGATGAACAGCGTGGGCGTGAAGGTGCCGATCACGCTGGCCATGGCCACCGCGAGAAAAATGCCGCTGCCGACCGTGAGCCCGAGCAGGGGGCTTGCGGCTAAAAACGGGGCGGCCACCAGCCACACGAAGCAGCCGCATAACAACGCGAAAATCAATCCATTGGACAGCCCCACGAGCAGTTCGCTGCGCCTGACCGTGTGTAAATTGTCATCCTGAATATCCCCTGTGGCCAGCCCGCGAACGATGACCGTGGCGCCCTGGATTCCCACGTTGCCCGCAAGACCGATGACGAAGGGGATGAACAGGATGATCGTGGTGAATTCCACCAGGGTTCCCTGGAATGCGCTTAAAATGAAGGCGCTCGCCAGGCCGCCAAGGAAGGTGGTCAGCAGCCAGGGGGCGCGGGCACTGATTTTTGCGCCGATACTCTTGGCGAAGGGGTCCACCTTGGCGGTGCCGACCATGGTGAAGATATCCTCGCTGGCGATGTCCTGCATGGTGCGGATAACATCGTCGAAGGTGATGACGCCGTGTATGACGTCGTTTTCGTCCACCACGGGGATGGTGGAGAGCTGTTCATGGTCCATCAGGTTGGCCACTTTTTCGCACGTATCGCCCAGCAGGACCTTCGGCGTCGTGGCGTGGACGAAGTCCATGGCCCGGGCCTGCGCCGGGACATTGAGGAGATCCCTGAGCTTGAAGTAGCCCTTCAGCCGCCGCCGTTCGTCCAGCAGATAAAAATAGGGCGGAATATCCTGATTGGTTTCCCTCTTGATGCTCATGAGGATGTCGGCCGCCGTCGGGTTGCCACGCACCTCGTTAAAGCGGACGGTCATCAGGCCGCCCGCGGTTTCCTCCTCATAGGTGATGAGATCCTTGATGGTTCCCGCTTCACGGGGTTCCATCCTGCCCAGGATTTCATCGCGGGTCTCCTCACTGTGTTCCTGCAGGATATCCGCCGCCTCGTCCTCCGGCATGTCCTCGATCAGGCGGGCGAGCACATCGGGCTCGAGCTCCTCCTGGATTTCCATGCGGCTGTCCTGATCTGTCTCGTACAGGACGATCTGGCGCTTTTCAGTGCCTTCAAGAAGATTGAAAAGGCGGACTTTATCTTCCGGCGCAAGCTCGTGCAGACGGCGGGCGATCTCGTAGGGATCGATGGCGTTGATCCTCGCCGCGGCCTCGGGCGAGGGTGGCCCGGGTTGTTCGAGTACGCTTTTTATTACTTCAATGGGCATGGATTTCTGCTAACATGAAGCCAGGGTTTTAAAGGGGCCGCAAACGGCTCCGTTCAAATATAACCTTTTGAGGCGTTATGGTTATCAATATCTCGCACGAAGATAAAAAGAAATACAATGAAGGCCTGAAGAAAGATAAAACCCGGGTGCGCACGAACCGGACTCGTTTGGTGTCGGGTAAAATAAAGAATGAGGCGTTCAAGCAGCTCAATGAGCTCACGGCGGACCCGAAGAACAACGATGTCCAAATCGATGAGCACATGAAGATGAACGATAACTACATGCGCACGGGTCCCTACAAGCCGAAGAAGAAATAGTTCCGGGTTTTCCCCGGTTTTCGCAACGCTGTCAAGAATAGAACAATACTTTCCATCCTTCCTCTTGCAAAGCGGTGTTACGCGCTATCGCCGCTTGCTTGCCGCCGCCCCGGCGCCGGCCCCAGTCCGGGTTCCTCCCGCGGTTGGTTTTCGTATTTTCTCTGGTAGGCTCCATAGACATCCTCTTCGATGAACAGTTCCACCAGGTCGGGGTCCAGCTTGCCTTGTCTGGCGAGAGAGCGCAGCACCCGCTGCACTTCCGCCGGGGGCATGGCCTTCTTGTAGGGTCTGTCGGCCGAGGTCAGGGCTTCGGCGATATCGGTGACCGCCATCAACTTGCCCTCAAAGGGGATTTCCTCTCCCTTGAGGCCGAGCGGGTAACCGGAACCGTCCAGACATTCGTGGTGGGCTCCCGCGAAGTGAGGGATATTGCGGAACTTTTTGGTGAAGGGGATCTGGCTCAGCATCTTGAGGGTCATATAAGCGTGCTCTTTCATGATCTTGCGTTCCGCCTCGGTGATGCTGCCCTTGCGGATGCTGAGGTTTTCCAGTTCGTTCGGTGTGAGCAGGGGACGCCTCTCGCCTGAGTCGTCGATGTATGTTTTTTCGGCGATGGCGGCAAGCCGCTCGATCTTGTCATCGTCCAGGGTTTCTCCCGGTTCGTTGCACTGCGTCAAGAACTCCCGAATCTCAAGCAACTGCCGGACCTGACGGCGGGTTTCGTCCTCGATGGCGCTCAGCTCCCCGGAGGAGGCCCCCTTTTTCAGGGCTTCGACCTGTTTTTTAAGGCCCTGGTTGCGGGTTTTCTGGACCAGGTAGTCCATGCGCAGGCGCACGTGCTCGATGCGGTCGAAGATGGTTTCCAGTTTTTTCGATTTTTCAATGATTTCCACGGGCGTCGTCACCTTGCCGATGTCGTGCATCCACGAGGCGATGCGCAGTTCGTGCATCTGGTCTTCATTAAAATGTATGTGTTTGAAGGGGCCGGTCTCCTTGTTATGAATCGTCTCGGCGAGGGTGAGGGTCAAATGGGCTACCCGGCGGATGTGCCCGCCCGTGGCGGGGGACTTTTCGTCGATGGCGGTGGCCATTACCTTGACGAAGGCCTCGAACAGGTTCTCCATGTCGGTGATGAGCTTGACGTTGCTGATCGCCACTGCGGCCTGTGAGGCGAGAGACTGGGTCAGGTTCTCGCAGTCCGATGAAAAGGGCACCGCTTTGCCGGTTCTTGCGTCTCTGGCGTTTAAAAGCTGGAGGATGCCGATGATGTCGTTTTCATGATTTTTGAGCAGCACCACGAGCATCGATTTGGATCTGTACCCCGTGGCCTGGTCGAATTTTTTCGGGCCCGTGAAGTCGTGCAGCGTGGCGTCGTACACGTCGGGAATGTTGATCGAAGCTCCGTTAAGAGCCACGAAGGCCGAAACATTGCTCTTTTCGAGGGCGATGGGGGGGTAGGGGATGGTGCCGCCGGTCTTGCCGCCGAGCCGTATCCCCAAGCTGTCGTTCTGGAAAATGCTGAAGTGCAGCTGGTCGTTTTCCTTCATATATAAGGTGCCGGCATCGGCCCGGGTGAAGGCGCGGGCATTGTCGACGATTTTCTCCAGCAGGTCGTCCAGGTCGTAAACGCCGGAGAGCGAACGCCCGATGCTGGAGAGCTCGCGGATTTGCCCCATCAGCCGGTCGGCGTGTTCCTTGACATCCTTGACCACTCCCTTGAGGACGCTGTTGAGCGACGGGTCGGTGGAGTAGGGGGCGGTTTCGATAGAATGGCTGGGCATCGAATTATTCCTCGATAATTATTAGGGCCGCGCGCAGGGGCATCGTTCCAGCACGGTTGTGCTTACGATAAGGCATTATAAATCAAAATATTATGAATGCCTAGAGAGGAGTGCCCGGCTCCCCGGCATTGGCCGGGAAGCCGGGGATTTTCAAAGATAATCCTTGAGCAGCAGAGGCTGGTCGGTCTCCCAGATGCGTTTGCCGCACACGTTGATGAACACGGGATTCTCGGAGCGGAACAGTTCCAGGTGGGCCTGGTACAGGTCTTCCTGTGTGGTGCGGGCATCGCCGTAGGTTTCCTTCTCTTCCGCGAAAATTCCCTCCTCGAAACGTTTGATCCCCTCGCTGGAGGGGACATTCTCGAAGTAGGAACGCAAAAGCGGGTCCGACAGGTTTTCGGTGTTCTTGGCCACCTTCCTGAGCAGGAGTTTGATGCCGCGCGACGAGGGCGATTCGAACAGCCCCGCGCGAATGCAGGCATGGCGGGATTTACCGGGATGCACCGTATACCGTTCGATGGCTTCCTTTGAGTAGCCCATCGCACCGTAGGTGGCCAGTTGGTGGCGGATCACATAAAAGGTTGAATAGGTGACGATCAGGTCCACATTCAGGCTGTTCTCCAGCATGGGGATGGGGTCGAACGACAGCCGGTTGGATTTTGCGATCTGCTCCTGGGTGGCTTCCTTGATGGGGATGCCGACATCGCCCAGCGCGGTGGCGTAGAACAGGCCGTCGAAGGTGCCGGAGTTGCAGGCCTTGATGGCGCTCAGGCACGCGGGGTCGGTGATGTCGCCGAACAGGGTTTCATCCGCACCTTCAATTTTTAAACCGGTGTCCTCCTTGCCGTACCAGTTGGCGAGAATGAACGCGTCTTTGCCGTAGTGCGTGCGGATGGCTTGGATGGCGGAGGTTCCCATCACGCCGGTGCCGCCAATGACCAGAAAATGTTTCATCAGGCTGTCTCCATTATATGAATACGAAAGTAGATGCCGCTCGCCTGCCGATCCCCCGCGGAAGCGATACCCCGCAACATTTTAAACGATATTTCGCTATAACGAAAGGTCAAGATCCACCGTGGTTTTCATCGATGTCCCAGTATGGGATCTGGGCCTTTTCCCTCAGGGCGAGGGCCAGGTAGGGGGATTGCTCGAGAAACGCGCTGACGTCTTTATTCAGTGTTGTTGCGGCGTTGAGCAGGTCTTCCGGGGTCTTTGCGCTATCGAGGGCAAGTTCCCGGTAACGGTTAAAGTAGGGCGCGGCCTGGGCGAGGGTGCTTTGCAGGCGGGCGGCATCGAGGGTTCGGGATTTGAGCTTCTGCGCGAGGGCGGCGTATTCGATCCAGGCCTGAATCTCTTTTTCCGGCCTCCCCAGGACGCTATGTTTTTCCCTGAAACCTTCTTCCCCGAGCTGCCCCATTTTGCGGCTGACATAGGTCGCCAGTTCGTCCAGGGGCACGCCGTTCTCGGTGTCGCAGAGATAGGCGAGAGCGTGGTGGACCTTCAGCATCTTGGAGTCGAGCTGGATGGCGAGGGCGGATTGATTGGCCAGGGCCGGGAACTTATCGAAGAGAACGAAGAGCCCTCCCAGGTTCTGGACGGTTTTCAGCGGTTTTTTGAGTGAAAGCACGGTTTCGCTGCAGGGCGCGTCTGCGGCCAGGGCCTTCACCGGGTGAAGCAGGATGAAACAGAGGGGCAGGGCAGCGAGCGTCCGGGCGAGACGGGTGGTCAGCGTGGGCCTTGGCCGGAGGGCCCCCATCTCATTTGCCGGCAAGGGATGTGGCTCCCAGCATTAAAATGAGTTGAAAGGATTTTGCGTCGAGCGGCATCACCGAAAGACGGGACTGCTTGATGAGGGGTATGTCCTGCAAGTCCGGGTGTTCTTTGATGTCCTGCAGGGTCACGGATTTTTTCAGGGGAGAAACCGGTTTCAGGTCCACCATCACCCAGCCCCCCTCGCCGCCGGAGGGGTCCGGATAGGCTTCGCGGGCAACTTCGGCCACGCCGCGAATTTCCTTGCCGGTGACGCTGTGGTAAAAAAACACCCGGTCCCCCTTTTTCATCGACTTGAGGTTGTTGCGGGCCTGAAAATTGCGCACACCGTCCCAGAAGGTGCCGTCATCCTTCACAAACTGTTCCCAGCTGTATTTGGCGGGTTCTTGCTTAACGAGCCAGTAATTCATACGATTTCATTAATTTTCAAAGCGTTGACAGTGAAAAACGGAGGCGCGGCCTCGCCGGACGCGGTGGAAACCCGCCTAGGGGTCGGAAAAAGAGCTTTACACGCGCCTGAAACGAAATATCTCATTGACCCCGGAAATTAATCTAAATATAATCAAGTACTTCTACACACCCCTATTAATTAATAGGTACCCTTTGGGGGCCTTTTTACTTTTGGGAGCCATGGAGCCGCATGTACCGTAAAGAAATCAAAGTGCTCGACTGTACCATCCGCGATGGCGGACTGATGAACAACCATAAATTCAGTGATGAAATGGTGCGCCGCGTGTTCCAGGCGGTGAATAATTCCGGTGTCGATTATATCGAGCTTGGCTACAAGGCCGATGAAAGCCAGTTCAGCCGATCGGAATTCGGCCCCATGAAATTCTGCTCCGAAAAAGACCTCGAGAATATTGTGGGGGATACGGAAAAGAAATGCAAGATTTCCGTCATGGGCGACATCGGCCGCTTCAACCCCAGCGACCTGGTTCCGCGGGGGGAGAGTTACATCGATATGATCCGCGTGGCCTCCTATGTCAAAGACATCGACAAGGCCATCGACATGGTGAACACCATCAAGTCAAAGGGTTACGAGGCCACCATCAATATCATGGCCGTTTCGCACGCGCGCGAGCGGGAGCTGGACGAAGCCCTGGAGCAGATCGAAGAGGAAAGCGGCGTGGATGTGGTTTACCTGGTCGACAGCTTCGGCGCCCTGTACTCTGAGCAGATTGCCTACCTTGCCAAGAAATACAAGAAGGCGCTCAGGACGCGCGAGATAGGCATCCACGCGCACAACAATCAGCAGCTGGCCTTCGCCAACACCATCGAGTCGATCATTCAGAACATCAACTACCTCGACGGCACCATCCTGGGGATCGGCCGTGCGGCGGGCAATTGCCCGCTGGAACTCCTTCTGGGCTTCCTTAAAAACCCCAAGTTTGACATCCGGCCCATCCTCGAAGTTCTGGAGACCGAGTTCGTGGACCTGCGCAAGGAAATCGAATGGGGCTACACCATCCCTTACATGATCACCGGAGTGCTCGACCTGCATCCCCGCGCCGCGATGAAATTGCGTGAAAGCGATCACAAGGATGACTATCTGGGGTTCTACGACAAGCTGACCACGGAAGCGAATATCTGAAACCATGCCGGTGACGGGTTTCGATCTTGAGAGCTTTCTTTCTCTGCCGGTTCTCGGCATCGTGCGCGGCGCCGATGAGGCCAGCCTGCCGGGCGTTCTCGATGCGCTGGTGGAGGGGGGCCTTTCGCATATCGAGATCACCCTCAATACGGCCGGCGCTTATGGCCTGATTCGTCAGGCCGCCCACCGGCTTCCCGCCGGAGTCTGCCTCGGCGCGGGCACGGTGAGAAACGCGGCGGATGCGCAACGGGCGGAAGAAGCCGGGGCGCGGTTCATCGTGGCTCCCACCCTGAATGATGCGGTCGCGGATTATTGCCGCGAGCGATCCCTGCCTTATTTCCCCGGTGCGCTCACTCCCAGCGAAATCGAACGGGCCTGGACGCTCGGTGCGACCCTCGTCAAAGTGTTTCCCGCATCGCAGATGGGGCCGGGATATTTTTCAACGGTCAAGGGGCC
>QJZQ01000073.1 GCA_003246675.1 Nitrospirota bacterium | reverse complement strand
CGGTGCGCGGTTACGACACCAACACAAAAATGAGCCCGCCGCTCCGAGCCCGGCGGGATATCGACGCGATTCTCGCCGGCCTCGCCGACGATACCATCGACATCATCGCCACCGACCATGCGCCTCACGACCTGGTGGACAAACAGGTGGAATACAGCGCCGCCTGTTTCGGGATTGTCGGCCTGGAGACCCTGCTGCCGCTCACCATGAGGCTGGTGGAAGACAAGGTCCTCACCCTGGTGCGCGCGGTGGATAAACTCACGGCCCGCCCGGCGGCCCTCTTCAATCTGGACAAGGGGACACTCAAGCCCGGGGCCGATGCGGACGTGGTGGTATTCGATCCGGCGGCGGAATATGTCATCGACGCCTCCCAATTCAAATCGCGCAGCAAGAACACCCCCTTCAACGGCTGGACCGTGCGGGGGAAAATCATGCACACCCTGGTGGCGGGGAAAACGGTTTACTCCGCCCCCGGCGGGGAAGGGAGCCGCTCATGAGCCGCCCCGCCCTGCTCGCCCTGGCCGATGGCCGAACCTTTAGCGGCCGCTCCTTCGGCGCCGAAGGCGAGGCCGAGGGTGAAATCGTCTTCAACACCAGCATGTCCGGCTATCAGGAGGTGATCACCGATCCCTCCTACTGCGGTCAGATGGTGGTGATGACCTATCCGCTGATCGGCAATTATGGCATCAACAAGGAGGATTTCGAATCCGCACGGCCGTATTTGAAGGGATTTATCATCAAGGAGCTATCGGGTATCGCCAGCAACTGGCGCTCGCAAGGAACCCTCGATGACTTTCTGCGCCAGCACGGAGTGCTCGGCCTTCAGGGCCTGGACACCCGGGCGCTCACCCGCCACATTCGCGATAAGGGAGCCCAGCAGGCGGTGATCTCCACCCGCACGCTCGACCCGGCCACCCTGGTGGAAAAGGCAAGAAAACTGCCCGGCCTGACCGGCCGTGACCTGGTGCGCGAAGTCACCTGCGCCGCTCCATACGACTGGGATGAAGGCGAATGGGAACTTCTGCCGGGCCAAACCCTGCCCCGTCCTCCTTCCGGGCAGAACTGCCGTGTCGTGGCTTACGATTTTGGCATCAAGCAGAACATCCTGCGCAAGCTGGTGCAGGCCGGTTGTCAGGTGCGCGTCGTGCCCGCCTCCACGACCGCCGCGGAAATACTCGAAGACCGGCCCGACGGGGTTTTCCTGTCCAACGGCCCTGGCGACCCGGCGGCGGTCTCCTACGCCATCGAAAACGTGCGCAACCTGATTGGCCGGGTGCCGATATTTGGTATCTGCCTGGGCCATCAGATCCTGAGCCTCGCGCTAGGTGCGGGTTCGTACAAACTGCGCTTCGGCCACCATGGCGGCAACCAGCCCGTGATGGACCTGGCGACGCGCAAGGTCGAGATCACCGCACAAAACCACGGCTTCGCCATCGACCAGGGCTCCCTGCAGGAGGGGGTGGAGGTCACCTCCATCAATTTAAACGACGAAACGGTCGAGGGCCTTCGCCACAGGGAATTGCCGCTATTTTCCGTGCAGTATCACCCCGAAGCCTCACCCGGCCCGCACGACTCGGACCACCTGTTCCAAAAGTTCGTGGCCATGATGGAGGCCCACAGGTGAATCCGGCGCCTTGGTACGAGCAACTCATGGAGCGGGCCACCCAGCGCCGCCATTCTGAAACGCTGCCGCAGGCAAAACAAACGTATCAGGAATCGGCGGGGATGATTTATGACGATGACCGGGCCTACGAAAATCGCATGGGCTTATTCATTGAATGGTTCATTTTCGACCGGCAACCCGCCGAGGGAACCCCCAATCTCCTTGCGGCCATCACAGCGGAAGCCCGGAATATGGGTGATCTGGAAATGGCGGAGGCTTTCGAAGGGTTCCAGGGCAATGTGCACGGTTTATTCGCCCTTCTCAAACTGAAAAAGGACCGCGTGATCGTCTGCAACCTGTTCGACAACAAAAAATACGAGGTCCTGCAGGAGCCGGGCGAGTTGATGTTCGGTAAGAACGATATTTTCCAGGGCCGACTGCTTCCGCACCAGAACGCTTATTTTTTCAGCGGAAATTTTTGCTACCATCCCAGCGAGAGCGTACCGTTCATCCGCGCCGAGGTCAAAAAACTCGCCGCGCAGGAAACGATGCTGCACAAGCAGTTGGAGGCCCTGAGCAAAAAGGTCAAGGATCTGCACTCGCGGCTGACCAAGGCCGACAAGGCCCTGGACAAACTGGCGGCAAAACTGGCCAAGGGGCCTAACGAGAAAAAAACCGCCCGCCTGCGCGAAGAGCGGGAGGATCTAATCCTGTCCAGGAAAAATCTCGAAAAGGAAATCGCCGGCCTCAACCTGGCGCGCGAAGAGCTGGAACAAGTCAAGATCGCCCAGGGCATCCCCCGGGAACGCGTTCGACTGATGCATCGCTTAGGCTACATGAACCTGAAGTGGGAGCGGTCGCGAAATATAGCGCTTAACGATATTTACAAGAACTGATGCTCCGCCACACCGCTATTATAATTTTCCGGCCCCTCGGCGCGGCTTCCATCGTCCTCCATAAAGATAGGTACAAGAACTGATGCCAAAACGTACCGACATAAAAAAAATTCTACTCATCGGTGCCGGTCCCATCGTTATCGGCCAGGCCTGCGAGTTCGACTATTCCGGGACCCAGGCGTGCAAGGCTCTCAAGGAGGAAGGCTATCAGGTCATCCTCCTCAACAGCAATCCCGCCACCATCATGACCGATCCCGAATTCGCCGACCGCACCTATGTCGAACCGGTGACACCGCAGGTGGTGGAAAAAATCATCGCCCGCGACCGGCCCGACGCTCTTCTGCCCACCATGGGCGGCCAAACGGGCCTGAACACCGCCCTCGCGGTGGCGGAAAACGGCGTCCTGGAGAAATACGGGGTGGAACTCATCGGCGCCGATGTGCCCGCCATCCAGAAAGCGGAAGACCGGAATCTGTTCAAGCAGGCGATGGCCCGCATCGGCATCGAGGTTGCGCCCAGCGGGCATGCCCACAGCCTCGCCGAGGCCTGGGCCATCGTCAAAGACACCGGCTTTCCGGCCATCATCCGGCCTTCGTTCACCCTTGGCGGCACCGGGGGCAGCATCGCCGAAAACGAGGAAGAATTCGAGAACCTCGTGTCCTCCGGCCTGGCCGCAAGCCCCAACCGTGAGGTGCTGATCGAAAAATCCCTCCTGGGCTGGAAGGAGTATGAACTGGAGGTGATGCGCGACCGAATGGACAACGTGGTGATCGTGTGCTCCATTGAGAACTTCGATCCCATGGGCATCCACACCGGCGATAGCATCACGGTGGCCCCGGCGCAGACGCTGACCGATAAAGAATACCAACGCATGCGCGACGCCTCCATCGCCATTATCCGCGAGATCGGTGTGGCTACCGGCGGTTCCAACATCCAGTTCGCGGTTTCCCCGCAAACCGGAGAAATGATCGTCATCGAAATGAACCCGCGCGTGTCGCGCAGCTCGGCGCTGGCGTCCAAAGCCACCGGCTTCCCCATCGCCAAGATCGCCGCCAAGCTGGCGGTGGGCTACACCCTCGACGAAATCCGCAACGACATCACCCGCGTCACACCCGTTTCCTTCGAGCCCACTCTCGACTATTGCGTGGTCAAGGTGCCGCGTTTCACTTTCGAAAAATTCTACGGCGCCCAGCCCCTGCTCACGACACAGATGAAATCCGTCGGCGAGGCCATGGCCATCGGCCGTACGTTCAAGGAAGCGCTGCAGAAATGCCTGCGCTCGCTGGAGATCGGCAGCAACGGTCTGGATGAAAACATCCCCCTCCTCAAGGAAGCGGTCACCCGAGAGGAGCAGATCGAAACCCTGAACTCACTCATCAAACTGCCCTATTGGGACCGCATCTGGCAGGTGGCGGCGGCATTGCGGCGCGGCGTCAGCATCGATACCCTGCACAAATTCACGGCCATCGACCCCTGGTTTCTCCATAACCTGAGCGAACTCATCGAGCTGGAAGCCGAGGTCAAGGCCGCCGGTTCCCTTGAGGACCTGCCCGCCGGCCTGCTCCGGCAGGCGAAGGCCTGGGGCTATTCCGATCGTTTTCTGGGCGGCCTTCTCGGCGTTCCGGAAGCCAATGTCGCGGCAAAGAGGCGCAAGGAGAACATCGTCCCGGTCTATAAACGGGTGGATACCTGCGGCGCGGAATTCGAGGCGCACACGCCCTACCTTTACTCCACCTACGAGGAGGAATGCGAGGCGCAGCCGACCGACCGGAAAAAAATCATGATACTGGGGGGCGGGCCCAACCGCATTGGCCAGGGAATCGAATTCGATTATTGCTGCGTGCATGCCTCCTTCGCCCTCAAGGAAGACGGGTTTGAAACCATCATGGTCAACTGCAACCCCGAAACGGTGAGTACCGATTACGACACTTCCGACCGCCTGTACTTCGAACCGCTGACGCTGGAAGACGTCCTCCATATCGTGGATGTGGAAAAACCCCATGGGGTCATCGTCCAGTTTGGCGGGCAGACGCCCCTTAAACTGGCCATGGCCCTCGCCAAGGCGGGGACGCCCATCATCGGCACCTCTCCCGACAATATCGACCGCGCCGAGGATCGCAAGCGTTTCAAGGGCGTGCTCGACACCCTGGGCCTCAAGCAACCCGCGAACGATACCGTCACCTCGTTCGAGGAAGCCACGGCGATCGCCAGTAAAATTGGCTACCCCGTGGTGGTACGTCCGTCCTACGTTCTTGGCGGCCGGGCCATGGAAATCGTTTATAACGAAGACCGCCTCAGGTATTACATGACAAGCGCTGTTCAAGCCTCACCCGAGCACCCCATCCTCATCGACAAGTTTCTGGAAAACGCCACCGAGATCGACGTGGACGCCCTGTCGGACGGTGTCGAGGTGATGATCGGTGGCGTCATGGAACACATCGAAGAAGCCGGCATCCACTCCGGAGACAGCGCCTGTTCCCTGCCGCCCTTCTCCCTCGAACCCGGCATGATCGACGAAGTCAAAAAACAGACAAAAGCCCTGGCGCTTGAGCTCGGTGTCGTCGGCCTGATCAACATCCAGTTCGCCGTTCAGGCCGGGCAACTCTACATTCTGGAAGTCAACCCGCGCGCCTCGCGCACCGTTCCCTTCGTGAGCAAGGCGACGGGCCTGCCCCTGGCCAAGCTTGCAGCCCGCATCATGGCGGGCAAAAGCATACGCGAACTCGGTGTGAGCGAGGTGACGAGGCTCAACCACATTTCCGTGAAGGAGTCGGTCTTTCCATTCAACAAGTTCGCCGGCGTAGATATCCTGCTCGGTCCGGAGATGAAATCCACCGGGGAAGTCATGGGCATCGACCAGGACTTTGGTCTCGCTTTCGCAAAATCGCAGGTAGCCACGGGAATCCGCCTGCCCCAGGCCGGGACCGTTTTTATCAGCGTGAAGGACGCCGACAAATCGCGCGCCGTGGACATCGCACGTGGGTTCCAGGAATTGGGGTACGATATTCTCGCCACCCGCGGCACCGCGGATCATTTGCGGCAGAACGGGCTTAGAGCCACCCCGGTGAATAAGGTCAAAGAAGGTTCGCCTCATGTCGTGGAAGCACTCAATGGAGGTCAGGCTCATTTTGTCATTAATACGGTGTTCGGGGATGTGGCCATTCGCGATTCCTTCTCGTTGCGCCGGGCCTCGCTCAACCTGAACCTCCCCTATTGCACCACCATGGCTGGCGCAGCCGCGCTACTCCGGGCTTTACAGGCGCTCAAAAATAAAGAGATGGATGTCACCTCGCTGCAAGAATATGGAGCCGCACAAAAGCAGCTCGATTGAGCGATAATTCAATCCTTCTCCCCCTGCCCCAGAGCGCCCCATTCTGTCACTCGGCCGATCAGGCATAGACCGCGGATTTTCCCGTTGCAGCCTCTCATTTATTATGCGACCTTAAGATATGGAAATCGGAGGTCACCGATGCGCCTTATATCATCATTCGCATTGATTCTCGCCCTGTCTTTTATCGCTCCCGGAGAGACCCGGGCGGACGATAAGCTCGCCAGTATTGAAGGTTACGAGGGTTACCGCTTCGGCATGGATCTTAAGCAGGCGGATGCCGTTCGCGACGATGACACCGCGGGCCCCTGCCCCTACCCTGGCGTGTATCAATGCCTGACCCGGCCGACCGTTATCTTCGGCGAACCCGCCCGCGTGGTCGTACAGATCCAGGAAGCCTCGCGGCGAGTGGAGCAGATTCTTGTCGAGTTCGACCGCGTGCGCGATGAGAACACAGGCGATGAATGCGACCGCACCGCCAACAATATCCTCGAAGAACTCCTAAACCAATACGGCCACCCCGATACCGTCGATCAACGCGAAGCGGTCTGGTTCGGCGGCAAGGGGGGTCTCATGAGCTTCACCAGCTGGTGCGTCAACCGCCATAAAGGCATGGTGACCGTCGCCTACAAACAAAGCGGTCTCCTCTGATTCACCTTCATCCATGGCCGCTTGCAATCAAGCAGGCCGTTTCTCTAATTGCCCTTCCGCACCCACGCTATATCCATCCTCCCCCTTGACAAGAGCGGCTTCCAAAGTAAAATGGACCGCATGAAAATTCTGATCCGTTACATAATTGCCGGGGCGCTCCTGCTCTCCGCGGCACCGGCCCTGGCGTCCGAAACTCCCGAAGGCATGAAGCGGCTTCCAGGCGGTTGCTATATGATGGGAACCGACAAGAAGTTCTTTTATGAGCACGACGAGGAAAATACTCGCGAGCAACCGGCCCACAAGGTGTGCCTGGACCCTTTCTACATCGATATCACCGAGGTGACCCAAAAGAAGTGGGACACCTTGATGAAGGTCAACAACGCGGTGGTCCAGGGCCCGGACTACCCGATCACCCACATTCAATGGCACGAGGCGCGCGCCTATTGCCATAGACGCGGGGCCCGCCTGCCCACCGAAGCGGAGTGGGAATACGCCGCCCGCGCAGGCAGCGTTGCGGATAACCCGTGGGGGGACGGCATCGACCGGGACGCGCTTTGGTACGGCGGCAATTCCGTTCGCAAACTCTCGACCGTGGGAAAAAAGAAGCCCAACGCCTTCGGCCTTTACGACATGATGGGAAATGTCTGGGAATGGGTGGAGGATTGGTATTCATACCACTATTACAGCCAAAGCCCCGTCAAAAACCCCAAGGGACCCCAGCAGCGGGTCAGCTATCGCGTCATCCGCGGGGCTTCCTGGCTGGACGTGGATCAGAACATCCGCGTCACCATCCGCTACCCCGGCGAGACCGACATGACCGAGGATTTCTGGGTCGGTGTCCGCTGCGCGGCGGACGCCCCTGGAGCAAAATAGCATCTCGGCCTTGGACTCCAACACCATCAACCGGCTGTATCGCAAGCTCGCCGACAGCCTGCCCGATGCCCGCTCGGAACTCGTTTACCGCAATCATTTCGAACTTCTCATCTCGGTGATCCTGAGCGCCCAAGCCACCGACAAGTCGGTCAACGCCGTAACCCGCGAGCTATTCCACAAGCACCCCACCCCCGAGGCACTCCTCGAATTGCCGGAACCGGACCTTGCGCGTCTTCTTCGGCCCATCGGCCTCGCTCCGACGAAAGCTAAAAACGTTCTCGCCACATGCCGCCTGCTTCTGGAACGGCATAACGGACGAGTGCCGGAAGAACGCAACGATCTGGAAGCTCTGCCAGGGGTGGGTCGAAAAACCGCCAACGTCGTCCTCAACGAAGGCTTTGGCAAGCCCACGATTGCCGTCGATACGCATGTGTTCCGCGTCGCTAACCGGACGGGGCTTGCACCGGGCAAAACGCCTCTCGAAACCGAGACCCGCTTACTGAAAGTGACCCCCCGGCGCTGGCTGCAACACGCGCACCGATATCTCATTTTGCACGGCCGCTACGTTTGCAAGGCAAAAGCTTTCGACTGCTCGCTCTGCGCCATCTCAGCCGAATGCCGCTACGAAGATAAAACCCGATGACCCGGCGCAGCTACGCGGAGGTGCTCTTACGCCTGGACCGCGCTCTGGCACCCCAGGAAACCACCCGTGTGCTCGGTGAAGTGCCGCATGGCGAAGTAAAATATCCCATCCAATCCATTGTTCTCGGGCGCGGAGCACCCCGGCGAGCATTGATCTCGGCGGGCATTCATGGCGACGAGCCGGCCGGCGTCCTGGCATTGATGGAGTTTGTCGAGTCCGCGCGCTTCCGTAAATATCTCGCCGACTGGGAGCTGACCCTCATCCCATGCATCAACCCGCATGGCTACGAAGCCGGCACCCGACACAACCGGGAAGACCGGGACCTGAACCGCGAGTTCAAATCGCCCGCTCCACCATTGGAGGTGACCCTGGTGCAAACGGTATTCAGCGCGCGCTTCGATCTTTCCCTGGAACTGCATGAGGATATCGACAGCCCGGGTTACTATCTTTACCAGAAAGGCCAGGTCGATGAAGGAGCCTATATCGGGGACGAGATTCTAAAGGCGGTGGAAGGCATCCTGCCCATAAACAGGGATACGGAAATCGACGGCCTGCCCGCGGAGGGCGGCGTCATTCACCATCTTTCGGACGGCCGGGAAATGGACTGGTGGCCCATGGCGATCTATTCATTGTGGAAAGGAACCCGGCGGTGCCTGACGCTAGAGACGCCAGCGGCGCACCCCATCCATCTGCGGGTTCAGGCGCACCTGGCGGCACTGGAAGAAGCGCTTCGGCTATGCCGGTAGAACAGGCTTAGGTATCGGTGGCTTTAACAGGAACGATGATGGGGATGACAATGGATTCACCCACGGCGAGGGCGTGGATGTTTTTATCCGGATTGTAGCTGCTCAAAAGCCAGAAGGGGATGAAGTACATATCGTTGCAGAGTTCCCAGATGGTTTCTCCCTGCTCCACCTCACGCACCACCAGCTTGCTGACACTGAAGTTGCTGAAAAAGTCTTCCTGAATAGCTTTATGGAATTCCTGCCGCTTTTCTTCGAAATCCTCCGTGCCCGTGCGGGTGAAGGGGATTTTTATTTTGCGGTTGACGGCGATGGAAGCCCTTCTCTTCAGATTATTGACCTTGCGCATTTGTGAAAGGGAGACCCCGGCCCACTCGGCATAATGGCTGAGGGTTTCATCGAAATCAACGGTGATCTCACCAATTTTTGACTGCTTCTGCGCCTCATTCCGGAAAGCCACCGGCAAAAACGCCGGACGGTTGGTATTCATGCGATAAGTGGTATCCAGGCTGGCGAGCTGCACCTTGACGCCGGCAGCCTCAGAGGGCTTCGCAACGGAGCTTACAGACCTGCTCGAAGCGGAAACCTCCTCCGTTACTTTCGCTTCCACCTCTTCCGGAAGACTGGCTTCGGCCATCTGGATTCGTTCGGGAACCTTCAACTTTTGGCCGGGACGAAGCCTGTCCGGGTGTTTCAGGTTATTCAACTTGATGATTTCGGCGGGCCGGGTATTGAACCGCTGTGAGATAACCGTGAGATTGTCGTTCCGGCGCACCTTGTAAGAGTTTGTGCCCACCGTTTTCCAGGACTTATCAGGAGCGTGCAGCCGGGCCATCTGTACATCGGCCGAGCCTGCGGCGCCGGGCAGGCGAAGAACGCGGCCCACATAAATACGATTATCCCGGCCGATGTTATTGAGACGCTTCAGCGTGGAAACCCGGGTCCGAAAACGGTTAGCCACGCCAGACAGCGTATCGCCGCGGCGAACGGTGTACCAATTGGACCGCACCTGCCCGTCAAAGAGTTCCTGGTCGGATAATTTGGCATAATGCAAATTCAGATCCTGAAACCTGTCCTGGGGCGCATGAAAAACGTAGCCTTTGGGAATACGCTTCTCGCCGTTTAAAACCGGCGGCCGGAGGGAAGGATTCCATTCTGCAATTTCGTCACGCGACAGGTCAAAGTGCCGTTTGACGGAATTGATATGAACGTAATGATTAAATTCAATGGAGGTGCGCGCCAGTGGACTGGCTTTCACCAGCCCGGGAAAATATTTATCCTGATTCTGCACCACATGCAGGGCGGCAAGGAACTCCGCGTAAAAATTGCTGGAGGCAAAACCGAAAGTCCGCCCTTTGTATTCGCGGACTATCCTTCCGATATCGTCCCCGAATTTCTTCTTGGCCCGGCGCATGCCTTCCTGACCGTGGTTATAAGCGGTGATGGCAAGCGGCCAGCTCTGGAGGTTTTCGTAATTCATCTTGAGCAGCTTGGCCGCCGCATGAGTGGCGAGGAAGGGATCGCGCCGCTCGTCGATGTCGTACCCCACCCGCATGAAAAGCCGGCCCGTGTCACGGGTGAACTGCCAGATCCCCGCAGCACCTGCACTTGAGTAGGCCCCCAGATGGAAGGACGACTCCACATTGGGCAGCGCCGAGAGTTCCTTGGGTAAACCGTAACTGGCGAGAATTTCATGGATCTGATCGATATAAAGACCGGAGGTGACGAGGCCCTGCCTGAATTGATTTCTCTGCCCCAATTGAACGCGGATGTTGCGGGCGGCGGTATTGAAGTCTCCGCCGACGAGGTCATAAACGCGGCGATTCTCGCCGGTCAGTTTTGAAGGATCGCGGTTTTTGGCGAGGGAACGCAGGATCTTGCGATATTTGGATTTGACTTTATCCAGCTTGCGATCGCGCGACCTGCGCGACAGGGGTTTTTCGCCCAGGTAAACGACTTCATAGACGATCTCGACGTTGCTGGCATCGTGCACGATGGCGTGCCGGGTCGTGTACTCGGAATAAACCTTGGTCCAGAATTCGACTTTGGATTCGAGG
>QJZQ01000065.1 GCA_003246675.1 Nitrospirota bacterium | reverse complement strand
ATCGCCACCGATGCGTTTGGGAGAACGGAAGAGCCGGGCATTTATGCCGTTGGCGATGTCGCCGGTGGAGCCCTGCTCGCGCATAAGGCGGCGCACGAAGGCCGCGCCGTGGTCGAGCATCTTCACGGGAGTGGCGAAAGCGCCGATCGGCCGGTTTTACCCGCGGTGGTGTTCACCGATCCGGAAATCGCCTGGTGCGGGCTCACTGAAGAGGCGGCGCGCAGGGAGGGGAGGGCGGTGAAGGTGGCGCGCTTCCCCTGGGGCGCTTCGGGGAGGGCGCAAACGCTGGGCCGCAGCGAGGGGCTGACCAAGTGGATTATCGATCCGGAGACCGAACGGGTGCTGGGGGCGGGCGTGGTGGGTGCCGGCGCGGGAGAGCTCATCGCCGAGGCGGTGCTGGCGGTGCAGTCCGGCGCACGGGCGAGCGAACTGGGGCGCACGGTGCACGCGCATCCCACATTGTCTGAAACGCTCATGGAGGCGGCGCAGTCGTTTTACGGCACGGCTCCTCACATTTATAAACCGCGGCGCGGTTGAGCGAGAGCTGCGCTCATCAAATGTCGATAATATCGTCGTCGCGGCCCGGAGGAGGGCGGTGATAAGGGCGGGGGCCTTCGCCGTTTTGCATTGGGGGGGGGCGCATGCCGTGACGCGGTTTGAACAATCTCAGGAAGAACAGCAAAACGCCCACCGCAAGCGCGATCAGGAACGCCGTGAACGCGAACATGAATAACAGAACCAGCGAAACGATGATGCCGAGCGCCAGGGATATTTTTGTGCCGAGGGGAATCTTCCCGCCCGGAATCTGGGTGTAGTGAACCTGCATGAAGTTTCCTCGCGCCATCGGGAAGCGGTTTGATTCCCGGCGGCGGTTTGATATGATGAAGCATGAGCGAAACACCTTTCATCATCTTAACCTGCCCCGCCTGCCAAGTCAAAAACCGGGTGCGCAGTTACGACGCCGAAAAAATCCCCGTATGCGCTCGCTGCCGTGCTCCCCTGCTGAAACCGGAGGAAAACGAAGTGCACGCGAAATATGGCCGCTCACTGAAAAACTTTTTCAACCTGCCCGGCATCGGCCTGCGGTCCGATAGGGACGAATGAATTTAACCAGGAAAGACGCTGATGGAAAAAATACAGATCATCGATAGCACGCTCAAGGAAAAGCTGGACGCCCTGTATGTGGGCATTATCGACGAGAGCCACCTGCACCGTGGCCATAAAGCCGCGGGCGGAGCCGGGCACTACCAGGTCCTCGTGGTATCCCCCCGCTTTGAAGATGTGAACCTGATCGACCGTGTGCGCATGGTGTACACCGCGCTCGACGAGCAGATCAACGGCCATCCCAAGCTCATCCACGCGTTGCAGATCAAGACCTTCACCCCTGCCCAGTGGGAAGAAGAGGGCCGGCCTCAATCCCGGTAGATTTCCAGCTCCTCACAGTTCTTCAGGTTTTCCGACTCGGTGAGAGCCTTGTAGCCGATGCTGGAGAACTGATTCTTGTAAAGGTCGAGCTTGATGTATTTTTTGCTGGTCGGTGAATTGGCGAACGCCTGCGCTCCGGCGTCGCCGATGGCGTTGCCGAACATGGACAGTTCCCGCAGTTTGGGCATGTTCTCCGTTTGCGCGAGGGCGATAGCCCCGTCGTCGCCGATTTCGTTGTGGTTCAGGTTGAGGCTTTCCAGGTTTTGGAGGTAGGGCGATTCGGCCAGGGCTTCGGCCCCTTCGTCGCTCGCCTGGTTGCTGGGCAGCACCAGCTTTTTTACGTTGGCCAGGGCCGGGTTGACCGCGAGCTGCATGAGCCCGCGCACGCCCAGAAATTTTTCCCGAAGCGTCAGCACCTCTCCGCTTTCGTCCAGCCCTTGTTTGATCAGATCATCGATGCGGCTCATGCCGAACTCCTCTTCTATTGAAGGCGGCTAAAAAGCCGCGGCTTTTGTAGTTGAATCCACTGGAATCTTAGCAGATTAATTGAATACGGGGGACGGATTTGAAAAAAAAAAAAACGGCCCTCCCTTGCGGGAGAGCCGTGGATGATGCAATTGCAAATGCCGCGAGGTTCCTAGTAAAGCGGGTCGAGGAACAGGCCGTCCTTTGTCCAGGACTCGATCTCCTCCTTGGTCGGTATCGGAGGAATGGGGCGCTTTTCGGTCCGTTGATCGAGTGGGTCGTGAAAGGTGCGGGCGTAGGCTTCGGCCTTCCACAGGTACAGATGCGGGAAAATGGTCCCCCACGGAGCCATGGGGGTGTTGTCCACGCCGCGGGTGACGCGCTTGTACCACAGGCCATCGGGCCAGTCTTTCAGTTTAGCATCGACGTGATCCGGCATCTTGTCGGTGTCGGGCGCATTATTGTTGCGGAAGTCGAGAGCCCCGGTCATCATCGGGATGCCGTCCTTGCCGTGGCAGACGGCGCAGTTGAGCCCTTCGGTTGCGGGTTCCAGGCCCTCGAAAACCACCTTACCCTCTTCGAGTATCTTGGGATCATCCCACCAGGTCCACTGTTCGCCTAGCTTGCCCTCGACGGGCATGTGCGTGGGGTCGCGCATGGTCTTCAGATAGGCCACCAGGGCGGTCAGCTCGTCGTCGCTCAGATCCTCTCCGTAATAGGTGGGCATGGCTTTGACCGACTTGGGATCATCGAATCCAGGCGATTGAATCTTGCGCGGTTCGAGAATCTGCTCCTTGAGATAATCATTGGAGTACAGGCCGACCTGCTTGGTACCCAGGTTGGGGCCACGGTCCGAGTTGCCTTCCCAGAACACTTTATGGCAGTTGAAGCACTTATTGTTTTCGAACACCTCCCGGCCAGCGGCGATGACTTCAGGGCCGGAAGCATTGCCCAGCTTCACCGGCGGCTTGTCCAGTTT
>QJZQ01000158.1 GCA_003246675.1 Nitrospirota bacterium | reverse complement strand
GAATTTTCTACGAGGGCCCTGAGTCAACCCGGCCTTTTCCAGCGGGTGGTGAAAGACCGCACAACCATTCATGACGCAACAAAATTCCTCCACCCGCAACATGGGGACTGGCCAAGCGCCCAGGCCGATTAGCTGAAGGCCCGCGAACCCGCACCCGGCCTGGCTGAAGTCGATTATTATCTGGGAACGCTGCACCTGCGATCGGGAAAACCCGAACAAGCCGAAACCGGAACATTACATTGAAAGAGCCCGCGCCCTGGTGGCAGCAAGCCCTCACAATGAAGAATCCGCCATTGCTTCGCCGGGCGAGATGAGGGTTGTGCGGAGGGGGCTGCCCGATGAGTGGGGCAGGGGGCTTTTTGCTACGGATGGATCACGCCTCGATTTCCTCGCCCATCTGCAGGCTTTTTAGCGTGTAAAGGCGGTGATAGAGGCCCTTGGCTTCCATCAATGCCGCGTGGGTCCCGCTTTCGACGATGCGCCCCTTGTCCATCACCAGGATGCGGTCGGCGTTGTGGATGGTGGAGAGCCGGTGCGCGATGACGAACGAGGTGCGCCCCTGCATCAGCCGCTCCAGGGCTTCCTGGATCAGCACTTCGGATTCGTTGTCGAGGGCCGAGGTGGCCTCGTCGAGGATGAGGACCTGCGGGTTTTTCAGGATGGCCCGGGCGATGGCAATGCGCTGCCGTTGCCCGGCGGACAGGCGGATGCCTTTTTCGCCAACGACGGTCTGGTAGCCCTCGGGGCATTCCTCGATGAAGCGATGGGCGTTGGCCGCCTTTGCGGCGGCGATGACCTCGTCAATACTTGCGCCATCTCTGGCGTATTCTATATTTTCAAGGATGGTTCCGCCGAACAGCAGGGTCTCCTGCGGGACGAGGGCGATCTGCCGCAAATAGCTTTCGAGGGCGACGCTCTTTATCGGCAGGCCATCGATGCGAATCTCCCCCTCGACCGGATCGTAGAAGCGGTGCAGAAGCAGCACCAGCGTGCTCTTGCCCGCGCCGCTCGGCCCCACCAGCGCGACCATCTGGCCCGGTTCCACGGTGAAGTCGATGCCGGAGAGCACCTCCTGGTCCTCCCGGTAATGGAAGTGGACGTGGTCGAACTCGACCCGGCCCTTGAGGGCGGGCATGGGCCGGGCTTCAGGGCTGTCCTGGATGTCGCCTTTTGTGTCTAAAATCTCAAATAGCCGTTCCGCCGCGCCCAAACCTTCCTGAAGGCGCGTGAACATGCGTGCAAAGCTTCCCATGGGGCCGGCGATGATGGTGGCGTACAGGATGAAGGCGATGAGTTCGCCGGGGCTGATACCGCCGGTGATCACCTCGCGGCCGCCATACCACAGGAGCGCGAGCGAGGTGGTGAAGGCGATGAAGCCGATGCTCGGCCCGAAAAATGATGCGATGAGGATGCGCTGCTTCGCGGTGTTGAAGCTGTCCTCCACCGCCTGAGAAAAGCGGGCGATCTCCAGTTTTTCGCGCAGAAAACTTTTGACGATGGGGATGCAGGAGATGTTTTCTTCCAGCACCGTCGTTGAAACCGCCAGTTTGTCCTGAATTTCGCGCGACAGGCGTTTGAGCCTGCGGCCGAAGGTGCGGGCAAACAGGACGAGCAGGGGCGACAGCACCAGGATCATGAATGTGAGTTTCCAGTTCATGTAGACGATGATGATGATTCCGCCGATCAGGCGGATGCCCTGCTGCAGGGCGGTGGCGGGCAGGTCGGTGACGATGCCTTCGATGGTGGTGACGTCGTTGGTCATCCGCGACATGATCTCGCCGGTGCGGCGGCGGGCGAAAAAACTCACTGACAGGGTGTGCAGGTGGCTGAAGATCTGCTTGCGAAAATCCGTCGTCACGCGCTTTTCGGTGAGATCGAACAGGTAATTATGCGCTGTCGAGCAGATGAGCTGCAGAAAGAACAGGCCGCCGATGGATATTGCGATGGTGTTGAGCGCGTGCAGGTCTTTTTCCACCATCACCACGTCGACCAGATCCTTGATGAACAAGGGGATGGCCAGGTTGGTGGCGGATGCGACGACGAGAAACAGGCTGCCGGTCAACAGTGCGCGCCGGTAAGGTAAAAGCAATTTCAGAATACGCTTGTAGTTTTGCATGCAGGTCCGATCGGGTCTAATTGGAAACCGTTATTATTGATGAAGGCGGGGCGGGAATACAAGAAATTTCCCTGAGCCGCGTCTCGGTGTAGAATATCCGCTTCAACCCAAGGGCAGGGGAGGCCCCATGCGCGGAACCATTCAGCAACTCAACGCTATTTTGGCGGATATCAAGATCCAGCACACGGTGTTCGCCCTGCCGTTCGCGGTGATGAGCGCCTTTCTCGCCGCCGGGGGCGTGCCCGCGTTGCCGACGTTGTTCTGGATCGTCGTGGCGATGTTCGGCGCCAGGAGCGCGGCGATGGCGTTCAACCGCATCGTCGATGCCCGCTATGACCGCGCCAACCCGCGCACCCGGGGCCGGGCGCTGCCGGCGGGCCGCGTCAGCCTGGGCACCTACGCGGTATTTCTCGTCGCTTCGTCGCTGCTGCTCATCGGGGCGAGCGCCATGCTGAACCGGCTGGCGCTTTATCTTTCGCCGCTGGCCCTGTTCATCGTGTTTTTTTATTCGCTGACCAAGCGCTTCACCTCCATGGCCCATGTCTTTCTTGGGTTGGCCATTTCCGCCGCACCGGTGGGGGCCTGGGTGGCGGTGCGGGAGGAAATTTCCCTCACGTCCCTTGTATTGGGCGCGGCGGTGGTGTTCTGGCTGGTCGGTTTCGATATCATCTACGCCTGTCTCGATGTGGACGCCGACGAACGCAATGATCTTCATTCCATCCCCCGCCGCTTTGGCGTGGCCCGCGCCCTGCGGCTTGCCGGGGCCGCCCACGCCGTGATGGTGGTTTTCCTGCTGCTGCTCGCGGTCACGGCGCCGGTCGGGCCGCTCTACTTCGCGGGCGTCGTCCTCGTCGCGGCGCTACTGGGGTATGAGCATTCGCTCATCAGCCACAAGGATCTGTCGAAGGTGAATATCGCGTTTTTTAACGTCAACGGCCTCATCAGCGTACTTTTCATGGTATTTGTGATCGCCGATTGCATTTGGTTCTAGCGGGCGTTGCCCCACGGCAGGGTTTTCCGGTATAATCGGCATTTCAATGAACTGGAGCGGCATCGATGCTTTTTGAATATCAGGACAAGAGACTTGCGCCCCTGGAGGGGAAGGTGCTCTCGGGCGAGCGGCTATCCTTCGATGAAGGGATGCTGCTATGGACCAGCCCGGATCTCCTCGGGGTCGGCCGCCTGGCCAACCTCGTGCGCGAGAAAAGACACGGCGACCAGACCTATTTCATCCATAACCGGCACATCAACCCCACCAACATCTGCGTCAACAGTTGCAGGTTCTGTGCTTTCGGCGTCAAAGCCGACGACCCGACGGCCTACGAGAAATCCCTCGAGGAAATATTCTCCGACGCTGAAAAGTATCATTCCGGCAAAGTCAGCGAATTCCACATCGTCGGCGGGCTGCACCCCGACTGGCCCTTCGAATATTACACGGATATGCTGAAAGGGCTGAAACTGCGTTTTCCCGATGTCCACATTCAGGCCTTCACCGCGGTGGAGCTGGACTACCTGGCGAAGATCGCCGGCTTGCCGCTCCGCGAAACCCTTGTCGCCCTGAAGGAGGCCGGGCTTGGGTCCATCCCCGGCGGCGGCGCAGAAATCTTCGCTCCACGCATCCGCAAGAAAATCTGCGGCGAGAAAACCACGGGGGAGGATTGGCTCAAAGCGCACGAAACCGTGCATTCAGTGGGCATGCGCAGCAACGCCACCATGCTCTACGGGCACATCGAAGGGCCGGAAGACCGCACCGACCATTTGATCAAGCTGCGGGAATTGCAGGACAGGACCGGTGGTTTTCTCACTTTTATTCCATTGGCTTTTCATCCGGAAAATACCCGGTTGGACCACCTGCACACCACGCCCGGCCAGCTCGACCTTCGGGCGCTGGCCGTGTCGCGCCTTCTTCTCGACAATTTCCCGCACATCAAGGCCTTCTGGATCATGATCACCCCCGCCATCGCGCAGCTGTCGCTTTCCTTTGGCGCCAACGACATGGACGGCACGGTGGTTGAGGAAAAGATCATCCACGCCGCCGGCGCGGCAACGGAGCAGATTTTCCAGAAAAACTCCATCATTTACATGATCCGCGAAAGCGGCCGCATCCCGGTGGAGCGAGACACCCTGTACGAAGAAACTCACGCATGCCTCGCCTGAGCGGGAGGCGTCCGCCCCGCCGGATTTTTTTCAACTCATGACGCATTTTGCAGTATTCCGCATCGTTTTCGCCCTCGGTCTGTTTGCCCTGGCCGGTTGCCAGATGGGCTCCTCCGCCTATGAAACGTATCTGGGCAAAAAAGCCGAGTCGGCGGGGCGGATCGATGAAGCCATTTTGCACTACAGCGCCGCCATCGACCACGCGCCCGGGGTGGGGGAGAGCTACATCACCCGAGGCAGCGCCTACAGCCTGAAAGGGGACTACGGCCGTGCCCTGGCCGACTTCAGCCGCGCTATCGAACTCGTCCCGGGCAATTCAGTCTATCACTTCAACCGCGGCAATGCCTTGATCGGGCTCAAGCGGCATGAAGAGGCCATCGCGGAATTTGGCCGCGCCATCGAGCTCTCCCCGGCCAGTATCGGCGCCATCCGCCGACGCGGCCTTGTTTTTTTTCTGGTCTCCCGCTACCCCGAAGCACGGGCCGATTTCGAACAGGTTCTTGGGCTCAATCCGGAGGACGAATTCGCTCCCGTCTGGCTCTATCTGGTCGCGGCGCGGGGAGGCAACCCGGACAGAGCTCTTCTCGCCGGGCCGCTGGAAGCGGAAAAAGTGGGCGGCTGGGCGCGGCAGGTGTACGAACTGTTTCTGGAAAAGGCCTCCCCCGAAGCGTTTGAAGAATCCATCCGCGAGAACAAGGCCCGGGAGAGATACGACCTCGACGAACGGCTTTCCGAGGGCCGTTTTTACATCGGCGAATACCACCTGATTCGCGGTGAAAAGGAAAAAGCCCGCCGCGCGTTTCTGAAATCCACCGATACGGGCCCCCTGGGCATCTATGAATTTCTCGCCTCACAGGCCGAGCTTACGCGCCTGAACCCCACCGCAAAACCCTGACCCTGCCACGGTATTCAGAATAAAAATTAAGGTTTACCCTGTTGTTTGCCGAGAATAGGGCATAAATCGCCGGAAAAATAAGGTAATCCGAAAATTAGCGATTGAAATAATTACATTGAAGGTGTGTTGCTAGTTATGTGCAACCGGTTGCAAATTCACCGGGAAATAAACAGGGCAGGAGCCGGAGGCGAAGATATGAGTTACGCAGGGAAAAAAGCGCTGGTGGTGGATGATTCCTCCGTCATGCGACAGATCATCAAGAAAAACCTGAAGGAGTTGGGCTTCGGCGATATTCAGGACGCCGAGGATGGGGCGGCCGGTCTTAAAAAACTGGGGGACTTCACCGCCGATCTCGTGGTGTCGGACTGGAATATGCCCAAAATGACGGGCATCGAGTTTCTGAAGGAAATCCGAGGGAACGACAAGCTCAAGGCGACGCCGTTTCTCATGGTCACTTCCGAGGCGGACAAATCCAAGATCATCGAAGCGGTGACGGCCGGGGTCAGCCAGTACATTGTCAAGCCTTTCAACGCCAACCAGTTGGAGGAGAAAATCAAGGCCATCTTCAAATGACCATACGACAAGGGCGAGGCCGCACTCTTGCGTCAACAGGGACCATTCAGCCCCGAGGAAGAAAATGAATTCAACCGTCTTAACACAGGAAGAAAAGCTGCTCCCTCCCGTCGTCATCCGCTGTGTGCAGGAGTCGGTGGTTTCGATATTCGAGACGATACTCGGTTCAGCGCCGAAGTACACGGGCGATAGCGAGGAAAAAAACATTGGCGAAGGGGTGGTGGGCATTATTTCCTTCGGCGGCGACGTGTCCTGGCTCTTGATGCTGGCGATCGGCAGGCAATCGGCCGGTCAAATAGCTTCGGGGTTCTGCGGTTTCGATGTCGAGTACGAAAGCCCCGACATGGGGGATGTGGTGGGTGAGCTCGCAAACGTTCTCGCGGGCGACATCATCGCCCGGCTAAGGAGCGAAGGGGTCACGACGGCCATGTCTCTTCCCACGATCATGCGCGGGCAGGATGTCGAACCGCTTCTGCCCAGAGGCGCGCCTTCTAAAAAAATGCACTTCACCACTGCGCAGGGAGCCCTCATGCTCAAGGTGGCGGGAAGCCGCCCGGGCGAAAACGTGGGCCGGACCCCGGGCACATGAACCACGGCGCTTCATGGAAAGGAAAATCTGAATGACTTCAGACGAAGAGAGCAGCAAGACGGCCCAGTCGGGAGACGCCGATTCGATGGCCGCCATCGTCCATGAGTTTCTTGTGGAAAGTTACGAGAACCTGGATCAGCTCGATAGCGATCTTGTGGAGCTGGAGCAGAATCCCGCCGAACAAAGCCTGCTGGGAAGCATCTTCCGAACCATTCACACCATCAAGGGCACCTGCGGCTTTTTTGGTTACGGAAAGCTGGAGGCCATTGCTCACGTGGGCGAGAACCTTCTCAGCCGCCTGCGCGATGGCGACCTGACTCTGACGCCGGAGATCGCCACCGCGTTGCTGGCGATGGTGGACGCGGTGCGGCAGATTCTGAATCGCATCGAAACCACCCAGGCCGAGGGCGAGGAGGAATATCCCGAACTGTTGGAAACCCTGGCGCGTCTGCAAAATGCAAGCCCGGATGCTGTCGCGGTTCCCAAGGCCCCGGCGGCTTCCGGCGATAGCGCGTCCGCCGATGTGAGGAAGGAAGCCGCCGTGAAAGTGGGCGCGAAGGAAGTGTCGCTGTTCGAACGTTTGGGCGGCGAGGGGGCCATTGATCAAGTGGTGGAGTCCTTTTACGGACGGGTGCTGAGCGACGCGCGAGTGAGCCGTTTTTTCGAGGGCGTGGATGCGCGGCGGCTCGCTGCCAAGCAAAAGCAGTTCATGGCATTCGCCCTTGGCGGATCGGAGACTTACCGCGGCAGAAACCTGACCGAAGCGCATGAGGCGCTGGTGAAAGCGGGCCTGGACGACTCCCACTTCGATGCGGTGGCGGAAAACCTCCTGGCCACGCTGATGGAGTTCAATGTGCCGGCGGGCCTGATCCGCGAAGTGGCCGAGCGCGTCGAAGGCACGCGCGATGTTGTTCTGGGCCGTGTATCGGCGCCGCCCGCACCCGCACCAGAGGCCAGTAAGAAACCCGCACCCGCAGCCGGCAAGAAGCCCGCGCCGGCGGCGCAGGCCGACCCAGGCGGGGAACGCCGGCAGGATCGCGCGGTGTCTGAGGCCAGCATCCGCGTGGATGTCGATATTCTGGACCGGTTGATGAATCTCGTGGGCGAGTTGGTGCTTGCCCGCAATCAGATTCTGCAATTCGGCATGGCCGATGGCGATTCCGTATTTCAGGCGACGACGCATCACCTGAACCTGGTGACCACCGAGCTGCAGGAAGAAGTGATGAAGACGCGCATGCAGCCCATCGGCAATGTCTGGGGCAAACTGCCGCGAGTGATTCGCGACCTAGCTCAGGCCTGCGGCAAGAAGGTGCGCCTTGAAATGGAAGGCAAGGAGACCGAGCTGGATAAAACGCTCATCGAGGCCATCAAGGACCCTCTCACGCACATCGTACGCAATTCGGTGGACCATGGCCTTGAGAGCCCCGAAGCCCGGCTTGCGGCGGGCAAACCCGAAGAAGGTCTGCTGCTGCTGCGCGCCTACCACGAAGGCGGGCAAGTCAATATCGAAATCATCGACGACGGCGCCGGCATCGACCCCGAAAAAATCCGTCAGAAGGCGCTGGACAAGAACCTCATCACCCAGGAGCAGGCCACCCGGATGAGCGAGCGGGAGATCCTCCAGCTCATCTTCGCGCCGGGGTTTTCCACTGCTGCAAAGGTGACCAACGTCTCCGGCCGCGGCGTGGGCATGGACGTGGTTAAAACCAATATCGAGAAAATCGGCGGCCTGGTGGACCTTCAGTCAAAGGTGGGCCGGGGCACCGTGATGAAGTTGAAGATTCCGCTCACTCTGGCTATTATCCCGGCGCTCACCGTATGGTCCGGCGGCGATCGCTACGCCATTCCGCAGGTGAATCTTTTAGAGCTTCTGCGCCTGGAAGGCGAACAGGCGCGGTCGCAGGTGGAATGGGTCCAGGGCACGCCGGTTTACCGCTTGCGCGGCAACTTGCTGCCGCTTGTGACCCTGCACGAAAAACTGCAGGTGGATGCCGCGAAACAGGATGAAGCTGTAAACATCGTTGTGCTCAAGGCCGATGGGCGTCAGTTCGGCCTCATTGTCGAGGAAATCAGCGACACCGAGGAGATCGTGGTGAAGCCGCTCGGCAGGCATTTGAGCGGTCTTTCCGTTTACGCGGGAACCACGATCATGGGCGACGGCAAGGTGGCTCTGATCCTCGATGTGATCGGGCTCGCGCAATCGGCCCGCATGGCCACCAATGCGCGTGGCCACGAGGTGTCGGAAGCGGCCAGGGCCGCCGAAGCGGACGCCCTCAAGGAAACGCTGTTGATATTTTCGGCGGGAGGCAGCCGGCGGCTTGCCATTGCCCTGTCGGAAGTGGCCCGGTTGGAAGAGTTTCGCCGGGATAAGGTGGAAAGCTCCGGATTTGGCGAGGTGGTGCAGTACCGCGGCGAGATCATGCCGTTGTTTCACCTTTCGCACCTTCTCGGCGGCCACGGCGAACCCGCCGACGGGGAGACCCTGCCCGCCATCGTATTTTCCCGCAACGGCCGAAGCGTCGCCCTGGTGGTGAACCGCATCATCGACATCGTCGACGAAACGGTGAAGCGGCACTCCAGGGGTGCGAATGGGCAATTCGCGGGCACCGTGGTCATCCAGGATCAGGTGACCGACATTCTCGACGTGGAAAACTTGCTGGGTACGGCTTTATCGGGAGTCGAGGGGGCTGAATCGTGGGCCTAGTAATCGTGTCCGTCATGAAAGACTGATTTCCCAAAAATAAACATGAAAGCGGAAGGGCGGCAGCCATGGGAGAAGCCATGCCATGGTAATCGCGAAATGCGCAGATATATAAGGAGTAGGGCATGAACGAAGAATTTATCCGGCGGCATTTGAGTAAGGGCATGTTTTTTACAGTTGGGGCCTTAATTGTCCTGATCGTGGGGCTCATTGTTTATGTTTCCAAAACCAGCTCGAGGAACACGGTAGACGCGAGTAAGCTTAGCGCGATTTCCACCATCGAACAATTCAAGACGCTTCGCAGTTATTACGTGAAAAATGTTGTCCGTAAAGTGAAATCAAAAAGTGATATTGAAATCGCCATCGATCATGAGAACAACGAAAACGCGATTCCTCTTCCCGCCACAATGATCCACGATCTGAGCGGGTTGCTGCGTGAAAAAGGTAAAGATTTTGTGCAGATGAGGCTTTATAGCGACTATCCCTTTCCAAACCGGAAAAACCGTGTGATCGATGATTTTGGCCGGGACGCGATGGAATTTTTTAAGTCGAACCCCGGCGACTCCTTTGTGCGACAGGAAGCCCTGCCCGACGGACGCGAAGTGGTTCGGGTTGCGGTGGCGGACAGGCTGGTGGACGAATCTTGCGTGAACTGCCATAACAGCCGGGCCGATACGCCGAAAAACGATTGGCGGTTGAACGATGTGCGAGGCGTCCTGGAAGTTATTCAGCCGGTGGAGACTCAGGTGCAAGCCAACGGGGCCATGGTTGACAATGTAATGTGGATCACGGGGGCTGCAATTGTTCTGGTGGTTTTACTGGTGCTGGCCATACGGTTTGTGATGCGTTCCATGGAGAAATCGGAAGTCGTGACGATGAGAATGGTATCGATGGTGGAAAGCGCGCCATTCAATATTATGTTTTGCGATATAAATGACTTCACCATCAACTATGCCAATGAAACCACAATAAGTACCTTGCGACAATTGCAACAACACTTACCCATCAAGGCGGAGAATCTTGTTGGCAATAGCGTTGATATTTTTCATAAAAACCCGGGTCATCAGAGGCGGCTGTTGTCTGACCCCAATAATCTGCCGCATCAGGCGATCATTCAATTAGGGGATGAAAAAATGGATTTCAGTGCTACCCCTATCTTTAATAAAGAGGGGCAGTACCTTGGCCCGATGGTGACCTGGGCGATAGTCACCGATAAACTGGCGGCGGAGGAAAGGGCAAAAGAGGTAACAGAAAAAAACAGATACATCATAGAGCAGGTATCGCAGAACTCGCAGGCCCTGGCCGGCGCGGCGGAGCAGATGACCTCGGTCAGCCAGCAGATGGCTGGGAACGCCGAAGAAACCAGCGCCCAGGCGGGGGTGGTTTCTGCGGCCTCCAGCCAAGTGAGCAGCAACGTGGACACGGTGGCCGCCGGCACCCAGGAAATGGCGGCCAGCATCAAGGAGATTTCCAAGAACTCCAGCGAGGCCGCCCGTGTCACCGCCCAGGCGGTGAAGATGGCCGAGTCTACCAACACGACCATTGCCAAGCTCGGTGACAGTTCGGCGGCGATCGGCCAGGTGATCAAGGTGATCACCTCCATCGCCGAGCAGACCAACCTCTTGGCCTTGAACGCGACCATCGAGGCCGCCCGCGCCGGCGAGGCAGGGAAAGGCTTCGCGGTGGTAGCCAACGAGGTGAAGGAACTGGCCAACCAGACGGCGAAGGCAACCGAAGACATCGGCGGCAAGATCCAGGCCATTCAGGAAGACGCCCAGGGATCGGTG
>QJZQ01000015.1 GCA_003246675.1 Nitrospirota bacterium | reverse complement strand
CAACCGCGACAAAATTCTCAAGCTGCTCAACGAAAAAGACGACCTGCCGCCCCTGCCGGACGTGCTCATCAACCTGAACAAGAAAATCAACGACCCCAAAACCGATATCGAGGAAATCTCCAAGCTCATCGAAACGGAGCCGGTGCTTTCGGGCCGCCTGATCAAGCTTGCCAACAGCGTGTTGTTTGGCGGCGGGCGCGATAAGGCAGAGGACCTGCAAACCGCCATTATGCGGCTCGGGCTGAAGATGGTGCTCGATCTCGCCTACACCCTGGAATTGCCGGGCATGTTCAAGCGGCGAAAATCATTCAACGAGCTCCAGTTGTGGAAGCACTCGCTGGCGGTGGCCTTCCTGTCGCAGACGCTGGCGGATAGAGCGTCCCTGACCCCGGAGGATAAGGATGCCGTTTACACCGCCGGGTTGATGCACGACATTGGCATCCTGGTGTTCGATTTTCTGCAGGGGAATGAATACGGGCGGTTTCTCAAGGACGCCGCCGCGTCAGAAACCAGCCTGGAAAAGCTGGAGCAGGAGCATTTTGGCATCTCCCACTCGGAGCTGGGCGCGGAGTTCATCGAAAAACGCTGGCCCATCGCAAAGCCGGTGGTCGAAGCGGTGGGGGCGCATCATCAGGCGCTCACCGGAAAAGCCCGCGTGGGTGCGCTCGCCAAAATCGTCGACCTCGCCAACCGCCTCGCCAACCATTGCGGCATCGTCAATGGACTCACCGAGCATCAAAGCCCGGCGCCCGCCCGTGGCTTTCACACGCTGCTCGGTCTCGAAGAGGAAGAGTTCGATACCCTCCTGCAAAAGACCCGCGAGGGCGTTGAACAGACGGAGTTGGTTCTCACCGGCTAAGCCTTCACTGTTTTCGGGAAGCTTTCATTTATTTGCCAGCCTGGGTTATAATTTACCCGTGTCGTGCCGATGGAGTCTTAGACCATGATGCCTCTTCTCCAGCGATCCTGATGGACAATCTCTCATTTCGAACGACGTTTCGCGGCGTGCGTGGGTCGATTCCCACGCCACTGACCACCCCGCAAATCGAGGAAAAGCTTGCCCGGGCCCTGCGGCATGCCCACCCCGAGGACCTCAAGAACGAAGAGAGCCGCAAGGCCTTCATCGCCACCCTGCCCATTGAGGTGCGCGGCTGCTTTGGCGGCAACTCGTCGTGCGTGCACGTGGAGGTGGGTGGGCATCACCTGATCTTCGACGCCGGCACCGGCATCCGCGGCCTGGGGCTCGACCTGATGAACAAGGAGTTCGGACGGGGCGAGGGGAAGGCTCATCTGTTTCTCTCCCACACCCATTGGGATCACATCAACGGCATCCCGTTCTTCGTTCCGTTTTACGTCAAGGGCAACCGCTTCACCATCAACTCACCCGTGCCCGACATTCGCGCCCGGCTGAAGGGCCAGCAGGTGGAGCCGTATTTTCCGGTTCCCTTCGAGGCCTATTCCGCCACCCTGGTTTTTCCCGACCACAGCGGCAAGACCAGCGTCACCATTGGCGACGTCAAAATATCCTGGAAAGAGATGTACCACCCAAACGCCTCACACGCCTACCGGGTCGATTACGCGGGCCGGTCGCTCATCTACGCCACCGACGCCGAGTACAAGAGCCTCACCCGCGAGGAACTGCAGCCGTCGGTGGATTTCTTCCGCGATGCCGACCTGCTGGTGTTCGACGCCCAGTACACCTTCGGCGAGGGCCTCGAAAAGAGCGACTGGGGCCACAGCTCGACTTTTATCGGCGTGGACCTTGCGGTGGACGCGGGGGTGAAAAGCATCGCATTTTATCACCACGAGCCCACCTACAGCGATTTCAAGCTGGTGGAGATTCTCAAGCAGACGCAGGTCTACCTGAAACCGCTTGCGCCGAAATCCAACCTGAATATGTTTCTCGCCCAGGAAGGGCTCACCGTGGATTTAATGAATGGTTGATGAACCGCGCCTCAAGCCCCTTAGTCGCGAGGCGGCAGGAGGTCCTCGAGGAAAAAGGCCGCCAGCTGGGATCGGCTGGCAAGCCCCGTTTTCTGATAGATGGATTGCGATTGCTGCTGCACCGTCTTCACTTGGGTTTTGCGGATGTCGGCGATCTCCTTGAGCGAAAACCCCTTGAGCAGTAAAAAGCCCACCTCGGTCTCCGCCTGGGTCAGCATCCAGTGGGCGAACTGTTTTTCGATTTTGACCGAAAGGCCCGCCAGGAGCTGGCGGGTTTCCTCCCGCCAGGTTTCCTTTTCCCGGCTGAACGCCTCCACGTCCCCCTTGAGCAACTGGATTTCCTTGTTCGCGTGAAGCAGCCGTTTCACCGCGACAACGAAAAACGTTCCGCTGATCGCCAGGAGCATCCCTTCCAGCAGCAGGTGGCTGCCGGAGCCGCCGCTCGCGTAATCACTCGCCAGATCGAGGCCGACCAGCACCATGACCGCGCCGGAGAGAAACAGAAGAATTAAGTGGGCGTTTTTGCTATCCTCCATTTGTCCTAGGCCTCTTGCAACTTGTTTAAAGATAAGGGGAAAACCATGCTCCATAATCCGGATGGCGTTTTTTTTCGCCGCGGCCGACACTGGGGGCAGAACAAAATTCAAAGGAGATTATCATGTTTGATCTGCCGTTGCATCCCATTGCCGTACACTTTCCCATCGTTATTGGCATGACGCTGCCGTTTATAGCGATGTTTCTCTGGTGGGCCATCAAAAAGGGCCACGTTCAGCAAAAGGCCTGGATTCTCATCACCGCCCTCGCCCTGGCCTATGGCGCCAGCGCCCTGGTGGCCAGCGAACTCGGCGAGGATGACGAGGACAAGGTCGAGAAGGTGGTTTCTGAAAAGGTCATCGAGGAACATGAGGAGGCTGCCGAAAGAATTCCTTGGGTGGCGGGGGCTCTG
>QJZQ01000080.1 GCA_003246675.1 Nitrospirota bacterium | reverse complement strand
GGACATGCCCCTCCTGCAATGGGGGCCTGACCCTGCTCGAGATTGCCGGCGCGGACGTGGCGGGCTGTGACGGCGGCTGCGGGGGCCTCTGGTTTTCCCGCGCCTGCCAGAAAAAGCTGCGGACCCAGCCCCCAGGCGGCGGCCGCGCTTTGCTTGCCGTCAAAAGCGGCGAAGGGGTGCGGGTGTTTCGCGGCCCATGCCCCGCCTGCCCCCAGTGCCGGACCACGTTGCTGTTCCGCCATTTCTTCGATCCCGCACTCGACCTGGAGGTCGACCAGTGCGCGCGCTGTGGCGGTTTCTGGATGGAAGCGGGCATGCTGGGGCGGGGTGCGCAAGCGTCCCTGAGCGTTGAGGAGAGGGCGGCACGGTATTTTGCGGAAATTTATGCCCGCTGCATCTCGGCGATGGATATGGGCAACCCGGAAGTGCGCGAGGCCGCCAATGTCCTGATGCGAATCCTGGCCTGGATGAGCCCCAGGCCGTTTATGCCGGGCGAGGCGCCCTGGTGGCTGGAGAGGCGCTGAGTGAGCGAAAAGCGGTGGATTAAAAAAGGCCCCAGGAGCGTTGCTCACGCTCAAGGGGCCGAAGAAATCAGGTTAACAGGAGCTGGCGATATGAACCGCCCATTGAACCGGCGTCCTGGGGTCGATGGTTGTCAGCAGTAGTTTCGCTTGCTCAAGTACTCGGGAAGCGTCCACTGCACGGAGTCGGTATCGATGTTGTAATGGCCGAGCGCGCCACAGAAAGAGCAATGCTCGATACCATGATCGTAATCGATGGTCACCGCGCCCACCTTGTGGTCGCAAAAAATCTTCTTCTTTTCCTCGCCTCGGCTTTCCTCGTTGAACCACCCCTTTGAAATGTTCAAGTTCTTCATCGTTCTCAAGTTCCTTTCCAGATTCTGAAGGGTACCGGTCCCTGATGAAACAGGTTCGGACGGCAGTCCCAACCTATTTGTAGAATAATATTGGATGTGGGGCAAGTCAAGCCAAGAAACAGGCTTTGCACCGGTTCTTCAATGATCCTTCGTTAAAGGCCGAACGAAAGTCAAGAAAATCTTTCGTCACCGTTCAGTGACGGGATATTCACCAGGCCGCGGCATGCCGAAAATTCGCGGCCTAGGGTGAGAACTGTTTGAAAAAAACGCGGCGGTTTTTCTTGTCGATACCCAAATCCAGGTACCAGGTGATGCCCGGGGAAAGCGCGTAGCAGGTGAGGGCATTCGTGTCGAAGGTCCACCACTTGGGCGGCCCGGCCAGGTTCAACTGGCAGGCGGGCGCGGGCGCGAGCTTCATGGCGGCGATGATTTTTTCGACCACCTCCGGGTCTTCGTAGTCGAAACGAAAAAGCACTAGATCGGGAGAGAGGACGTGGTATATATGGTGCACCGACCCGGGGCCTTTGGGGGCATCGAAATACTCGTTAAAGGCGGCGATGGACTCGGGGCTGTCGGGCCCCTGTTTGTAAGACAGCCAGGGCGTCGGCATGTAGTGCAGGTAAAAAGCGCCGTAAAAGATCACCGGCAGGCAGGAGATCGCCCAGGTCAGGCCCCACAGGATTTTTGATGCGAGAAAATAGCCGGCGGGCGCGCCCGTCGGTTTTTGCCGCCGCCATAAAAAAATCGCTCCCACGGGAATGACAAAGAAGAGAATGACCAGGCCCAGCGGTGCGCCGATATCGGCAACCGGGATGCGGGGAAAGGGTGCGACCTCGATCAGGACGAGGACGAGCACCAGCAGGCAAAGCAGGTTGATAAACGCGTAAACGTTGAACGCGACCCTGGAGGACCCGCCGGGTTGTTCTGAAGCCGCCATCGGGAAGCCGTTTCGGGAGGGCTTGGCCGGGCCAGGAAGTTTTAAGGAAGGGCGCGGCGTTCGCCCGGGTTGAACGCCAGTGGTAGTATTATAAACCAGCGCCGGCATAAACGGCAAAGCGCAAAACGCGGGATCACCCGCCACGCCGGGCCACGCAAATGCGGGGAGGGGCTTAATTGGAAACCGATTATCTTAAGGAGGCTCTGCCGGATGAAGCCGGGCCGGCAATGGATCTTCTCATGGCCAGGCACATGGGCCAGCGGGCCATCGAGAGCGGCGGCATGCCCTGGCTTCTGGATGGCAACAAGGCTTATGCCGTGCCGCCTTATTCCACGGATCATAATGCGTTTTTCGGCCGCGTGGTCGAGCATTTGCGCGACAGGAAGATTCGCGTCCAAATCTCCGACGAGGGAGACCGGTACCGCATTGCCTTCTCCCACCCGCGCCACGGCGCGCTCGCCGAGGAGCGGGGCGCGTCGCTCCCCTTCGCGGGCTGCCTCGCGGCGATCTCCGCCCTGCGAATGGAAGCGGAGAGAAGCACAAAAAAAATCGGCCCGGGCGAGTGACCCTGGCAGGGTCACCCGCAAACGGGCCGAGCGTTGAATCTTCCTGACTAGCGGGTGATCTCGGTGAGTTCAATCTTGAACGTGAGGGCCTTGCCCGCCAGCGGGTGGTTGAGGTCCAGGGTCACCGAATCGGTCGTCACCTCGGTGATGGTGGCCCTTGCCTGCTGGCCTCCCGGGCCGCCGAGCATCATCATCATGCCCACCTTGGGTTCCTGACCTTGCGGAAATTCGCTGCGGGGAAATTTGTGCACCAGTTCCGGGTTGGCGTCACCGTAGGCCTCGGCGGGGCTCAGGGTGAATTCCTTTTCCTCGCCCTTCTGCATGCCCATCACGGCTTTCTCGAAACCGGGGATCACCTGTCCCTCGCCAAGTTTGAACGACAGGGGGGCATGGTTTTTGGAGCTGTCGAACACGGTGCCGTCGCCGAGCGAGCCGGTGTATTCGAGAGTCACCTGATCCCCGCTTTGTGCGCCATCGGCGGCAAGCGCCGTTTGCGGCAATAACAAGAGGAAAGATAGT
>QJZQ01000183.1 GCA_003246675.1 Nitrospirota bacterium | reverse complement strand
ATTTCAAAATCCCCGCTGTGGTTATTGCCATTCGACCAGGCGGTGGAGGGGAGGGTGAGCAGGGTCAGCATTAGCGCCATTAGTAAACGTTTCATGGGAATTCCTCCTTTGATTGAGTTTTGCGTTGGGGTTGGTTCCGTGCGGTTGCGGGAACAGCGGTTTTGTTGTCAGGGCCTCACATCCTTCGAAGGTTTCATTGGCTTGCTTTGCGCCCGCTTGCCTGGAAGTTGCTTCATCCCCTGTCGGCGGGGGATTTCGCAAGCCGCTGGAACTTGCGCGCATTGCGGGCACTCTTGAATTGTTATGTTTTTATATCGGCGGAGGATTATGATAGATGAGCCCAGAGTTGAAATATTTATAGCTCGCCTGGGCCGGGTGCGGAGAGTTCCGCCCGGCCGCATCTGAAAGCTTTGATGGAACTGTAGGATCTTTAACGCCCAAACCCGGCGGGCGGAAAACAGGCCGGGCTACAAAAATAAGCAGGAGAGTCAAAAATGAGGAATCTGATGATTTCGGTGGTGCTGGTATTTGTGGTGGCTTTCCTATCGGTGGGTTGCGATAAAAAGGAAGCCGATTCCACGAGCAAGACGCAGGAGGCACCGGCGGAAAAGGCGATGGTTGAGCCTGAAGAAGAAGCCGGTGAGGTAGAAGAGGGGGAAGATGTTGTGGAGGGCGAAGGTAAAGCGATGAACCTGGGCCAGCTGGCCACCGGCGGATCTCTTCTCGCCGCTGAAGATGAGAACGGAGCTACTGAAAACAATGAAGGCGTTGCGCACTTCAAGGAAGGCCACTGGGATGTAGCCGAAAAACATTTTCTCGCGGCCCTCGCGGTCAATGAGAAACTCGCTGAAGCCCACTACAACCTCGCGCTTGCACTGGACAAACTTGGCAATCACGGCGATGCCACGGCTCATTTCAAGAATGCGCTGGAGCTTGCCCCCGGCAATGTGAATATCAGTGAATCACAAATCCTGAAGGACCACTTGGGGGGATGACGATTGAGGAACGCACCTTGGGGCGGGCCACGTCGAAGAAGGATGAAGGTTCAAAAATCGGAGTGCCGAAATTGGCAAAAATAATTATTGCAGGCCATGAACCGCTTCGATATATTGAATTCAATGAAATGCATAACACAACCTTCTACGCAGGAGTTGTAAAATGAAATTGATGAAATCTGTTCAGATGGCGGGCCTGGCCGTTTTGTTTGCATTCACCTTTAATGCACCTGCTTCCGCGAGCACGACCGTGCAGGTTCCTGGCATGGGGGCTATCGCGGATGAAACCCCGGCGGCCGAGTCCCTTTTGCTGGCCGACAAGGGCCAGAGCGCTGAAACCGAAAAGGGCGAAGGCTCGGGAAAAGGCAAGGGAAGCGAGATGGGTAAAGGGGAAGGCCTGGACAAGCCGAAAGGCGAGGGCAGCGGAAGCGATGACGACCATGGCAAAGAGGGCGACGAAGGTCATGGCGAATCCCACGGTAAGAAGGATCACTGAATCATTCAGCTCCTGACCTGAATCATTGCAGGCGGCTCCGGCGTTGGCCGGGGCCGCTTTTTTTTTCTCCTTCCCTGTATCCATTTTCCCGCTCTCCCGCAGGAAGGGTTTCATTCGTTAAAACCCATTCATTTTTCGCGGATAGCCGGCGTTCTATTCCCTGCCCGTCGATGCCGGATAATTAAGCTGTAATTTCAATGACTTGAAAAATATGCTCGAATGTCGGAAACTTGAAGTATGGGCGCCGATCCTGTTTTTTTAAGGGGGCGGTTTGGCGTGATCGAATTTTTCGATTTTGCTTGGCATGATAATTCACCGACCGGGAGTGATGGGATGAAGCGATTTGTGATTGTGGGCGGCGTTCTGGCCGTGATGGGCATTGTGGCGGTTTTTATTTTAATGACTCAGTTGGGTCCCATCATTACCCGGGCGGTTGAGCATTTTGGTTCGGCGATCACACAGACCCGGGTGGATCTGGAAGAGACGGAAATCTCCGCCTCCAGCGGCCAGGGGGCTTTGCGTGGGCTGAGAGTGAGCAATCCGGAAAATTTTAAGACCGAAAGCGCTTTCGAATTTTCCGAAGTGGGTCTGATGATCGATGTGAGCACGCTGACTCAGCCGACGGTGGTGGTTAAGGAGGTTCTGATCGAAGGGCCGGAGATCACCTACGAACTTGGTGCTGGCGGCAGCAACATCGATGCGATCAAGAAAAACATCGATGGCTATGTGAAATCCCTTGGTTTGCAGGAAGGAAAGGGCGATAAGGAAAAAGCCGCCGCGAAGGAAGGGAAGAAATTGATCATCGAGAAATTTTCCCTGCGTGATGGCAAGGTCAACGTAAGCGCCGCCTTCCTGGAAGGCAAAACGATGACGGTGCGTCTCCCGAACATCGAACTGAGGGATATCGGGAAGACAAAGGGCGGAGCCAGCCCGGGCGAGGTGAGTAAACAGATGTTCGCCGCGCTCAACCAGGCCGTGAGCAAGGCGGTGAGCGGGTTGGACCTGGGCGAGGCGAAGAAGCTTGTTGAAGATGTGGCTTCAGGCGTTAAGGATGAACTGGAAAAGGGAGGCGACCCAAAAGATGTCCTTGAAAAAGCCGGGAAGGATGTGGGCGCGGCGGTCAAGGGCCTGTTTGGGAATTGATTCTCTGGCGCGAGACCTTTCGCGTTCTTGCCGGGGCTCAGAGGCCATTGTCTCCTGAACCCACTGGATTGTTATGAAAAATTCCGCACCCATTCCCCGCCCCGTCATTCAGCAGGACCCCACCGGTTGCGCCATCGCCTGCGCAGCCGTCCTGACGGGTCTCCCCTACGCCCGTGTGCGGAATGTTGCCGCCGAACTCGGGATAGATCTTGGCGATCCCGCCTTGTGGACGAGCCCGTCACCCATGCGTGCACTGCTTGCGCGGCTCGAACTAAAAATCTCG
>QJZQ01000019.1 GCA_003246675.1 Nitrospirota bacterium | reverse complement strand
GACCCTTATTTTCGCTTTTTATTCGCCACCATGTTCATCCACCTGAACTGCCACAGCCACTATTCACTTCAGGCCGGCGTCGACCCTGTCGACGCCCTGGCCCGCGCCGCCGCCGCCATGGGCTGCCCGGCACTGGCGCTCACCGATACCGACGGGCTCTACGGGGCGGTGGCCTTCCATCGCGCGGCCCGGGCCGCCGGACTCCACCCGGTTTTCGGCGCGGAAATCACCGATGCGAAAAACCCGGAGACGCCCGCGCCGCGCGCGGTGCTTCTTGCGAGAGACCTTTCGGGGTTCGGGGAGGTGTGCCGCGTCATCACCGACCGCCACCTGGCCCCCGGCTTCTCTCTCGCGGCGCGTCTCCGGGAGGTGAGCGACCGGGTCGTGATCCTCTCGGCCGACGCGCGGGTTCTGGATACTGTGGCGCGGGGCCGTGGCGGCGGCAACCTCTACGCCGAGCTGACGCGGCTGGGCGGGGGCCGCGCAAGCCGGGACCTCCTCGCTTTCGCCCGCCGCCGGGGCCTGCCGGTGGCGGCGACGAACCGCGTGTTCTTCCTGCGTCCGGAGGGCATGGAGGTGCACCGGTTGCTCGCGGCCATCCGCACCGGCACCACTCTCGCCACGCTGCCGGCGAACGCGGCCGTCCCTGCCGCGAGCTGGATGAAGACGCCGGCGGAGATGTCGCGCCTCTTCGCCGACGCACCCGAGGCGGTGCGCAACACGCGGCGGATCGCCGAGTGCTGCGACGTGACCCTTCCCATCGGTGAAACCCTGTTCCCCCGATTCGCCCTGCCCGCGGGAGAGACGCCCGCCTCCCGCCTGGAGGCGCTCGCCCGGCGCGGCGTTCGCAGGCTCTACCCCGGCCGCATGAGGGCCGCCGACGCCCGCCTTCGCCACGAACTCAAGGTCATCAACGATCTGTCCTTCGCGCCCTATTTTCTCATCGTCTGGGACATCGTGCGCGAGGCGCGCGCGCGCGGCATCCCCACGGTGGGCCGGGGCTCGGCGGCGAACAGCCTGGTGTGCCGGGCGCTGGGGATCACCGAGGTGGACCCCCTGGGCCACAACTTGTACTTCGAGCGTTTTCTGAACCCGGAGCGGACGGATTACCCGGATATCGACATCGACTTTCCATGGAACCGCCGCGATGAAATGCTGGATTATGTCTTCGAGAAATACGGGCGCGAGAACGTCGCCCTGATTTCGGCGCACGTGCATTTCCGCGGGCGCTCCGCACTCCGCGAGGTGGGCCGGGCGCTGGGCATCCCGCCGGCGGAAATCGACGCGTTCACCCGGGCGCTGCCGTATTCGGTGGATCTGGAGCATCTCGATTCGGTGAGGAAGGTGATTCCCGAATGCCGCCACCTCCCCCTGGAGGATGAGCCCTACCGCGGCATGATCGCCCTCGCGCAGAAAATCGAGGGGCTGCCGCGCCATCTGTCCATCCATTGCGGCGGCATCGTCATCTCGCCGTTTCCGATCACGCAGCGGCTGCCGCTTGAGAAAACGCCCAAGGGATTCGTGGTCACGCAGTTCGACATGTACCCGGTGGAAGACATGGGCCTGCTCAAGATCGACCTGCTGGCGCAGAAGGGGCTCGCCGTTCTTGCCGATACGGTGCGGGCGGTGGAGGCGCGGCACAACGTGCGGGTCGACTTTGCGCGGCTCGACCCGGCGCGCGACCGGGGCGCCCGCGAACTCATCCGCCGGGGAGACACCCTCGGCTGCTTCTACATCGAATCGCCCGGCATGCGCAATCTGCTGAAGAAGCTGCGGGTCGAGACCTTCGAGATGCTGACCGCGGCGAGTTCGATCATCCGCCCCGGGGTCGCCGACAGCGGCATGATGAAAGCGTTCATCGATCGCCATAACGGGCGCGAAGCGGTGCGCTGCCCGCATCCGCGCATGGCGGAGCTTCTCAGGGATACTTTTGGCGTCATGATTTATCAGGAGGACGTTATCAAGGTGGCTCACGAAATCGCCGGGATGAGCCTGGGAGAGGCCGACAGCCTGAGAAAATGCATGAGCAAGAAACGGAACTGGGAGGACATTCGCACGCATCGCGAGCGGTTCCTCTCCGGCGCAACCGCGCGCGGGGTGCGCCCGGAGGCGGCCATCGAAATCTGGCGGCAGATCGAGAGTTTCGCGGGCTACGCCTTCTGCAAGGCGCACAGCGCGTCCTTCGCTGTCGTCTCCTGCCAGACGGCCTACCTCAAGGCGCATTACCCCGCCGAGTTCATGGCCGCGGTGCTGTCGAACCGGGGCGGCTTCTACGACACCGCCGCCTACGTCGAGGAAGCGCGGCGCATGGGGCTTGCGATCCTGCCCCCCAGCGTCAACGCAAGCGACGAGGCATTCACGGCGGTGTCCTGGCCGGGCGGCGGGTCCGGAGCGGCGAACGCCATCCGCGTCGGGCTCGGCCAGTTCAAGGGCCTGGGCCGCCTGGCCCTCTCCTCCATCCTCGATGCGCGCCGGAGGGGCGGCCCCTACTCCTCGCTCGACAGTTTTTTATCGCGGGTGGTTATCGGCGAAAGTGAAACGGAGGCGCTTATCCTCGCGGGCGCGTTCGACGGGCTTGGGCGGACGCGCCCCGAACTGCTGTGGCTGCTCAAGCGGCTCGCGCGCCGGAGGGAAAGGGATGCAACCTGCCTGCCCGGCTTTTTCACTCCCTCGAACGGCATCCCCATCCCCTCCCTGCCGGATTACACGCTTCGGGAAAAGCTATTGGCCGAGATTTCGTGCCTGGACATCGCGGTCTCGAACCATCTGCTTTCGTTGTACGACATTAACACCAAGGGGCGCGTACCGGCGAAAGCGCTCGCGCGCCTCGCCGGGCGGGTGGTCACGCTGACCGGCTGGCTCGTCCATGCCAAGCGCACGCGCACGGCTAAAAACGAGTTCATGAAATTCCTGATGCTCGAAGACGCCACGGCGGCCTTCGAGGTGACCTTGTTCCCTCGTGTTTACAGCCGTTTCGGGCCACTACTTTACGACCGCGGCCCCTACACCGTCACCGGGCGGGTGGAGCGGGAGGGCGGCTCCTTCACCGTGACCGCGCACCGGCTGAGCCGGGTTACGGACGTTCCTCATTCAACGAAGCCCAGCTAATGAGGCAGTGACAGCATCGACTTCGCCGGCTTGAAACACAAGGCAAACCGGCTAAAATAAATTTAGCCTAAGCTGGCCTAACAACTAAGAGCGTTTACAGCAGATGACTTTAAGGAGTCAGGGGTTTCCCGGCCGGATGCAATAGATGCCCCTTGGGCCGGTACAATCGAAGCATGTCCTACATGCACCGGGCGAGAACCGGAAAACAAAATATTTCAGGGATAGGCGGCCTGCTTCAGCATGGAGGGACAGCACTCTACAGAGTACGTCAGCGTCTCTATTTTTTCATGCTGGAAAACAAGCCGGCATTCCGCTTCGGGCAAGGCCTCCTTCTTTAGGCTTTAAGCAGTCCTTTCAACCTTTTAAATACGGATGTGATGTACCCGGTAGGGCCTTAAGCATCCATCCTGCAAGCACGCCAAAGACCCGTGTGTAAGCTATCTGGCAAAGGGAGCCCAAAACCCCAGGGTCCATGTCGGCATGCGCAGTTGCTGGAATTGAAAGGACGAATAGGGTAATCCACAGAATATGCTCCATAGGGCCCTTTATTCCACAACACATTGTTTTTATTGCAGAGAATTTGCTAAAATTGTCAAGTGATTCAATCTAACTCAATCCTTTTTCCCGACGCGAGGGGACACCTGCCCAGGCTTTGCGCAGGGTGGCCCGTTTCCCCTTAATACGGTCCCGTTGCGGTCACAACCTGCTGATTTTCGGGGTGCGCCCGACCATCAAGAGGACAAAATAGACATTCAGCCCCCATCGCATACCGCATGACAAAGCTCAGCATCGATTCCGGTCATTTCGAACCGGCGTACATGAAACTCTTTCGCACCGGCGAGCTGTACCGGCGTTCCCGCGAAGCGGTGCGCTCACTCGCTTCGTGCCGGGTTTGCCCGCGCGATTGCGCCGTGGACCGCTTGGCCGATGAAACCGCGCTCTGCAAAAGTGGGCGGCGGGCCATCGTATCGAGCCATTTTCCTCATTTTGGCGAGGAGGACTGCCTCAAGGGAACGCACGGCAGCGGCACCATCTTCTTTTCCATGTGCAATCTCATGTGCGTGTTCTGCCAGAATTTCGATATCAGCCAGAAGGTGGATGGCATGGAAGCCACTGCCGAGGACCTGGCCCTGATGATGCTCGATCTGCAAAAACGCGGCTGCCACAACATCAACTTCGTGACGCCGGAGCATGTGGTCCCGCAAATTCTGGAAGCCCTGCCTTTGGCGGTGCAGATGGGCTTGCGGCTTCCGCTGGTTTATAACACCGGCGCGTACGATTCGATGGAGAGCCTGCGCCTGCTCGATGGGGTGGTGGACATCTACATGCCGGACTTCAAATACTGGGACCCGGACCGGTCGGAGAAATATCTCAAGGCGCGCGATTACCCCGAGGTGGCGCAAGGGGTGCTACGGGAAATGCACCGCCAGGTGGGAGACCTGGTGTTCGACGAGACGGGGCTTGCGCGGCGTGGCCTGCTGGTGCGCCATTTGCTGATGCCAGGCGCCGGAGAGGATTTAACAGCAATCATGCGCTTTCTGTCGGATCTCTCTCCCGACACCTACGTCAACCTCATGGATCAGTACCGCCCGGCGGGCCGGGTGAGTGATGCCCGCTACGCAGAGATCAACCGGCGCGTCAGCGGCGAGGAGTTGGAAAACGCTTACTCAGTCGCACGGGCATCAGGGCTTCACCGCTTCAACGCGCAGCCTTGAGGGGGGTTCGCTTTTTCTTTGCGCCAACCTGTGATAATATTTCTGGTATTTTCTGAAAGCCATTCGGCTTACCGTTACTCGCTTCAACAAGGATGGGATATGGCACAGAGCGAAAGGGACAATACCAGCCAATGCGAGCGCTGCCTGCCGGCGTACTGTTGCAATTATTTTGCGTTTGAAATCGACGAGCCGGAAGACAGGAAGGATTACGACAGTCTGCTATGGAAGATCGCCCATGACAAGGTGTCCATCTATATTTATCGCAAGTCGTGGTACATCATGATTCATACCCGCTGCAACTTCCTGACGCCGGAAAACAAGTGCGCTATTTATGATAACCGGCCTTATATGTGCCGGGAGCACAGCACGGAAAATTGCGAATTCACCGGGGACGACTACGGGTTCAGCGAGCATTTCAAGAGCTACGATGATCTTCTGCGCTACATCAAGGCCAACACGAACTTCCGCTTCAAACAGGAACCCACGGGGGTGCCGGCCAATTGCATCTGATGCTTTAAGGGGGGGATCTATCTAAAAGACAGGCCCTTGGGGGTTCCAAGGGCCATCTATACGGGGTGTTTTGCTTTTACTCGGAGTCTTTCTTTTCCTCGTCAGCCGGTTTGGCCTTGGGGGCCGCTTTTTTGGCTTTCGGGGCGCTTTCCTTTTTATCCTTATCCGCCGCTTTTGAAGCCGCGGCCTTTTTCTTAGGAGCAGCGGCTTTAGCCGGGGCGGCCTTTTTATCCTTGCCTTTCACCACTTCTCCCTCAACCAGTTCGATGAAGGCCATGGGCGCGTCATCACCTCGGCGATTGCCGATTTTGATGATGCGGGTGTAGCCGCCATTGCGGTTGGCGTATTTCTCTGCGATCGGGCCAAACAGCTTTTGCAGGGCGGCCTTGTCCGTCACGTTGCGAAACGCCAGCCGGCGAGCATGCAGGGTTCCCCTTTTCCCCAGGGTGATGGTTTTCTCGACCTTGCTGCGCAGTTCCTTGGCTTTGGGCAGGGTGGTGCGAATCCGCTCTTTTTCGATCAGGGCGGTGACAAGGTTGCGGAACATGGCTTTCCTGTGCGCTGAGGTACGGCCAAATTTTCTGCCTACTTTTAAATGACGCATCGGTCCTGGTGTTCTCCTGGGTTAGGGTGGGCGTTATCGCTCGGCGATATCGGCCTCGACCTCTTTCTTTTTTCTCGCCTGGCTGATCTGCTTGAGGTCTTCCTCTTCCACTTTCATGCCGAGGTGGAGCCCCATCTCTTCCAGGATTTCCTTAATCTCATTCAGCGATTTTCTGCCGAAGTTGCGCGTTTTCAGCATCTCCGAGTCGGTCTTCTGAACCAGTTCGGCGATGGTCTGGATGTTGGCGTTCTTCAGGCAGTTGTAAGAGCGAACCGAGAGTTCCAGCTCTTCCACGCATTTAGCCATGTTGGCGAGCATTTTCTGTTTCTTTTCGTCCACCTGGGGCTGCACGGGCTCGGGCTCTTCATCGAAGTTGATGAAGATCTGCATGTGGTCTTTCACGATCTTCGCCGCATGGGCCACGGCGTCGTCCGGGGTGATGCCGCCGTTAGTCCAAAGCTCCATGATGAGGGAGTCGTAATCGGTGGACTGCTCCACGCGGGTGTTTTCGACGCGGTAGTTGACCTTCTCCACGGGGGAAAAGACCGAGTCGAGGGGAATCATCTGTACCGACTCGTCCTCAAGCACCTGCCTGTCGGCGGGTACGTAACCGCGCCCCTTGCGAACGATCATCTCGATTTCCAGGGTGCCGTTATGGTCGATGGTGGCGATGTGGTGGTCGGGGTTCAGAATCACCACATCGGGATCGGCGGTGATGTCTCCCGCCTTGACCGTGCCTGCGGTGGAACTTTTCAGATAAACTCTCTTGCTGTCGCTGTCTCCGATAAGCTTGAGATTCACCTGTTTGAGATTGAGGATGATTTCGGTAACATCCTCCAACACGCCGGGGATAGAAGAAAACTCATGGTAGATGCCCTCAAACTTCGCGGCGACGATGGCAGACCCCTCGATGGAGGACAGCAGCATGCGGCGAAGGGAGTTGCCGATGGTCACTCCGTATCCACGTTCAAACGGGCCCGCAACAAATTTCCCGTAAAAGGACGTTTTGTTCTTCTTGTCAAATTCCAGTCGTTTCGGTTTGACGATTCCCTGTGTGGTATACATGAAGTCTCCGGTAATTCTTTTTTGCCAGTTTTTATTGGCGTCTGGTATTTGTCTGAACTCTAATGTCGCCCGCCCGATTATCGGGAATACAGCTCGACGATCAGCTGTTCCTGAATCGGGATAGTGACATCCTCCCGGGTAGGCAGCGACTGGACGATTCCCTGCTTGCTCTCGACGTCAAAAGACAGCCAATGGGGCTGGGTCTTGCTCTTGACCCGCTCCAACGCGTTTTTAATGGTCTCCTTCCCGATCTTGCTCGGGCTGGGGGCAATGACATCCCCCTGCTTCAAAATGTAGGAGGGAATATTGACGCGTTGCCCGTTCACGGTGAAGTGATTGTGGCGAACCAGTTGCCTTGCCGCGCTGCGGGAGGGAACCAGGCCCATGCGATAAACAACATTGTCGAACCTGAGTTCAAGGTTCTGCAGCAGATTCTCGCCGGTAATGCCTTTTTTGCGATCGGCCGCCTTGAAATAAAGGCGGAACTGCTTTTCCAATACGCCGTAGATCCGCTTGACCTTCTGCTTTTCCCGAAGCTGCACCAGATACTCGGTGGGCTTAACCCTTCTTTGCCCATGCTGACCGGGCTGATAGGCCCGGCGATCAATGGCGCATTTGGCGGTTTCGCAGCGGTCGCCTTTTAAGAACAGCTTGATGCCTTCCCGGCGGCACAGCCGGCAGACGGAATCCGTATATCTTGCCAAGTTTCATTCCCCCACTGGATGATTGAGACGATTAGTTTCGATTAAACTCTTCTTCGTTTTCGCGGCCGGCACCCGTTATGCGGCACGGGGGTTTTGTCGCGAATGACGATGATTTCCATTCCCGCGGCTTGCAGGGCACGAATGGCAGACTCCCGGCCTGAACCCGGGCCCTTCACGTGAACCTCCAGCTTTCGCATGCCCATGTCCCGGGCTTTCTGGGCCGCTTTTTCGGCGGCCACCTGGGCGGCAAACGGCGTGCTTTTCCTCGACCCCTTGAAGCCCTGGGCCCCGGCGCTCGACCAGGAAATAACATTTCCGGACATGTCGCTGAGGGTCACGATGGTGTTGTTGAAGGTCGCCTGAATATGGGCCATGCCCGTTTCGGGGGCGGTCTTCTGCTTCTTCTTGCCGGTTTTGCCTGCTTTTCCTTTTTCCATGAACGCTGGTTCCCTCAGTGATTATTTTTTGGATGCCCTGCTTCCCACGGTTTTCTTGGGGCCCTTGCGGGTGCGCGCATTGGTGTGCGAACGCTGCCCTCGAACGGGCAGCCCCTTCCTGTGGCGCAGGCCACGATAGCTGCCAATATCCATCAAACGCTTGATTCCCATATTGACATTACGGCGGAGGTCGCCCTCGACTTCGTATTCTTTGTCGATGATGGATCGGATGCGCGTGACCTCGTCCTCGGTCAAGTCCTTCATGCGGATGTCTTCCGAGACTTCGGCTGCTTGTAATATTTTCTGAGACCGCGATTTTCCAATGCCGAAAATGTAGGTCAGGGCGATGACCGCCCGTTTGTCCTTGGGAATATCAATCCCCGCTATTCTGGCCACCGGTTTCTCCTATTAAAGCCTTGGTTTACTCTTTGGGCGGGTCAGCCCTGCCGCTGCTTGTGTTTCGGGTTCTCGCAAATCACGCGCACCACCCCTCTGCGGCGGATGACCTTGCATTTGTTGCAAATCGGCTTGACAGATGCGCGAACTTTCATGATTCCTTTATCCTTTTCTTATTCAGATTCCTACTTATATCGATAGGTGATTCGGCCCCGGCTTAAATCGTAGGGGGACAACTGCACCTTGACTTTATCTCCAGAGAGGATGCGGATGAAATGCAGCCTCATTTTCCCTGAAATATGCGCCAGTATCTTATGGCCATTTTCAAGCTCCACCCGGAACATTGCGTTGGGCAGAGGCTCAAGGACCGTGCCCTCCACTTCGATGGATTCTTCTTTGGCCATATCAGGACACCATGGAACAAACCTGCATGAATATCTCCTCCACCGTTCCTTTGGCTTTTACGGCTTTCAGGTTGCCCTGGCTGCCGTAATATTCCTTGAGCGGTGCGGTTTCTTTTGCGTAAACATCCAATCGTTTATGGATCGTTTCGCGGTTGTCATCCTCGCGCTTGTAAAGCTCTCCGCCGCACAGGTCGCAGACGCCGGGCCGGTTGGGGGGACGCGATACTTCGTGATACATCGTCCCGCACTGCGAGCAATTGCTGCGCCCGGCGAGCCGCTCGGTCACTTCTTCCGGCTCGATCTCCAGATCCACAACCGCGTCCAGAGTGAGGCCCATTTCGCCCAGGGTTTCGCTCAACTTCTCGGCCTGGGGGATGGTCCTCGGAAAACCATCGAGAATAAAGCCTTTTTGGCAGTCGTCCTGCCTGATTCTTTCCCTGATCAGCCGGATCACGAGATCATCGGGAACCAGCTGTCCGCCATCCATGAACGTCCGGGCCTTGAATCCGAGATCGGTGTTGTCCCGGATGGCTTTCCGGAGTATGTCCCCGGTGGATATCTGCGGGATGCCGAACTTGTCCTTCAACATCTTGGCCTGGGTCCCCTTGCCCGCACCAGGAGGCCCTAAAAGAATCAACCTCATGGATCAGCCTCGGCGGCCTTTGAGTCTTCCCTTTTTGACAAATCCATCGTAATTCCGCATAACCAGGTGGGATTCGATCTGCTGCATCGTGTCCAGAGACACGCCCACCACGATTAAAAGACTGGTTCCACCAAAATAGAACGGAATATTGAAGTATTTTATCAGATAATCCGGCAAAATACAGACCAAAGAGAGATAGATCGCGCCGTAAAAAGTGATCCTCGAAAGGATGAAATCGATGTACTCAGCGGTTTTAGCCCCGGGCCGGATTCCGGGTATGTACCCGCCGTACTTCTTAAAGTTTTCGGCAACATCCACCGGGTTGAAAATAACCGCGGTATAAAAATAACAAAAGAAAAATATCAGGCCCGCGAATATCAGGCTGTACACCAGGTTGCCCGGAGTCAGCCATCCCGACACCGTTTGCATGATGGGATGCGTGGTGAACTGGCCGATAGACGCCGGAAACATGATGAGCGACGAGGCGAAGATCGGCGGAATAACGCCGGAGGTATTAACCTTCAGCGGCAAATGGGTGCTCTGCCCGCCGTACATCCGTTTCCCCACCACTCGTTTGGCGTACTGAATAGGTATTCGCCGCTGTCCTCCCTCGGTGAATACGATGGCGCCCACCACAAATACCATGAAAACGGCCAGAAAAAGCACCAGGAGCACAGAAAGCTCTCCGGTTCCCATCAGGTCCATCGACTGGAATATCGCCGCCGGAGTCCCCGCGACGATGCCTGAAAAAATTATCAGGGATATGCCGTTGCCAATGCCGCGTTCGGTGATCTGCTCGCCCAGCCACATGAGAAAACAGGTGCCCGCGGTCAAAGTAAGCACCGTCATCATGCGGAACGACCAACCGGGTGTAGGCACGATGGGGGTTCCACCAGGGCTCGTCATCGCTTCGAGCGCGACCGCAATGCCCGACCCCTGAATACCGCTGAGCAACACGGTGCCATAGCGGGTGTACTGGGTGATTTTCTTCTGACCCTGCTCGCCCTCTTTCTTGAGGCGCGCCAGGGTGGGAGAAACCATGGTCATCAGCTGGATGATAATCGACGAGCTGATGTAGGGCATGATGCCCAGCGCGAAAATCGTCAGCCGACTGAGCGCTCCGCCGGAAAACATATTGAAGAATCCCAATATGGTCCCCTGCGCGCGGGCGAATAACTCCGCCAGCGCCATGGAGTTGATGCCCGGGGTCGGAATGTGTGCGCCAATCCGATAAACGATCAGAAGCCCAAGGGTGAAAAGAATCCTCCGCTTCAGTTCGGGAACTTTGAATATATTACCAGCCGCTTGAGCTCCGCTCATTTAAATGATTTTGACCTTTCCCCCTGCCTTCTCGATTTTTTCCATGGCCGATCGGCTGAATTTGTGTGCCTCCACGTTGATTCCCGCGGACAGTTCGCCATCTCCAAGAATTTTTACGGCATCGATCTTCTTGACCAAGCCTTTTTCCTTCAGGACCGCCGGTGTCACAGGATCGACGCCGGTGATCTCCGCGAGCTGGCTGATATTGACCACCTCGTACTCTTTTCTGAATATATTGGTGAAACCACGCTTCGGGAGACGTCGGTACAGCGGCATCTGCCCGCCTTCAAACCAGGGATGCGGACTGCCGCCCGAGCGGGACTTCTGCCCCTTCTGCCCCTTGCCGCTGGTTTTGCCCGTTCCCGAGCCAGCGCCGCGGCCGATGCGTTTTCGGTTCTTCTTCACCCCTGGGGGTGGTTTTAAATTCGACAAATTGATCATTTTTTATTTCCGGCTGATTTTATTCTGATACGGCCTTGCCGCGAATTCCGGCGCAGGTGGCCCGGTCGCGCAGGTTGCTAAGTCCCTGGATCGTTGCTTTTACTACGTTGTGCGGGTTGTTGGTCCGCAAGCATTTAGTGAGAATGTCGCGCACTCCCGCCGCTTCCAGGACCGCTCGCACGGCGCCACCGGCTATCAACCCCGTTCCGCGCGAAGCAGGCTTCAACAATACCCGGCCCGCGCCGTAGGCGCCGATCACTTCATGCGGAATGGTCGAACCGTCGAGCTTGACGGAGATCATATTTTTCTTGGCTTTTTCGACGCCTTTGCGGATGGCTTCGGGCACTTCGTTGGCCTTGCCCAGCCCCCAACCGACTTCCCCTTCCCGGTTGCCTACAACCACCAGGGCGCTGAAGCTGAAACGCCGGCCGCCTTTGACCACTTTGGCCACGCGGTTGATTTTGACAATCTTGTCGACGAATTCCTGTTTGCTATTGCTGTGGTCTTGCAATGATGCCTCCTAAAGGCCTGGCCCCACTCACCCGAGGGGGAGGGATTAAAATTTGACGCCCTTTTCCCTCACGGCGTCGGCGAGGGCTTTGACCCGGCCGGTGTAGATGAATCCGTTTCTATCGTACACAACTTCCTTGATGCCTTCTTTTGTGGCCAGCTCTCCGATCGCGCTGCCCACCAGAGATGCTGCCTTGACGTTACCACCGTTCTTCATCTGCTCTTTGAAACTCGGGGTCATGGTCGATGCGGACACAAGCGTCCGCCCCGTCTTGTCGTCAATGATTTGTGCGTAGATGTGTTTGGCGCTTTTAAACACCGTTAAACGCGGCCGGCCCTGGTTGCACTGCAACTTGGCCTTGACTCGATGTTTCCGGGTGATTCTGAGACGCCGCCTTTCAGTCGTTTTCATGGTTCGCTTACTTGCCTCCAGCGGTTTTTCCGACTTTTCGCCGAATGCGCTCGGTCGAATACATAACGCCTTTGCCCTTGTAGGGCTCCGGGGGACGAAACTTGCGGATTTCCGCCGCCGTCTGCCCGACGCGCTCTTTGTCGATTCCCTTGACGATGATTGTATTGGCCTTGGGGTCCACCACGAACTCGATGCCCGCGGGCGCCGCGTAGGTGATAGGGTGCGAAAAGCCCAGGCTCAAAAGAAGGTCTTTCCCCTTGAGCTCCACCCGGTAACCGACGCCGACGATGTTGAGCTGCTTGCTGAACCCGTCCGTCACCCCGACCACCATGTTGTTGAGCAGAGACCGGGTGAGGCCATGCAGGGCACGATCGGTCCTGGCGTCGGAGGGACGCTCCACCTTCAACTCGTCGTTTTCCTGAACGATTTTCATGTTAGGGTGCAAATCGCGTTCGAGCTGCCCCATGGGCCCCTTGACGGTGAACCGGCTACCCAGCACCTTACATTGCACACCGGAGGGGATTTTTACAGGTAATTTTCCAATTCTTGACATGGTCGCTTCTTTATTTTACCAGATGTATCCGAGGACCTCACCGCCAACACCTTTTTCTCGGCAATGCTGGTCGGTCATAACCCCGGAGGAAGTGGACAGGATCGCCATACCCAGGCCATTGAGAACACGTGGGATTTCGTCTCTCCCCACATAAGCGCGGCGGCCGGGTTTGCTTATTCGCTTCAGCCCATGAATCACAGGTTCTTCCCCTGCGTATTTCAGATAGACTCGTAAAATTCCCTGCTTGCCGTCTTCATAGGCGCGGAAGTTCCTGATGAAGCCTTCATCCTTCAGGATCTCCGCAATCCGGGTCTTCATCCGCGAATTGGGGATGTCGATCTTTTCGTGCCCAACCATCTGGCCGTTTCGGATTCGTGTGAAGAGATCCGCAATGGGATCGGTCATTGACATAACGGGTTCAACTCCTCATCTCGATTTTTTTTACCAACTGGCCTTGGTGACGCCAGGAATTTCTCCGCGAAGAGAGCGCTCGCGGAAGCAGATGCGGCACATGCCGAACTTCCTGAGGTAGCCTCGCGGCCGGCCGCACACGCGGCAACGGCTGTACTCCCTGACCTTGAACTTCTGGGGCTTGCTGGATTTGGAGATTAATGATTTTTTTGCCATAACGGGTCCATGATTCTGGCCGCCGCCGGGATTGTTCCGCCCTTACTTGCGAAAGGGGAAACCCAGGTGGCTGAGCAGATTCTTTCCTTCCTCGTCGGTCTTTGCGGTGGTGCAAAGAGTAATGTTCATGCCTTTGATTTTTTCAATCTTGTCAAAATCGATTTCCGGAAAAATCAACTGTTCCTTGATGCCCAGGGTGTAGTTGCCGCGACCATCAAACGATTTCGGGGACACCCCTTTAAAATCTCGTACCCGGGGGAGCGAAATGGAAATCAACCGCTCCAAAAACTCATACATGCGATCGCCGCGCAAAGTGACGCGCAAGCCAATCGGAACCCCGGCACGCAGCTTGAAGTTCGATATGGCTTTTTTTGCCCGGGTCACCACCGGCTGCTGACCGGTAATGAGGCGCAACTGTTCGATGCCCGACTCAATGAGCTTGGCATTCTGCAAAGCTTCCCCCAGCCCCACATTGATGACTATTTTTTCCATGCGGGGGACCTGCATCACATTAGTCAGACCGAGGTCCTTCTGGATCTGGGCCTTGTGTTTTTCGTTGAACGCGATTTTCAAGTTTGCCATATCAGATTGTATCCATCACTTCGCCGCATTTCACGCAGACGCGAACGCGCTTGCCGTCTTCCAGCTTTTTCCGTTTAATGCGGACGCCCTTGCCGCACTTGTCGCATACGAGCAGCACGTTGGAAATGGCGATCTTGCCCTCGGCCTCGATGATGCCGGCCTGGCGGGTCTTGCCGTCGCCTTTCATGTGACGCTTGTACATGTTTAGTTTCTCGACCTTCACCCGGCCTTCATCCACCAGGACGGTCAGAATCTTGCCTTTTTTGCCCTTCTCCCGGCCAGCGGTCACCTGGACGATATCGTCTTTCTTAATCGCCACCCGGGCTTTCGTCTTTGCCATCACAGAACCTCCGGGGCCAGGGAAAGAATCTTCATGAACCGGCGCGCCCTGAGTTCGCGCGCGACGGGCCCGAATATGCGGGTGCCAATCGGATCACGACTGTCGGAAATCAATACGGCGGCATTGCTGTCGAACTTAATATAACTGCCGTTTGAGCGGCGGATTTCCTTTTTCGTGCGGACGACAACGGCTTTCTTGACCTCGCCCTTCTTGAAATTCCCGTTCGGGTCCACCTCTTTGACCGCCACGACGATGATATCGCCAACCCGGGCGTAGCGCCGCTTGGAGCCTCCGAGCACCTTGATGCACTGGACGACCTTGGCGCCACTGTTATCTGCCACTTCCATTACGGTTCTTAACTGGATCATTCCGATTTTCCCTTATCCACGCTTTCGGCCCGCTTGAGGATCTCAAGCAACCGCCAGCGTTTGTATTTGCTCAGGGGACGCGTCTCACAAATGGTGATGTAGTCTCCCGCATGGCACTCGTTATTTTCATCGTGGACTTTATATTTGGTGCTGGTCTTGACCACTTTTTTGAATTTGGAGTGCGAAAGACTCCGGTCCACGCGAACGACAACGGTTTTATCCATTTTATCGCTGACCACGGTCCCGGTCATCGTTTTCCTCTTGGACGAACTTTTCAACGATAGCTCCTTTTATTCGCTCTGGCTTCTTACGCTTCGGCCTGGGCAGCTGCCTTCACGCCGCCTTCTTCCGAGTTCTCCCGCTGCACGGTTTTGATCCTGGCGATGGTTCTTCGAATCAGCCTGAGGCGGCTCGGGTTTTCAATCTTGCCCGTCGCCAACTGAAACTTGAGATTGAAGAACTCCTGCTCCAGATCCGAAACCTTGTCCTGCCTCTCTTTTTCCGAGAGCTCTCTGATTTCCTGTACTTTCATGATCTTTCCCGTCGGGGCCCGTAAACAAGCCCTAGTCTTTAACCACGAACCTCGTTTTCAGCGACAACTTGTGCGCCGCCAACCGGAACGCTTCTTTTGCGATGGGCTCAGCCACCCCTTCCATTTCATACAGAATTCTCCCCGGCTTGACCACCGCGACCCAGAACTCCGGATTCCCCTTACCTTTACCCATGCGGGTTTCTGCGGGTTTTTTGGAGACGGGTTTGTCGGGAAAAATCCTCAGCCAGATTTTACCACCACGCTTGATATGACGGGTCATTGCAATTCGAGCGGCTTCAATCTGACGATTGGTGATGCGTCCGCATTCGAGCACCTGAAGACCGAAAGATCCGAAGCTCAGGTGGCCACCGCGATACGCAGTGCCGCGCATCCGGCCTTTATGCCTCTTCCTGTATTTTACTTTTTTGGGCATCAACATGATGCTGCAACTCCTTCGAGGCCCTGAGCCCCGCCTGTTTTTGCTTTAAGCGTTTTCGCCAGCCGCTTTGTTTATCTCCGGCAGCCTGCCCTTTTCCGGCAGGATATCCCCCCGGTAGATCCACACCTTGACGCCGATGACGCCGAAGGTCGTGTTCGCCGCCGCGGTCCCGTAGTCGATATCGGCCCGCAGGGTGTGCAGCGGCACTCGGCCCTGCCGGTACCATTCGCTTCGGGCGATTTCCATTCCTCCCAGCCTTCCCGAGACGCGGACCTTGATCCCCAGGGCGCCAAATCTGAGCGAGGAGACCACGCTTTTCTTCATGGCTCGCCGGAATGATACCCGCTTCTCAAGCTGCAGGGCGATGTTCTGGGCGACGAGGGCCGCATCCAGCTCCGCACGGCGGACTTCCTTGATGTTCAGGCTGACCTGCCGGCCGGCCATGACCTTCTGCAACTCGTCCTTCAGCCTGTCGACCTCGAGACCCTTTTTACCAATAATGATGCCGGGGCGAGCGGTGTGGATATTGATCCTCACCCGGTTGGCCGATCTCTCTATTTCCACTCGAGAGATTCCCGCATGCGACAGGGTCTTCATGATGTGTTTTCTGAGGGCAATATCTTCCTGCAGCAGGTCGGCATAGTCCTTGCGTGCATACCAACTTGAGATCCAGGTCTTGTTATAACCCAGGCGAAATCCATAGGGATGAACTTTTTGACCCACGTGCTTCCTCCGAGAATTACTTTTCTTCTAAAATCAGGGTGATGTGGCTCGTCCGCTTGCGCAGCATGGTCGCCATACCCCGGGCGCGAGGCATATTTCTTTTCCAGGTCACGCCTTCGTCCACCAGGACATTCTTAACGACCAGGTCGTCCACATCCAACACCTTGTGATTTTCTTCCGCATTGGCTATCGCCGACTTGAGTAATTTCTGAAATTTCTCGGCCACGCGCTTGGGCGTGAACATCAGGATATTCATCGCGTCATTGACGTTTTTTCCGCGGATCATATTGGCTACCAGCCGCGCCTTTTGGGGCGTGGTCCGCGTGTGTCTGAGCTTGGCTTGCACTTGCATGATTCTTAGTCTCTATCCGTGTTATTTGCCGGCCTTCTTGGTTTTCCCACCATGGGAGCGGAAGGTCCTCGTTGGCGAAAATTCTCCCAGCTTGTGCCCCACCATATTTTCGGAGATGAAAACGGGGATGAATTTTTTGCCGTTGTGCACCGCCAGCGTGTGCCCGACGAAGTCGGGTGTGACGGTGGATCGTCGGGACCAGGTTTTGATGATCTTTTTTTCATTCTGCCGATTCATTTGCTCCACCTTGGTGGAGAGTGAATCATCGACAAAAGGTCCTTTTTTTAGCGAACGCGCCATACGAGCTCCAGAATTTTAACCGTTACTTCTTGCGCTTACGCACAATGTAGCGACTGGAAGGTTTTCTCACCTTCCTGGTTTTGAGTCCCTTGGCGATCTGCCCCCAGGGACTGCACGGATGCCTGCCACCTGAAGACCGGCCTTCACCGCCGCCCATGGGATGATCCACAGGGTTCATGGCCACGGCGCGGACCCTTGGGCGCTTACCCATCCAGCGCACTCGGCCCGCTTTACCGATGGAGATATTTTCATAATCGGCGTTGCCGACCGTGCCAAGAGTTGCGCGGCAGTTTTTATCCACCAGGCGAATTTCGCCGGAGGAGAGTTTAAGCGTCGCGTACTTGCCTTCCTTGGCCATCAACTGAATGGATCCGCCGGCGCTTCGGGCCAACTGCCCGCCCTTGCCCGCGCGAAGCTCCACGTTGTGCACGATGGAACCTTCCGGAATATTGAGGAGAGGCAGACAGTTTCCAACCTTGACCTCAGCGTCCTTGCCGGAGCAGACAACGTCCCCAACTTTCAATTTGGCGGGGGCGAGGATATACCTCTTCTCGCCATCCACATAAATAAGAAGGGCGATGTTGGCCGACCGGTTGGGGTCGTACTCGATGCCGGCTACGCGGGCTTCGATGCCGTCCTTATTTCTCTTAAAATCGATCAGCCGGTATTGCTTCCGGTGGCCACCACCCCGCCGCTTTGCGGTGATTCGGCCGTTATTGTTGCGGCCGCCTTTTCGCGGCATGGAAACAAGAAGGCTTTTTTCCGGCGTGGATTTCGTGATTTCGTCAAAACCTGAAATGGTGCGAAATCTCGACCCGGGAGACCGGGCACTCATTTTTCTAATTGGCATTCCGGTCAAGCTCCTTCAAACAATTCAATCTTGTCGCCCTCTTTCAACTGCACCATCGCCTTCTTCCAGCTTGCGCTCTGGCCGAGGGAGCGGCCAAACCGCTTCCACTGGCCGCGCACCACGGAGGTATTGACCCGGAGGACGTGGACATCGAAAATGGACTCAACTGCTTGTTTAATTTCGATTTTATTGGCATTCGGGTTCACTCGAAAGGACACCCAATTGCCTTCGGCCTGCATTTGCGTGCTCTTTTCTGTGAGCAACGGTTTTTCCAGCACACGGTGAGTTTGCATCAGCTCAACCTCTCTTCGATCTTTTTGATGGACTCAGGGGTGCAGACTATCTTTTCGTGCAGGACCAGGTCGTACACATTAAGACCCTCCACCGGCAGGACATCCACATGCGGCAGATTGCGCACCGCGAGCGTCAGGTTATCGTTCTTCCCCTCGACGAGAAACAGGGTGCGCGCCGGCAGGCCCAGGCTTTTAATAAGAGCGGCAGCGTCCTTGGTCCTGGGTTTTTCCAGGGTCAGGCTCTCCACAACGGTGAGTGCCTGAGAGCGCAACTTGTCGGTCAAAACGGATTTCAGCGCCAGCCTGCGGGCCTTCTTGGTCACCTTGAAGTCGTAGTCCCGCGGCGAGGGGCCGAACACGGTCATACCCCCGCGCCAGTTCGGGGCACGAATACTACCCTGCCTGGCTCGGCCGGTGCCCTTCTGCCGCCACGGCTTTTTGCCGCTGCCGCTAATTTCACCGCGCGACTGCTTCGTCGCCGCGGTTCCACTGCGCCGGGCCGCCAACTGGCTGACCACGCAGGTGTGCACCAAATGAGGTCGAACCTTCACATCGAAAACCTCGGGCGACGCCTCAACGGTGCCTACCTTATTATTGCTTATATCCAGGAGATCAATTTCGGGCATTTTATTTCGCTTTACTCTTAGTTTTCACAATTTTAACGATCCCGCCATTGGCCCCGGGAACCGCCCCTTTGAGCAGGAGAACATTGTTCTCAGCATCCACGCGGACCACCTGGAGATTTTTGATATGGTTGACATTGCCACCCATGCGGCCGGGCATTTTTTTACCCTTGAGCACGCGTCCGGGATAGGTGTGCATACCTACCGAACCACCCCCACGAAACGATTCATGCGTGCCGCGAGAGGCGGGCTTGCCGTGAAAACCCCAGCGCTTCATAACGCCGGCGAATCCACGCCCCTTGGAGGCACCGATGACGCTCACACGGTCACCTTCGCCAAACATATCCACCTTGAGCTGCTGCCCGATGGCTTCGTCGGCAACTTCCTGGCCGCGAAACTCGCGCAGCATTTTCGCCGGCGCAATTTTCAGCTTGTCGTAATACCCCTGCAACGGCTTGTTCGTATGCTTGGGCTTTCGCTCTCCATAGGCCACGACAACGGCATCGTATCCCTGCTTGTCCTGCGTCTTTCGCTCCACCGGAATGCAGCGTCCGACCTGGATGACCGTCACCGGGACACAGTCTCCCCCTTCGGAGAAGATCTGCGTCATGCCTATTTTTTTTCCCAGTATCTGTTCCATATTAATTAACCGAGTCCCCGGAATTAAATCCGGCTCCCATGCATTACAGCTTGATTTCTATATCCACGCCGCCCGAAAGGTCGAGCTTCATGAGGGCGTCCACCGTCTGTGGCGTGGGCTCCAGAATCTCCAGAACCCGCTTGTGAGTGCGGATTTCGAACTGCTCCCGCGACTTCTTGTCCACATGGGGGGAACGCAACACCGTCCACCGGTTGGTCACAGTGGGCAGGGGTATGGGCCCCACCACCTTGGCGCCGGTGCGGCGCGTGGTTTCTACAATTTCGCTCACCGAGCCATCGAGAAGCTTGTGGTCGTAAGCCTTGAGCCTGATCTTGATTTTCTGGTCGCTCATTATTCGATGATCTCGTTAACGACACCTGCGCCGACGGTGCGACCTCCTTCGCGAATCGCGAAGCGAAGTTCTTTTGCCATAGCCACAGGGGTGATGAGCTGGATTTCCAGCGAAACGTTATCACCAGGCATGACCATCTCTACGCCTGGGGGCAGGGTAGCGATACCGGTCACGTCGGTGGTCCTGAAGTAAAACTGCGGTCGGTATCCATTGAAGAACGGAGTGTGCCGCCCGCCCTCTTCCTTGTTCAGGATGTAGACTTCAGCCTTGAACTTGGTGTGCGGGGTGATGGTTCCCGGCTTGGCCAGAACCTGGCCGCGCTCGATCTCGTCGCGCTTGGTGCCGCGCAGCAGAATTCCGACGTTCTCACCGGCCCGGCCCTCATCCAGCAATTTGCGGAACATCTCGACGCCGGTTGCGGTGGTTTTGGTGGTGGGGCGGAAACCGACGATCTCCACTTCCTCACCAACCTTCACGATGCCGGTCTCCACACGCCCCGTCGCCACGGTGCCGCGGCCGGAAATGCTGAAGATGTCTTCGATAGGCATGAGGAACGGCTTGTCCACTGGGCGATCCGGCACCGGGAAATAGGTGTCGAGCGCCTCCATGAGATCCCAGATACATTTGGTCTTCGACTCATCATCGGGGTTTTCCAGGGCCTGCAAGGCGCTGCCGCGAATGACGGGAATCTCGTCACCAGGAAACTCGTACTTGTCGAGCAATTCCCGGACTTCCAGCTCAACGAGGTCCAGCAGCTCTTCATCGTCAACCATGTCCACCTTGTTCATGAACACGACGATTTTGGGCACGCCGACCTGACGCGCGAGCAGAATGTGCTCCCGGGTCTGCGGCATGGGACCATCGGTAGCGCTAAGAACCAGAATAGCTCCGTCCATCTGCGCCGCACCGGTGATCATATTCTTAACATAGTCGGCATGACCCGGACAGTCTACGTGGGCGTAATGCCTGTTTACCGACTGGTATTCAACATGGGAAATGGCGATGGTGATGCCCCGCTCCTTCTCCTCCGGAGCCTTGTCGATCTGATCAAAGGGAATATAATCGGCAAGCCCCTTCTTTGCCAACACCTCGGTAATAGCCGCCGTCAGCGTGGTCTTGCCATGGTCGACGTGGCCGATGGTCCCAACGTTCAAATGGGGTTTATCTCTGACAAATTTTTCTTTCGCCATGCTCGTTCACTCCAAATTTTTTATCATTGAAATATTAAACGGCTACCTTTTTGGTCCCCGCGGCCTTTGCCACCAGCGCCTCCGCTATGGCGGCCGGAACCTGTTCGTACTTGGAAAATTCCATGGAATAGTTGGCCCGGCCCTGGGTGGCGGACCGGAGGTCCGTCGAATACCCAAACATTCCGGAGAGCGGCACCTCGGCGCGGATCACCTTAGCGCCAGCGCGATCGCTCATTTCCTTGATGCGGCCCCGCTTGGAATTGAGGTTGCCGATGACATCGCCCATGAACTCCTCGGGGGTCACCACCTCCACCTCCATGATCGGCTCCAGCATAACAGGCGCAGCCTTCTGACAGGCCTCCCTGAAGGCAATGGATGCACAGATCTTAAAAGCCATTTCCGAGGAGTCGACTTCATGGTATGAGCCGTCAAGCAGGGTCACCCCTACATCGACCACGCTGCACCCGGAAATAATTCCGCGCTCCATGGACTCCTGAATCCCCTTCTGAACCGCCGGAATGTACTCGCGTGGAATGGAGCCACCGACGATCTTATTGACAAATTCGAACCCGGCTCCGGACTCACGCGGTTCCACCCGGATAACGACATGGCCGTACTGCCCACGCCCGCCGGTCTGCTTGACGTATTTGTAGTTATAGTCCACAGCCTTGGTGATGGTCTCCCTGTAGGCTACCTGGGGCTTGGACACATCGACCAGCACAGAGAATTCCCGCTTCATGCGATCGACCAGGATCTCCAGATGCAATTCACCCATTCCGGAGATAACGGTCTGACTGGTCTCGGGGTCGACCTTCACGCTGAAGGTGGGGTCTTCCTGCAAGAGCTTCACGAGACAGTCGGAAAGCTTTTCCTGCTCCGCCTTGGTTTTAGGCTCGACGGCAACAGAGATAACCGGCTCAGGGAAAACGATGGACTCCAGGATCACAGGATGGTCCTGGGTGCAAAGGGTATCGCCCGTGAAGGTGCTCTTCAGGCCGATGGCTGCCGCAATGTCTCCCGCCGAAACCGAGGTCACTTCCTCCCTCTTATTGGCGTGCATTCGGAGCAGCCGCCCCACCCTTTCCCGCTGATTCCTGGTGGAGTTATAAATATATGAACCGCTTTTCAATTCACCGGAATAAACCCGGAAAAATGCCAGCTGACCGACGAAAGGGTCGGTCATGATCTTGAAAGCAAGCGCCGAAAGCGGCTCGCCGGAATCCTGCTTGATAAAGACTTCCTTTTGCGTATTGGGATTGACTCCCTCGATCGCCGCGACGTCAACAGGGGCCGGCAGGTACAGGGTCACGGCGTCGAGCAGCTGTTGAACTCCCTTGTTCTTGAAAGCCGCGCCACAGAGTACGGGGGTGAACTTAAGCTCGATGGCGCCCTTACGAATCCCCGCAATAAGCTCCTCCCGAGTTACGTCTTCACCCGCCAGGTATTTCTCCATGATGCTTTCTTCGACATCCGCCACCGCTTCAACGAGAGCCTCGCGATACAACTGCGCCTCATCTAACATGTCGGCAGGGATATCCTTAATCTCGTAGGTCTCCCCCTTGCCTTTACCTTCCTCATAGACATTGGCCTTCATGTCGATAAGGTCGATAATGCCGATAAATTGATTCTCGGCGCCGATGGGCAATTGCAAGGGCACGGGGTTCGCCCCGAGCCTGTCCTTGATCTGCCCCACGCAGACGCTAAAGTTCGCGCCCGCCCGATCCATCTTGTTAACGAAGCCGATGCGCGGAACCTTATACTTGCTGGCCTGGCGCCAAACGGTTTCCGATTGCGGCTCAACCCCACCCACGGCACAGAATACGCCGATGGCGCCATCCAGAACCCGCAGGGAGCGCTCTACCTCGGCCGTAAAGTCCACGTGGCCGGGGGTGTCGATGATATTGATTTGATGACCCAGCCAAAAACACGTCGTCGCCGCGGAGGTGATGGTGATGCCACGCTCCTGCTCCTGCTCCATCCAGTCCATGGTGGCGGTGCCTTCGTGCACCTCACCGATCTTATGGCTCTTTCCCGTGTAATACAGGACGCGCTCGGTGGTGGTGGTCTTTCCCGCATCGATATGGGCGATGATGCCGATATTGCGGATCTTACTAAGGTCGGTCTTTTTACTCATTGTCTTTATGGATACTCCCGTCACCAGCGGTAATGGGCAAATGCCTTATTGGCTTCGGCCATACGATGAACTTCATCTTTTTTCTTCACGGCGCCACCCACGTTATTGAAGGCATCCATCAGCTCTCCCGTGAGCTTTTCCGCCATGGACCGCCCGGAACGCGCCTTGGCATTCTGAATCACCCAGCGGATGCTCAGCGCCACGCGGCGGCTCTCCTTCACCTCCACCGGCACCTGATAGGTCGAACCACCGACACGGCGGGATTTGACCTCCAGCAGCGGAGCCACGTTATCGATGGCTTTCTTGAAGACCCGAATCGGATCCTCCTTGGATTTTTCACCCACGCGATCCAACGCGTCATAAAAAATCCGCTCCGCCAGACTCTTCTTTCCACCCTCAAGAATGGCATTGATGAATCGGCCCGCCAGGACATCGTTGTACTTCGGGTCGGGCATGACCTGTCTTTTTTGCGCTTCTCGTCTTCTGGCCATAGGATTTTAAGACTATTTCCCTTTGGGCTTTTTCGCCCCGTATTTTGAACGGCCCTGCCGGCGGCTTTCCACCCCAAGGGTATCCAGACTTCCACGCACGACATGGTATCTCACGCCAGGAAGATCTTTAACTCGACCTCCCCGGATCATAACAATGGAATGCTCCTGCAGATTATGCCCCACGCCAGGAATATAGGTGGTGACCTCCATTCCGTTGGTCAAGCGCACGCGCGCCACCTTCCTGAGAGCCGAGTTCGGCTTTTTGGGCGTTGAGGTATAAACCCTCACACAAACACCCCGCTTCTGGGGACAGGATTTAAGCGCCGGGCTTGCGGTCTTGCGGACCGGTTTGCTGCGGCCTTCCCTGACTAACTGATTGATCGTTGGCAAAAAAATACCCTCCCTTAATGGGCAACGGATCCACCCTGGGGTTGCTCCGCCTGCTAATACCCCTGGACGGCAATAAAATCAAAGGGTTAAATATTCTTTGGACATAAGGATGAAAGTCCGTCATTCTATCACCCTTTGACAAAGAGTCAAGCAAAATAATTTTAATTCTCTCTACGGCAAGCCCCTGCTATTCCACCGCCAGGGGCTCTTCCTCGGGCTGCTTCTCCGGTTCCTCTATTTCAGGCTCCTCAATGCGAATTCCGGCATAGGCGCGGCATCCCGTACCGGCCGGAATCAAGCGGCCCATGATTACGTTTTCCTTCAGGCCGATGAGGTTATCCTTCTTGCCGCTGACGCTGACTTCGGTCAATACGCGGGTGGTTTCCTGGAACGATGCGGCGGAAATGAAACTCTCGGTGCTGAGCGAGGATTTGGTGATTCCGAGCAGGACAGGAATGCCCTTGGCCGGTTTTTTCTTATCCTTGATCATTTCCTGGTTCTTTTCATTGAACACTTTCTTGGTCACCTGCTCGCCCTCGAGGAAGTCGGTATCGCCTGCGTCCTCGATGATAAGGTGGCGGAGCATCTGCCGGACGATGACCTCGATGTGCTTGTCATTGATGGCCACGCCCTGCAGGCGGTAGACCTCCTGAACCTCGTTGACCAGGTAGTTCTGCAGCTCTTTTTCCCCTAACACGCGGAGAATATCGTGCGGGTTGGAGGCGCCGTCCATCAACGGCTCGCCGGCCACCACTTCGTCGTCCTCGTGGACGTTGATGTGCTTGCCGCGCGGAATCAGGTATTCGCATTCATCGCCACTGTCGCCAACCACGATCACCTTGCGCATGCCCTTGACGAATCCGCCAAACTTGACCTTACCCGAGATCTCTGTGATGGTGGCCTGTTCATGAGGCTTACGCGCTTCGAACAACTCGGCCACGCGCGGCAGACCGCCGGTGATATCCTTGGTTTTCGCGCTCTCCCGCGGGATCTTGACTATGAGGTCGCCTGCGTTGACGAAATCCCCCTCGGTGACACTGATGTGGGCGCCGGCGGGAAGAATGTAACGGCGAAGGGCCTCTCCGGCCTCATCCTTAATAAGGATCTGCGGCTGCTTTTTCTCGTCGCGATGGCTGATGATGATTTTGGTTGAAAGCCCCGTGATCTCATCGAAGTCTTCCTTCATGGTGGTGCCTTCGATAATATCGGTGAACTCGACGGTTCCGGACATTTCGGTGAGGATCGAGTTGGTGTAGGGGTCCCATTCCACCAGGTTCTGCCCTTCGTGCGTCTCCTGACCGTCGACGACTTTCAGTTTGGCGCCGTACATGACGGAGTATCGCTCCTTCTCACGGCCGTTCTCGTCCTGAATCAACAGGTTACCGTTTCGGTTCATGACGATGATCTCGCCGCGCTGGTTCTTCAGAGTGCGCAGGCCCTGGTACTTGACGATGCCGCCCTTTTTCGTATTCAGAGTGGTTTGCTCCACCACCCGGCTTGCGGTACCGCCGATATGGAAGGTCCGCATGGTGAGCTGGGTTCCCGGCTCGCCGATGGACTGGGCGGCAATGACACCGACGGGCTCGCCCACCTCCACCCATTCGAGGGTGGCCATGTTGCGGCCGTAGCATTTCATGCAGACGCCCTGCTTGGATTCGCAGGTCAGGCACGAGCGGATCCAGACCGATTCGACGCCCGCGTTGTCGATAGCATCGACGGCTTTTTCGTCGATAATATCGTTGGCTTTCACGAGAACGCTGTTGTCGAAGGGGTCGAGAACATCTTCCAGCGCCGTGCGCCCCAGAATCCGCTCGTTGAGAGGCTGGATGATTTCACCGGCTTCGACGAGGGAGGAGGTCTTGATTCCCTTCAGGGTGCCGCAATCCTCTTCATGGATGATGATATCCTGCGCGACATCCACCAGCCGGCGGGTCAGGTAACCGGAGTTCGCCGTCTTGAGGGCGGTATCGGCCAACCCTTTGCGCGCGCCATGGGTGGAGATGAAGTACTGGATAACCGAGAGGCCTTCGCGGAAGTTCGCGGTGATCGGGCTCTCGATGATTTCACCCGAGGGCTTGGCCATCAGGCCGCGCATACCGGCGAGCTGTCGAAGCTGCTGGGCACTGCCCCTCGCCCCGGAGTCGGCCATGATGAAGATGGAGTTGAAGTCCGACTTGGATTCGCCGGAAACGGCGAGTTCGTCCTCGGTCTCCAGCTCGCGGAACATTTCCTCGGAAACTTTTTCCGTCACGTGCGCCCAGATGTCGATGACCTTGTTGTAGCGCTCGCCGTTGGTGATGAGTCCGTCGCGATATTGCTTGTAAACCTTGAGAACCTCGTCGTTGGTCTTCTCCACCAGTTCGGCCTTGGCCTTGGGAATCCGCATCTGGTTGATCGAGATGGTGAGCCCCGCTTCAGTGGCGTATTTGAAACCCAGCTCCTTGACGCTCTCAATCAGCAGCACGGCCTTTTCCCTGCCCACAAGCTGGAAGGCTTTGGAGATCAGATCGGAAAGTGATTTCTTGTCCAGCAGGCGGTTGACGAGGTCGAAGGACATGCCCTCGGGCAACACCTCCCCCAACAGAATGCGTCCGGTGGTGGTCTGCACCAGTTCGCCCTGCACGCGCACAAGAATTTTGGCCTGCAGGTCGAGCTCGTCGGCATCGAAGGCCGAGATCACTTCGGAGGGGCCGGAGAAAACCTTGCCCTCGCCTTTCACGGCGCCGCGCGCTTTGGTCATATAGTAACAGCCCAGCACGATGTCCTGGGAGGGAACGGCGATGGGTTTGCCGTTGGACGGCGAAAGCACGTTGTTCGGCGACAGCATCAGCATGCGCGCCTCGACCCTCGCTTCCATGGACAGCGGAACGTGAACGGCCATCTGGTCGCCGTCAAAGTCGGCGTTGAATGCGGTACAGACCAGCGGGTGAATCTGGATGGCCTTGCCTTCCACCAGCACCGGCTCGAAAGCCTGGATGCCCAGCCGATGCAGGGTGGGCGCACGGTTGAGGAGCACAGGGTGGTCCTTCACCACTTCTTCCAGAACCTCCCAGACTTCGGAACGCTCCTGCTCGACCATGCGTTTGGCCGTCTTGATGGTGGCCGCGTAACCCTTTTGCTCCAGCCGGTTAAATATGAAAGGCTTGAACAACTCCAGCGCCATTTTCTTGGGCAACCCGCACTGGTGGAATTTGAGTTCGGGACCGACCACGATGACCGATCGGCCGGAATAGTCCACCCGCTTGCCGAGCAGGTTCTGGCGGAAACGGCCTTGCTTGCCCTTGAGCATGTCGCTCAGGCTCTTGAGCGGCCGTTTGTTGGTGCCGCGCAGGGTGCGCCCGCGCCGGCCGTTGTCGAACAGGGCGGAAACCGCTTCCTGCAGCATGCGTTTTTCGTTGCGGATGATGATCTGCGGCGCCTTGAGCTCCTGCAACCTTTTCAGCCGGTTGTTGCGGTTGATGACGCGGCGGTACAGATCGTTCAGATCCGAGGTGGCGAATCGGCCGCCGTCGAGGGGCACGAGGGGCCTGAGTTCCGGCGGAATCACGGGAATGACCTGCAGAACCATCCACTCCGGCTTGTTGCCGGATTTCCTGAATGCCTCGATGATCTTGAGGCGCTTGGCGATCTTGCGCTTGTTCATGACCGATTTGGTCACAAGCATTTCTTCTTTCAGGCTGACGGCGAGACCTTCGAGGTCGAGGGGACGAAGCAGTTCCCGAATTCCCTCGGCGCCGATCATGGCCGTGAACGTGTCGGGGAATTCCATTTCGGCTTCACGGTATTCCTCTTCCGTGAGCAGCTGTCCATGCTTGTAGTCGGAGTCTCCCGGATCGGTGACGACGTAGTTCTCGAAGTAAACCACGCGCTCGAGATCCTTGAGGCTAATGTCGAGAATATGCCCGATGCGGCTCGGCAGGCCCTTGAAATACCAGATGTGGGCGACCGGGCTCGCAAGCTCGATATGCCCCAGGCGCTCGCGCCGCACCTTGGAAAGAATGACCTCGACGCCGCACTTCTCGCACACCACGCCCTTGTGCTTCATGCGCTTGTACTTGCCGCAGTTGCATTCCCAGTCCTTGACGGGACCAAAGATCTTGGCGCAGAACAAGCCGTCCCGCTCTGGCTTGAAGGTGCGGTAGTTGATCGTCTCGGGTTTTTTGACTTCTCCGTATGACCAGGAGCGTATTTTTTCGGGTGAGGCGAGCCTGACCCGCATGGCGTCAAACATGATGGGATTTTTTGGCTTTTCAAAGAATGTCAAGCTATCCACCAGGTTGATCTCCTAATATTTAAGGTTGAAAACCGTTTCCCTACCTTTTCCGCGGCGGCTGCCGCGGGCCCGCCCTTGCCTTATTGGCCTGACTCTATCAATTCCACGTCGAGGCAAAGACTCTGAAGTTCTTTGACCAGAACGTTGAACGATTCGGGCAAGCTGGGGTTCAGGTTGGTATCGCCCTTGACGATGGCTTCATACATTCGCTTCCGGCCTTCGACATCGTCGGACTTTACGGTCAGCATTTCCTGCAGGGTGTAAGCGGCTCCGTAGGCTTCCAGCGCCCAGACTTCCATTTCTCCCAGGCGCTGACCCCCGAACTGCGCCTTGCCGCCCAACGGCTGTTGGGTAACGAGCGAGTAGGGGCCGGTGGAACGTGCGTGAATCTTGTCGTCGACCAGGTGGTGCAGTTTGAGCATGTAGATATAACCCACCATGACCTTCTGACGAAAACGGATGCCGGTGCGGCCGTCGTACAGGGGCACTTCACCCGAGGGCGGGCAGCCCTTTTCCTCCAGCAGACGACGGATGTCGTCTTCCTTCGCGCCATCGAACACCGGGGTGGCCATGTGCCTGCCGGTGACCTTGGCGGCCATCCCCAGGTTGGTCTCCAGTATCTGCCCCACGTTCATTCGCGAGGGAACGCCCAGGGGGTTGAGGATCAACTCGATGGGAGTGCCGTCCTCCATGAAGGGCAGATCTTCCACGGGAACGATCCGGGATACGACGCCCTTGTTGCCGTGACGACCCGCCATTTTGTCGCCCACCTGAAGCTTGCGCTTCATCGCCATGAAAACTTTCACGAGCTTGATGACGCCCGGGGACAGGTCATCCCCTTTCTGCACGCGGGTTATCTTGTCATCCATCATGGACTTGAGGATCTGGATCTGATCCGCGCAGCTGGCTTCCAGGGCCTTGACAGCTTCTTCATCGACGCCGGCTACGGGAATCTTCGCCAGATCCCGCGAACTGATTTCATCAAGCAGCTCCTCACTGACGAGGTCACCCTTTTTGAATTTGTTCTTGCCCAGGGTGACGGCCTTGTCGAACACTCCGCCCTTGAGCAGGCTTCGAATTCGCTTATCCGTCTCGCTCTTTACGATCTTGATTTCGTCGTTATAGTCCTTTTCAACGCGCGCAATCTCCTCTTCCTCGATGGCGATGGTGCGCGAGTCCTTGTCCACCCCTTTGCGCGAAAACACCTTGACGTCGATCACGGTGCCCTGAATCCCCGGCGGCACCCTGAGCGAGGTATCGCGGACATCGCCCGCTTTTTCGCCGAAGATGGCCTTGAGAAGCTTTTCTTCGGGGCTGAGCTGGGTTTCACCTTTCGGGGTGATCTTCCCCACCAGGATGTCGTTGGGCTTCACCGTGGCGCCGATGCGAATGATGCCGCTATCGTCCAGGTTCTTTAAGGCCTCTTCGCCAACATTGGAGATGTCGCGGGTAATTTCTTCCTTGCCCTGCTTGGTATCGCGCGCTTCGACTTCGAACTCCTCGATGTGGATCGAGGTGTAGACGTCCTCCTTCACCAGTTTTTCGCTGACGATGATGGCATCCTCGAAATTGTAGCCGTCCCAGGGCATGAAGGCGACCAGCACGTTGCGGCCGAGCGCCAGCTCACCGTTGTCGGTGGACGGGCCATCGGCGAGGACATCGCCTTTTTTAACCTTGGCGCCGGTGGATACCAGCGGCCGCTGATTGATGCAGGTGTTCTGGTTTGAACGCTGATATTTATACAGGGTATAGATATCGACGTTGGAATCCATCAACCGGCTTCTCTGAGTTTTAATTCGGCCGGTTTTCTGGCGCTCCGTCCTGACCACGATGCGCGTCGCATCGGCGGAAATCACTTCCCCGTCGTTCTCGGCCACCACCACGGCGCCGGAATCATGCGCCACGATCGCTTCCATGCCCGTTCCCACGAGGGGGGCCTCGGCCTGCAACAGAGGAACCGCCTGCCGCTGCATATTCGATCCCATGAGAGCGCGGTTGGCATCGTCATTTTCCAGAAATGGAACGAGGGACGCCGCCACGCTGATCAACTGCTTGGGAGAAACATCCATGTAGTCGATCTTGTCCGAGGCCGACAAGGTGAAGTCCCCACCCTTGCGGGCGGATAAAATCTGATCGACGAACTTGTTATTTTTGTCCAGAGCGGCGTTGGCCTGGGCGATGACGTACTGATCTTCCCTGAGAGCAGTATGAAAATCGACCTCATCCATCGCGTGCCCCTTTTCCACTTTGCGGTACGGGGTTTCGATGAAACCGTATTCATTGACGCGGGCATAGGTGCTAAGAGAAGCGATCAGGCCAATATTGGGACCCTCCGGCGTCTCGATGGGACAAATTCGCCCGTAATGGGTGGGATGCACGTCGCGCACCTCAAACCCGGCCCGCTCCCTCGTCAGACCACCCGGACCAAGGGCGCTGAGCCGCCTCTTGTGCGTAACCTCGGAGAGGGGGTTGGTCTGGTCCATGAACTGGGAAAGCTGGCTGCTGCCAAAAAATTCCTTGATCGCGGCCGTCACCGGCTTGGAGTTGATCAGGTCGTGCGGCATGGAAACATCGACATCCTGAATCGACATTCGCTCGATGATCGCGCGTTCCATGCGCACCAGCCCAACGCGAAACTGGTTTTCCAGCGACTCGCCCACGGCCCGCACGCGGCGGTTGCCCAAATGATCGATATCGTCAATGGTGCCGATGCCGTTTCTGAGATCCACGAGATACAGCATGACCTTCTGCAGGTCTTCCAGCGTGAGCAGGCGGTTGTCCAGGGGGACATCCAGCCCGAATTTTTCATTGAGCTTGATCCGCCCCACCACGGACAGGTTGTACCGTTTCGGGTTCTTGAACAGGTTCCAGAACAGGGACTTGGCGATGTCCGGCGTCGGCGGATCGCCCGGCCGGAGACGCTTGTAGATCTCGCGAATCGCTTCTTCCTGGGTGGTGATTTTTCCCGCCGCCAGGGTATCGCGGATGCAGGTGTCGGTCGCCTCTTCATCGACATGAAGAATGCGGAACTCCTGAATATTGCGTTTGTCGATGAACGCCAGCGTCTCCTGAGTGATGGGCTGGTTGCATTCGTACACCACCTCACCGGTTTCCGGGTCCACAAGCTCGTCGAACAGGAACCGGCCAATCAGGCCTTCGGGGTCGAACTCCACTTGCTGATCGCGCGCTTGGCGGCCAATCTTCTTGGCGGCCACCGGGGTCACTTTCTTACCGGCTTTAAGCACAACGTCATCGGATTTAGCGTCGAGGAGATCCTCCAGAACCTTGAACCCAACCAGCAGGCTCTTCGCGTCCATGCGGTAACGGCCATCCTTGAACGCGACCTTCTCGACCGAGTAGAACGTTTCCAGGATGGATGGGATATCCATGCCAAACGCCTGCAGAAGAACGGTGGCGGGCAGCTTTCTCCGGCGATCGATCTTGACGTAGAGGATATCCTTGATGTCGAACTCAAAATCGACCCAGGACCCACGGTCAGGAATGATCCGCGCGGAGTACAGAATTTTTCCGCTGATGTGGGATTTTCCCTTGTCGTGCGAGAAAAATGCGCCGGGGGACCGGTGCATCTGGCTGACGATCACGCGCTCGACGCCGTTGATCATGAACGTGCCGGTGCCGGTCATCATGGGCATCTCGCCCAGGAAAATCTTTTGCTCCTTGACCTCGCGGACGGAGTTGATGGTGATTTGAGGAATTTTCCCTTCCTGCAGCCGCTCGATAATATCTTCGGTGATTTCGGTGCGGGCCGGAATGAACGCCTTGCCGGTCTCGGGATGCTTCACTTCCTCGACGATATATTTCCCCGGCAGATCCTTCAGAGACTTGGGGGTGACGTCGATGGTCTCCTTGTCGAACAGAACCAGGCGCACCATGATTTTAATGGGGTCGGCATACACCAGCCCCTTCTGGCGGCATTCGCTGAGCTTGTGCTTTTCATTGTAAGCAACTTCCTGGTGGCAAACCTCACAGACCACGCCCGGCCCGCCAAGCTCCCTGTACTCTCCACACCCACAATCCCAGACACCCACCTCATAACCAACGTATTCTATCCTGGCGTTGATGTTAAGGTCGGAAACGGGGAAAATATCACGAAAAACCTCCTCCAGACCTTTGGCCTCGCGCTCTTTGGGAGCAGTGGCCCACTGGATAAAGGCTTCGAATGATTTAACCTGTATTTCGATTAAATTGGGTATTTCACTGACTGTCGGGATTCTTGAAAAGTTGGTTCGCTCCCTAAGATTTCCGCTCGCTCTTTGGGGAAGGATTTTCGACATAGGCTGCCTAACCCTCAATCTGAAAGATTAACAAAGGTGTTTTGCCCCTCCCGCTGGAGGGGCAATGCCGATCTTTCAATCAGGTCATTTGACTTCGACAGTCCCGCCAGCTTCTTCGATTTTCTTCTTGATTTCAGCGGCTTCTTCCTTGCTCACACCCTCTTTAATCGGCTTCGGAGCACCTTCAACAAGATCCTTCGCGTCCTTGAGGCCCAGGCCGGTGATGGCGCGAACCTCCTTGATCACCTGAATCTTCTTGTCACCTGCGCCGGTGAGCACCGCCGTGAACTCGGTCTGCTCTTCCGCAGCCGCCGGGCCAGCCGCCGCAGGACCCGCCATCGCCACCGCGGGAGCGGCCGCGGTCACGCCGTATTTATCTTCCAGCTCCTTGACGAATTCCGACATCTCAAGAACAGTCATATTATCTATAAAGGAAACTACATCCTCTTTCGTGACGGCCATCACGCCCTCCTTTCAAAATTATATATTTTGTTGTCGTAAACGATTTTTGAAACTTTAAATTTCTTCCTGCCTGAAAAAAAACGGGGACGCCCCCGCCCACCGCGATCAGGAACCGCCCTTCTTTTCCCGAATCGCATCCAGGGTCCCCACCAGCTTTCTCAGCAGGCTGTGGAACACGCCCACAAAATTCGTCGTCGGCCCCTGCATTGTCGCCAGCATCATGGCGATCAGCGCTTCCCGCGAGGGGAGGTCGGCCAGGGCTTTCACTTGTTCGGGGTTGATTTTCTTACCCTCGACCACCCCGCAAAGCACCTTCGGAGTCTTCTCCGCCTGCCCCTTGGCGCATTCCGCAATGGCCTTGGCGGGCCCCACCGGGTCATCAAAACTGACCACAATGGAAACCGGCCCCTTCCAGTCCGCGTCCAGCACCTCGAAGGGCGTGTTCTTTGCCGCCTGGCGGGCCAGGGTATTCTTGATGACCCTGAACTCCACCGACTGCTCCCTCATCTTCGCCCGCATGGTGGTGATGGTTTCCGCATCGATGCCCTGATAATCAGCCAGCACGGCGGATTTCGCCCTCTGGAATACTTCGTTCAGCTCCTTGACCACCTGTTCTTTTGCTGGAGTAGGCACAACTAAAACCTTTCGTCGCAATATTTTTCCACCGCAGGCTCGGCCGGCGGCCATTAATCAAATTGAACCCTGCTTAATTCTGCGTGTAAGCCACCTTCACCCCCACCCCCATGGTGGAGGAAAGAGATACCGCCTTCACATAAACCCCCTTGCTCGACGAGGGCTTCATCTTCACCAGGGCGGACAGCACCGCCTCAAAATTTTCAGCGAGATCCTCAACGGAAAAACTCACCTTGCCGACCGTGGTATGGACGATACCGCCCTTGTCGACGCGAAAGTCAACCTTACCCGCCTGAATTTCCTCGATAGCCTGCTTCACATCGAAGGTCACCGTCCCGGTTTTCGGGTTGGGCATCATGCCGCGCGGACCAAGCACCTTGCCCAGCCGGCCCACCTGACCCATCATGTCCGGCGTCGCCACGACACGGTCGAATTCCAGCCAGCCTCCCTGGATTTTCGCTACCATGTCATCACCACCGACATGCTCGGCTCCGGCTTCCCGCGCCTCGATCTCCTTTTCACCCTTGGCAAAAACGAGAACGCGGAACTTCTTGCCCGTGCCCTTGGGCAGCACCACGCTGCCGCGGATGTTCTGGTCCGCCTTGCGCGGGTCAACCCCCAGGTTCACCGCCACATCCACCGATTCATCGAATTTGGCGTAGGCGTTTTCCTTGGTCAACCGCAGGGCTTCCTTGAGGTCATACTTGGACCCCTGGTCCACCTTCCCTATCGCCGAACTGTATTTTTTCCCGTGCTTGGCCATCCTGCCGTCCCGTGTTTTCTGGTTAGTCTTCGATCTTGATTCCCATGCTCTTCGCCGACCCGGCGATGATGCGAAGGGCGGCTTCCAGATCATGAGCGTTGAGATCCTGCATTTTCATCTTGGCTATATCCAGGACCTGCTCGCGGGTCACCTTGCCTACACCTTCACGGCTGGGGTTCGACGACCCCTTGGCAACCCCGGCGGCCCGCTTAAGCAGCACCGACGCCGGCGGCGACTTGGTGATAAAGCTGAAGCTGCGATCCTTGTATACGCTGATGACCACAGGGATGATCAACCCCTCCTGGCCCTGGGTTTTTGCATTGAACGCCTTGCAAAACTCCATGATATTCACCCCGTGCTGGCCCAGCGCCGGCCCCACCGGCGGTGAGGGCGTTGCCTGCCCGGCCGGGATCTGAAGCTTGATCTGTCCCGTTATCTGTTTCGTCGCCACAACATCTTCCTTTCTAATTCAGACCGCAAGCGCTCTACACTCTTTCGATTTGCTGGAACTCCAGCTCGACGGGAGTCGCCCGGCCAAAGATCGACACCATGACACGGACTTTGCCCTTGTCATGGTTCACGTCCTCCACCACGCCGTTAAAATTGACAAACGGTCCCTCAATAACCCGCACACCCTCGCCCTTCTCGAAAGAGAACTTCGGCTTCGGCCGGGCGGATTCGCCTTTCATCTGATCCATGATCATCTTGACTTCCTCCTCGGAGAGGGGCACTGGCCCCTGACTGCCACCCAGAAAACCGGTGACTTTGGGAGTGTTCTTGATCATGTACCAGATGTCCTGGTCCATCGCCACTTTGATAAGGACGTAACCAGGATAGAACTTCCGGGAAGACACCTTCTTCTTCCCGCCGCGCACCTCAACAACCTCCTCGGTGGGGATGATGATCTCCCCCAACTTCTCCTTATGGACCGAAGAGGTCTCGAACTGCTCCTCAAGGCTGAGCCGGACCTTCGCCTCATACCCTGAGTACGTATGAATCACATACCACTGTTTTTCCAAAGTACCCTTCCCCCCGGCCGCTCAGATTTTAACGAGGCCCTGAATCAATTTCGCCAGCATGGCGTCCACAAGCCCTAAAAACAAAGACATGAGGAAAACAACCGCCACAACCACGGCAGTGCCGCCGAGGGCCTCGCGCCGGCTGGGCCACGTGACCTTCTTGACCTCCGCCTTGACCTGAGTCAAAAATCCTAACGCCTTGGTTACCATATTTCCCCGCTGAAAGGGCCAAAAAGCTACAGGCCAGGAGGGATTCGAACCCCCAACCCCCAGATTTGGAGTCCGGTGCTCTAGCCGTTCGAGCTACTGGCCTAATCAAATTCCATTCGACACACCTGGCCGCGGGACCCGCGGCCCAGACCAGCATCCCAGCCTTGATGCCTCACACGAAAAACTTTTATTTAGTCTCTTTGTGGGGGGTGTGCTTCCTGCAGAACCTGCAATACTTGCTGAATTCCAAGCGGCCCGTCGTCGTCTTCTTATTCTTGGTCGTGGAATAGTTCTTGCGTTTGCAATCCGAACAGGCCAAATGAATAATATCTCTCATTATTTTTTACCAAACAGTGTCGATGACCGGTCAGGCCAAGCCAGGCAGAAAACGCCCCGCCTCCGCCGCCCGGGCCCGCCGGACCCGGATTTCACCCTACCGCATTTATAATAAGCCCACGATCGGATTTGAACCGATGGCCTCTTCCTTACCAAGGAAGTGCTCCACCCCTGAGCTACGTGGGCCTTGGAAGCCTTGATACCCTGCTTTTGACGCCCCACTCGGCCACCGGGGCCCACACCTTCCCATCAAACAGGAAAAGCGTTAATGGAGCGGGAAACGGGACTCGAACCCGCGACCCTCAGCTTGGAAGGCTGACGCTCTAGCCAACTGAGCTATTCCCGCAACGTACTCCAAAACAAAAGAATTTGGAATGGGGAGGGGAGGATTCGAACCTCCGAAGGCTGAGCCGACAGATTTACAGTCTGTTCCCTTTGGCCACTCGGGAACCTCCCCGGCCTGCGAGAGGAATTCTCCCCCCGACAATATAAAGTCGGTCGCGGCACAAAAAAAAACGCCCAATGCCGTGCGCCAGAATCTTTAACTTAAACCCACAAAAAAAAGAATGGAGCTGGCAAAGGGACTCGAACCCCCGACCTGCTGATTACAAATCAGCTGCTCTACCAACTGAGCTACGCCAGCTCAGTAAAAAACCTTCATCTTACTGACTTATATCGGAATATGTCAACAATAAAAAGCAAATTTCAGAGATGTTCCGCGGAAAAGAAAGGCTTCTTATTTTTTGAGGATTACGATTGATGGCACTTTATCATGGATGGCGGAAATTTAACAACGAAATTTATCACCGAACACAAAATTTTTCAATATTTTTTCCACCGGCCCCCAGACCACGGCCTTTACCCCCTCCAAAGGCCTGTTTTTTGATGCGGCCGATGTTTTTTTTCGCCCCACCTGCCGGGCCGGCGGTATCCACCTCCCTGGCCCACTTCGCTCAACGCCCGGAACCGGGGGTTTCGGACTGACGAAATACACCGGTGCCCCGGATACTTCCTGAAATAGCGGGAATTATCAGACCTCCAACACTTCACCGGCGATGACATGGCCATCGACCTTGCTCCGGGCAGGCTCAAATGGTACATCCTGCCAATTCTCCGGCAGCCCTTCCAGTTTCAGGGCGATGAGGTCGGCGGGCCTG
>QJZQ01000172.1 GCA_003246675.1 Nitrospirota bacterium | reverse complement strand
TGTAGAACTCGGTGACTTGGTTCTGGCTGATCTTGCGCCCGGCATCAACGGAATCCTGCTTCTTGTCGAAGTGGCCGCTGCTGCGGGTCGCACCGTCTTTCTTGAGGTCCCAGCCGCCATTGGCGTTCGGGACGACATGATGTGATCCTGGTTTCTTTGGCATGGTTGCCTCCGAGGGCCAGTAGCTTTTCTTTGCCCTCGAATCTGTGCTTGAATCGCCACCATTTGCCACCGTTTGGGTTGACCAGCAGGAAAAGACCTCGCTCATCGAACAGTTTTAGCGGCTTTGACTCGGGTTTAACCCTACGGATTCCGGTATCGGTCAGGGGCATGGGCTCTCCTTGGGAATTACCATGCGGTTAGCATCAAGTAATGCAAGAAGCACAACCGTTCCAGCAGGCAACGGTCTTTGGGGGTATCGGAGCTTAATATTTTTGGAGTTCCCCATGAAATACCCACCAGGGATAGCCGGATTTCATGGGTTCATAACACCCCTTGCCAGACCTTGAGGCAACAAAAAAGCCCTATTTTCATAGGGCTTATGGACTTCCTTGGACTTTATTGGGTTTTAAAGTGATTGAGGCTCGGACGGAAAGTTCGAACCAAAATAAAAAAACTCCGCACGCCGAAGGTACGTTGCCCCTCCGGCGAGGAGTGGTGGAGGCGGGGGGAATTGAACCCCCGTCCGAAAGGTTTTAACTTAAGGCGTCTACATGCTTGTCCCTTGATTTGGATCTCGCCCGGTCGCCCCCCAAGGGCAGGGTGTTTTCCGGACCAGTCTCGTAAGTTCTCGCCAGTTTCCCCGAGACATGAAAGCCTGGCCAGCCCACTTTAGTGACGCCCGGCCTTTTCCCTGTGGGCGGGGGAAAAGCGGACGGTAACTAGCTTATTTTATTAAGCAGCTACTGCAACTTCATAATCGTTGGCGATTATGTGAGTGCCGTTTTTTTACGGGCCAACGGCATCCCGTGCATGCAACCTTAGTCTCATTCCTCCCGTCGAACCCAAATCGCCCCCCAAAATTGTTTTGGCGGTGTGGTGGGTGGTTAATAGTTATCTCTATATTAATAATATACTCTTGCGCGGGCTTTTTGGCAAGTGTCTGCCGGGGGGCACGCTTGCTTTGGGGGTGGTTTCCTCTTATGATGCCTTAACTTATGGGGGACTTTCCGGCATGGGTTCATCGGATGACAGTCTGAGTGTGTTGTCGCTCGGCCCCTTCTGTGTGACGGGGGAGGGGGGCTTCGCGTTGCCGGGGGAGCTCAACCAGCGTCTTGCCGAACGCGGCCACCGGGTTCACTGGTTCGTCGGCCCGCCCGGCATGCCGGAAACGGATACGCTGGGCGGGGTGAACGTCCATCGCCTGGCGCCTCGGCACTGTCAAAGCGTGTACCGCCTCTACCGCGCCCTCAAAAAGCGGATCAATCGCCTGCTCGATGCCGGGGGCATCGATATCGTTCATATACACGATCCCGTCCTTGGTTTTCTCGCCTTGTGGAACCCGCGCTTGTCCCGTTTGCCGGTGGTCACGCAGTACCTGCGCGACGCGTCCGATCCGGAGGGTTTTACGGATCTGCCCGCCGGCCTGTTTTGCCTGCGCCGCTTCGCCGAACGGCGTTGTTTAAAGCGCTCGAAGAGTATTCTTTTTTACAGCCGTTATTCAAGGGACGCGTTTTTAAGAGCCTACTCCATTCGCAAGCCGCGCCTGCGGGAGATTCCCCCCGGCGTGGATTGGGAGGCCTTCACGCCTTTTGCCGACGGGGAGAACAGGGCGGAGAAGCTGGCCGCCCTCGGGTTGCCCGGCAAGGGTCCGCATGTGGTCACCGTCGATGCCGAGGGGGCTCTCGAGGGGTTGGAAAACGTGATCATCGGGGTGTCTATGGCGGCCGGGCCTCCGCCCGGTGAGGGTTTCAATTTGCTGGTGCTGGGGGAGGAGCCGCCGAAAAGCGAGACCAGCGCGCTTGTGCACCGGTTGGGAATGAAGGGGCAAATCCACTTCCTCGGGCCGGTGCTGGCTGGGGCCTGGCCCCGTTACGTTCCACTGGCCGATCTGTTCATTCTGCCTTCTCCCTGCCCGGAGGCGGTGGAAAGGGAGGCTTTCAGGGCTCTGGCGGCGGGCGTGCCGGTGTTCGCCCCGCCGGACTCGGGCGTCGCGGAGGTGCTGCGTCACATCGACGAATCTCTGGTGTTCTGGCGCGATACGCCCGAGGCCATCGCCAGCGCGATTAAACCCGTCCTCCAGCGGGTGGAAACCGCGCGGGCGCTCAGAACCCGTTGCCGCGAGGTGGCGGCGGGTTTTTCCTGGGAAGCGGTGCTCGACCGCCTCGAAGAGGAATACCAGGTGCTCACGCGCAAGCGGCGGCCCTGAGGCCGGCCCGCCCTCAGGCGGGCGGGAAGAGGATGCGGGTCGCCACCCGGTGCGGGAAGCCGAAGCGGAAGTGGAGCAGCTCGACCTTGATGTCGCTGCCGGCTTCCACCTGGAAATCACCGTATTTCAGGCGGTCGTAATGGGTTCGTGCGTCGCTCATCTCGCTGAATCGCTTGAACCCCATTTCGTGGCTGATCTCGATGGTGTGGTCTTCCTCGTGCGGGTCCCATAACAGGCCGTGAACGGCGAAATAGTCCTCCGGGTCGAGGTGGGGTTCGAGGATCGTTTCTTTCTCGCCTGCAAACGTGTTCATGCACTTCCTCCTTTTGTGAAGCAAAACGGGCTTCCTTATAATATAGGATTTGCCGGTGTTTTTTTCATCCGGCTTGAAAAAAAAATCCCTTCGGCAAGCCGATTCTGTAATTTCCGTCGCCCGGGCCCAAGGTCAGGCGGGGCTCCTGTAGCGGTGCTCCAGGTGGAGGACGAAACGCGACATCAACAGGGTGAGCAGAAGGTAGGTGAGGGCGACGTAGGTGTAGGTTTCGAAATAGTTGAAGTGTTTCGTGGCGT
>QJZQ01000086.1 GCA_003246675.1 Nitrospirota bacterium | reverse complement strand
TAATTTTCTGGATCAAAAATTCTAATTTCATGGATATTATGCTAGAATATCCAAGTTTCTTGATTAATTCAACCCTAAAAATCTATAAATATGGAATTATCTCGGGTCATCCAGCGCATCAAAAGCCTTAAATCCCTCCGCTACGACTATCAAGTGGCTGATTTACTTGGGATTGGGGTGAAGGCGTTTTCTGCGCGGAAAAAGATGAACAGCGTCCCGCTGGATAAATTGCGGGTTTTTTGCCATCGGGAATCCATAAATCCGGACTGGCTGCTGCTCGGGGAGGGGGAGCCCCACTCGCGGGCGCTTTGGCATCCCGGGCCGGTCTCCACATCGGCGGCATTGGAGAAAATCGAGTTTTGCCGGGTTGCCCCTGGCGCCCGCCCGGGCGACTCGCCAATCTTCAGCCCTCACGCGGGCGAGGAACCCGGCCACATGTTTGTTCACAGGAATATTCTGGACGGTCACCTTGGCCCCTTCCGCATCGTCAAAATTAAAAACACTTCGGTGCCGCCGTTTTTTGGATGCGGGGATCTGGCGATCGTCGCCTGCGGTGAAAAAGCGATTCATGAAAATCATTTTTATGCGGTGCGGCTGCCAGAGGCTTTGAGCGTGAACAAGATTCACAGGGCGGACCACATGCTCATCCTGGACCCCGCGCACCATGCGGAACCCTTAACGTCGATCGATCTCCGGCAACACCCGGACCCCGTCATCGGCAAGGTCATCGGCGGCCTGAAGGCCCCCGGCGCGGGCAAAACTTAAAACCGCTCCGCGCGGCCAAGGCATGGCCCGGGTTTTGGGTTTGCCTCTGTGCGGGGAACATATTTCACGGCTTTATTATCCCTTTCACCTGTAGTACCCTTCGGTGAAAATCCGGATTGAGGCCGGATAACTCCAACGCTGGCTTGAAATGGGGCAAAGGGGGGAAATGTCACCTGCAAAACTGGTTGGGTTGTGTGTTGCGTTCCTGGTTGTGGCGTTTTCTTTTTATTTTTTATCCCCCCGGGAGGAGCCTTCCAGCCTTTGCCCCCAGGCGAGGACGACGGCTTCCGCGCCGGAGGAGTTTTCCCGGATGGCGAATATTCTGGAGCCCTCCGAGGCGAATATTCAGGCCGGGAAAATTCTATTCAATTCTAAAGCCCAACCCATCCCCTGCGCGGTTTGTCATGGGTTTAAAGGGGACAGCATAGGGGTTATTTTCCAGTGGATCAAACCTTATGCGCGAAATTTCACCTGTTACCAGACGATGGAGGATATTTCGGATGGGCAGATGTTCTGGATCATCCGGAACGGTTCGCACGGCACCCGGATGCGCGCCTATGAAAAACTGGATGACACGCAGATCTGGCAGCTGGTCCATTACATAAGAAGCTTTCAGGAATCAAAGTAACGGCGGCCCCCCTCAGGGCCGCCGCCGGCTTTACCTTTGACCCCGCCGCTACAGGTGGGTCATGAATTCCGGTTCGATCAGGCCTCTCAGGATGTCGCTCCGTGAAACGACGCCCACCAGTTTTTGGCCTTTAACGATGGGAAGCCGCAGGATGTGAAACTCCTCCATGATCTTCACCATCTGCTCCACCGTCGCCTCCGGCCCGGCGCTCGCCACCTCGGGCGTCATGATGTCCTTCGCGGTAATGCGCACCAGTTCCTTGCCTTCCTTCACCGCTTTTAGAATATCCAATTCGGTCACAATGCCGACCATTTTGCCTTGGTCGTCGGTCACGGGCATACCGCTGTACAGACCCGTGATGAACTGCAACGCCACATCGCGGACGGAAGCATTTTCCTTTGCCGAAACCACCGGCCGGGTCATAATTTCAGACGCTTTTCTTGTGAGTACATTCATAGATTTTCCTCCCTGAAGATCCCTGGAATTCTTTAATGATCTATCCATGGGGCCGCCTCGGCCAGCCGGAACGACCCCCACCTCCTGAAGCAGGTGCAGCGCTTTTCCCTTCTCTCCACCATTAAATATAGGAAGCGGATTTTAATTATTCCAGGGCAAACGGCTTCGCCGCTCCCATTGATCTTTTTTCGTAAGGCACTCAACCACGAACCGACTAAAATTTAGCTATGGATCGAAAATTCACAGGAGACTCGCCGATGACCGCCAGAAAATGCATCGCCCCGCTTGTTTTCTGCACCCTGTTCTTCGCCACCGCCGCATGGGCCAACGGTTACGACGATGCGCTCAGGCACGTGAAAAACGCCCAGGCCTTTCTCGACGCCAAAGATTACAGGGAAGCCTTAAGGGAACTCGATGACGCCGCCGACTGGAACTCGGGCTACGGCTACTACGCCTACATCCGCTATCTGAGCGGCAAGGCCCACGCCGCCCTCGGCGACCGCAAGACCGCCGAGGCGCATTTCCGCGAAGCCTTGAAGGAAGCGCCGGGCGTCAACTACCAGTTCGTCGACCCGGCCTACCAGGTGCCCGAGGCCGAGATCGAGGCGCTCATCAAAAGCTCCGGTGCGGCCCCGCCCAGGCGCGCCCCCGCCCAACCGGTGCCGGCGTTTTACTTTTCCGCCGAAGGGAAAAGCGCCGAGATCTATTCCAACATCGTTTATCAGTTCGGGCACCATACCCAGAAGCCCTGCGAGTTTCCATCCAGCCCGAAGCTCACGCAATCTCTCGATTTCACGCCGGGGCCCGAGCCCACGCCCGCCGTTTCCCTCGCCGCCCAGGACGTCGAAAATCTGGTCGCCCCGTTCTGCAAAAACCGGCTGAACTTCGAAGTGTTCGCGCACGGGCCGGGCTGGGTTAAGGCTATTGCCCTCGATACCCTGCGGGCGCAGGCGGAGCCCTCGTTCTGTGGCGAGGAAGACCGCAACTTCCGCATCCTTGCCGGAACCGATTCCCTGCCGGGCGAACCGCTGTTCTTCACCACGAAGAAATCCGCCTCCAACGACAACCCGTTCAAAAGCTCCGCCGATTTGAAAATGGACTCCGCCCCACT
>QJZQ01000235.1 GCA_003246675.1 Nitrospirota bacterium | reverse complement strand
CGCACGCCGGACAACCGGAGCGGGGAATGGGCATGCCTCTACCCGCACGGGCGGCATGGGGATACCCATTGGGTTCCCGGCTGTTAGGTGAACGATTTCTATTAATTATACTATATTTTTACAAAGAAACTAAGAGTAAACCAACTAAAAAAGGCGGGAAAACAAATAAAAGGCCCTGGCAAGAGGAAGTCCGGAGGAACAACCGATGGATGAAAATAGGCCGGAAGAATTAAAATTAACGGGATGAATCAGGTTCCCCCAAAAAGAACAGGGATGGGGTTTCCCCCATCCCTGTCCCCCACGCATCTCCATTTAAAAACAACGCATCTCCACTTATAGCGATCGGGGGTTCCGATGCCCCGGATCTTATGGAACCTATTGCAAATCAAACTCCCAGTGCGGCCCCCTCTCCTCTGCTTCTTCCGAATTAAAAATCCTCGAACGCTCTCCCAGGTCGTAACCGAGAGCGAGAATGATCTTGCGCTTGGTGTCCAGACGGCAATCCTTGCCTTTTTCGATGCGGTCGATCGTCTGCACCGTCACTTCGGCCCGCCGGGCCAGTTCGGCCTTGCTCATCATGCGGTCCTGCCTCAGTTCGCGGACGCGGTTGACGACCGCGACGGTTTGACTTTGCTCGGTCTTTTTCATTTGAAAACTCCCTCGTTGAAGTCCCGGCAACTCGGGCAGAGATGGCGCGCCTGGGACTCATCGCCCAGAATTCCCGCCCAGCCACGATTTTTGACCTTGAACTTGAATTGCTCCCGGCGATCGTAAGAGTGATGATCCACCCCGGACCGCATGGTGGAATCGCAGAATTCGTTGTCGCAAACAACAACATATTGGGTTATCGCCTTGATCATAATCTCAACCTCCCAACCTGATGATTGATTTCCCCCTCACGGTATCTCCCGTTCCATGGGAGGCTGCACCGCGCGCCAACAGCCGTATAAAAGCAAGCTTCGTGCCACGAATAAAACGCTATTTATGAGCAGGTTACGGGCATTCAGGCCGTCAAAAAGGTGACATTCGAGGGATATCGACGGAAAAGTGACGATAACTTGTTGAAATTTATATGGATAGAGGCCAAACGGATGACGCGCCACTGCACCGGCGAACCCGGCGCAACGCCCCGCTAAGGGGCGCCGTCAGTTCATTAAGAGAGGTTCACGCTGCAATGAGGGTGGAACTGCACGAGGGGATCGGACGATCCGCGGAAAAGGCGGGCGGGCTTAAGGGAAATGGGCCCGGGCGGAGGTCTGGCTAAATCCAGTCCTCCAGATCGAACTGCGCCCGGCACACGGCACTGCGCATGTCCATATACAAATCCGCGTGGTCGAACTTGGGGTTGAACTGCGGAATGCGCTTCCAGGAGAGGCCCGCGGCTTCGATTTTTTTCCCATCCTCTTCCATAGCCTGGGCATTGCCGAACTCGAGGACCACCTGAAACCCGCTGGCGGCCAGAAAACTTAAAACAAATTTGTCCCCAAGCGCCCGCTCGGCGCTGTTTCCAGTCGTAGATTCTTCCATGAGTCACCTTTTTGGGTGTTTTTTATTTTCGGAACCCGTTGCAGGAGCGATTTGCCCTTAAGGCGCACGCGCTGCAACGGCTTTTAATTAAACGTTAAAAACATTGTGGCGCATGGGTGGCCGCAAAGTCGAGATGATTTTCCCGGCTTCAGTAAAATTATCGGAGGGGGGAGGCTGGCCGAGCCATGAATTCGGTTGTACGACCGCGAGTCTTGGTGTAAAATCCCGTCTTCATTTGATGACTTCAAATAGCCGGGGGAGGAGACCTTGAACAAGAAAATTGCGCGCGCCCTTTTTGGGGCAGCCATCCTGATTTTATTGGGGCCCGCTCAGGGCTTCGCCCAGTACAGTGTCAGCAAATACAAGAATCAGCACGAGGACTACGATGGCCAGCTGCGTTTCGGACGCGTGATGGTGGTTCCCGGGCTGTCCTTTGACACGGTTTACGATTCCAACGTTTTCAAAGAGGCCGATTTCACCTTCGTGAACGGCAGCGAAGGCCGCTCGGATGACTTTATTTTCATCACCTCGCCTTCGATCCACACCTTCCTGAAAAGGGAAGCGGGCGACCCCTTCGGCTTCGAGTTCAACTACCTCGGCCGGGATGAGCGTTTCGTCAATCTGGACAACGAGGACGCGTTCAACCACTACCTCGACGGCGTCATCGACATGGGTGGAGCGGGAGGACGGACGGATCTCAAGGTCGGCGGCCTGTACACGCAGACGCGCGAATCCTCCGGCAGCGAATTCGACAGTAACTTCAACCCCCGCTCAAAGCGCTTCGTCAAGGCCGGCCATGCCGACCTGCTGTGGCGGATCTCGCAACTGTTCAAGGCCACCTTCAATACCCGCTACGAAAAAGAAACTTTCGACGATGCAAGTTTGAGCGAAGAGGAAAATGCCTTTGTCGATGTGGGCGGCTCGCTGTTCTGGCAATATTCCACCCCAATGGCGTTTGGCATGCGGTACAACTTCCGCCACATCGATTTCATGGAAAACTTCGGCGACAACTCCGACTCCGACACTCATTCCATTTTTCTGGCCACGCGCTGGGTACCCACGTCCACGCTGTCGACGGAACTGGCGCTGGGTTTCGAAGATCGCGCCTTCGACAGGTTCAGCAATCAGGACCGGACCGATTTTGCTTTCGAACTCGAGGCGGACTACCACCCCACCGACCGCAGCAACTTCACCTTCGCCGGTTCGCGGAGAATCAAGAACTCCACCTTCCGCGATGTCCAGTCGGCCCAGGTGACTAAATTCACCCTCGGCTGGGAACAAAAACTGGGGATCAAGCTGGCGTCGATCATCGAGGCGGGATGGGAGCACGTGGCGTACAACGAACGATCCGCGGACACCGTGGCCCCCGGCCAGCCTCAACGTTTCAGGTCCGACGACAACGCCATCGTCGACTTTGCCCTGGCCTACCACATCCAGCCCTGGCTGCTGGCTAAAACCAAGTACCATTACCAGTTCAGGGAATCGGATTTCGAT
>QJZQ01000113.1 GCA_003246675.1 Nitrospirota bacterium | reverse complement strand
CTCGCGTGTGCGTTCGGTGACGGAGACGAGCATGATATTCATGATGCCGATGCCGCCCACCATCAGGGAGATGGCGGCGATGCCGCCGAGCAGATAGGTGAAGGTTTTCGCCGCCTCGCCCCAGCTGTTGAGCCACTGCGAGGAGTTCTGTACGTGATAATCGCTCTCTTCTCCCTCGGCGATGCCGTGGCGCTGGCGAAGGAGCCGGTCGATATCCGTCTTTATGAGTTCCAGGTCGTCGAGACTGCCCGCCTGCACGTCGATGGCGAGCACGTGGTCCATGCCGAACAGCCGCTTCTGCGCCGTGGTCACGGGGATGAAGATCTGGTCGTCGGGGTCGAACCAGCTGAGCGCGCCTTTGGGCTCGGTGATGCCGATCACCATGTAGTTGTGGCCGTCCACCTTGATGGTTTTTCCGATGGGGTCTTCGCCGCCGAACAGGTTTTTTACCACCGTTGCCGCCAGCACCGCGACGCGGCGGGACGCGGTGACCTCCTCGTCATTGAAGAAGCGGCCACGGTCGAGAGTGAAATTGGCGAGGCGGGCATAATCCACATCGCTGCCGCGTACGGTGGTGTTGGTGTTCTTGTTGCGGTATTTAAGCTGTGCGCCCTGGTAAACCTGGGCCGCAACGCCCGTGATGAGGGGCAGCGTCTGCTCAATCACCCGGGCATCTTCCAGCGTCAGGGTGGCGACTCGCTCACCGGAAACGTGGCGGGTGGTCTGCATTCCCGGTTTAATGGTGATGATGTTGGTGCCGAATTTGGAAATGGTGCTCAGCGTCTGGCTCTTCGCCCCTTCACCAATGGAGATCATCGATACCACCGAGGCGACGCCGATGATGATCCCGAGGGCCGTCAAAAACGATCGCAGTTTGTTGGCCACCAGGCTGCGCAACGCCATCTTGAACAGATCGAAAATCAACACGGCACGGCCTCCCGCAGGTAATCGCTTTCGATGCGGCCGTCTCGCATCGAGATCACCCGGCGCGCGTATTCGGCGATTTCGGCTTCGTGGGTGACGAGGAGAACCAGCACGCCCTGGGCGTTCAGGCCGCGAAAGATTTCCATGATTTCCTGGCCCGTCGCCGAATCCAGGTTGCCGGTGGGTTCGTCGGCGAGAAGGATGGCCGGATTGTTGACGATGGCGCGGGCGATGGCCACGCGCTGCCGCTCGCCGCCGGAAAGCTCTGTGGGCTTGTGCCGCGAGCGGTCCTTCAGGCCCACGCGGTCCAGCGCTTCACGGGCACGCCCCTGGGAACCGCTCACCCGCCCATATAGAAGGGGCAATTCGACATTTTCCAGCGCCGAAGCCCGGGGAAGCAGGTTGAAATTCTGAAATACGAAACCGATGCGCCTGTTGCGTACCTCGGCCAGGCGATTGGCGCTCAGATCCTGGATGTCGATATTGTCAAGCCGGTAAGTTCCGGACGACGGTTGGTCGAGACAGCCGAGAAGGTTCATCAGGGTCGATTTGCCGCTGCCCGATGGGCCCATGATGGCGGCGAACTCCCCTGCATCCAGGCGAAAACTCACCTCTCTGAGCGCATGGACATCCTCCTGGCCCAGGCGGTATAGCTTGCTCAAATTTTCGACTTCAATCAAAACAAATTGTCCCTTGGAGCCTGCCGGGTTATTGAATCGACCTCATTATAAATCAGGCGGTTAGACGATTACCAGCGGCAAGCCGGGAGTTTGCCGGGTAGTCCAGAGGCATAATCGTCAAAATTTTGATGCCTGGAGGTGCGTTTGCTGACGTTTCGATAGTAAAATTAGCCCTTAATTAACAAATAGTTACAATCCAATAACGCTTTGAATGCAAGCACTTGGGTGGAACTTGCACCCCGCTTGCGAAATACCCGGATTTTGGAACACCGATTGCTATATGTCTTGTAGGAGTCGGTGAGCGTCGGTGAGGGTTTATTTTCTGACGCCGGGGTTTCGAGGCAAGTTGGGAAGTGCCGGAACCCAATCAGGAATCTGAATTTTGGGGAAACCCCCTTTGGAGGGCGCCATGTATTCAAGAATCCTTTTTGCTGTGTTTATATCTTTTGTCTCGATGATGCTCACCCTGATTCTGTGTATCCCCGCATTCGCCGCGCCCAGCGAAAAAGAGAGTTACCGCCTGCCGCAATTTGACCAGAGTTTTCAAAGCACCTTCGGCGAATGGGTTGACAGGGGACTGGCCCGCTTGCAAGCCACCCTGCCCACAAACGATGGGGATGACGAACGTCCCCCGGCGCTGACCGGCCTGAACACCGCCGTATCTTATTCGCTGAAGCCCATCCCCTGGAGGGCAGGCCCCGACCGATGGAAAAGCGATGGCGCAGCCGATATGGATGTTAACAGCGTGGAATCGTTGAGTGTGCAGAGCCGCTACCATTTTGGCAGCGCAACGGCGCTGATACCCTACGCCGCAATGAGCCTGGGCCTCGCGCGCGTACCGGGCACGCCTACCCGCACGGGAGGCTGGGCGAACGATCTCGATGACGCCTACAGCACGGCTTATTCTTACCAGGGATCGCTGGGGATAAAGTCCTTACTGGGGGAAAACCTGATTGTAGGGGTCAGCTACCGCTATCGATTGCTGGAAGAGGGCGGTTACGGTTTTAATGCCAACGATAGGGGCGATCACAAATTCTTCGCGGCGATCGATTACCAGTATTGAATCAATAGATCTGCAAAATTCTATAATTCGGGCATACGTCAGCGCATGTCGTCCGATGGGAAGCCGGTGGAAGCAGATGATTGTATAAAGATCAGAAAGGTTTGCCAATTCATTCAACTGGCCCAATTTAAGCTGACTTCATCGCTCAGTCAATCGCATTGCTGGTAGGATGCGAGGATAGCGCAATGTTTGCAGACCAGGAAGATCATCTGCACGTAATCGTTATCCACGAAGCCGCGGGTGTCGCCGGCCTTATCACCAAGATTCGCAAAGAATATCAGGGTTTTACCGCAGGCGGGGCAGGACAGGTTACGAAGCTCCTTTTGCACAAGATAAGGCTCGCCGCCAATTTGATGCATGG
>QJZQ01000193.1 GCA_003246675.1 Nitrospirota bacterium | reverse complement strand
GAGTTTCAGAAGCTGCTGGGATACCCGTTCCGGGAAATCCAACTCCTCAACAAAGCCCTCACGCATAAATCCTACGTCAACGAGAAAAAGAAGGAAGCCCGGAACAACGAACGCCTGGAGTTTTTAGGCGATTCGGTCCTCGACCTCATCGTCAGCAGTTACCTGGTCAGCCACTACGACGATTTAAAGGAAGGCACGCTTTCCAAGATCCGCGCCTCAGTGGTGAATGAGTCCTGCCTTGCGGGGCTTGCACGCACGGTGAACCTTGGCCGATACCTGCTTCTGGGCAAGGGCGAGGAAAATTCCGGGGGCCGGGAGAAATCATCCTTGCTGGCCAACGCCTATGAGGCGGTGTGCGGGGCCATTTTCCGAGACAGCGATTTCAGGACCACGAGCGATGTTCTTCTGCCCGCCCTGAAAAGTGAAATCAGGGTCCACGCCGAAAAGCGCGCGTTCCGCGATTATAAGAGCGATCTGCAGGAACTGACGCAAAATAAATTGTACGGCATTCCCACCTACCGGGTGGCCCGGGAGACGGGTCCCGATCACGAAAAGCAATTCGAAGTGGTGGTTCTCGTTAAGAACAAGGTGCATGGCAAGGGCGCGGGCCGCAGCAAGAAAGAGGCCGAGCAGGCCGCCGCCCGGGAAGCGCTCGCGAAAATCGGCTGATTGCCAACTCCCCCCTTTGGACCGTGGCGGCCATTGCTTTTACGGTCATTCTTCAATTCTCCCCTTAACTGATTAACGCGGCCACGCGGTCGATGTAGGTTTTTAGCGTGGTGCGGATTTCACTAGCCAGTTTCCGAACCTGCGCCTTGGGTGCAACATTAGCAGTGGTGTCTGCCACGGTGGTGTCTGCCGCGGTGGTTGTGGTTGCGACCGGCTGTACGGTGATTTGCGCAACCGGTTCGTTCATGGGTTCAGCTGCCCTGGCTGGAGCGGGAGCGGGTTTGACCGCCGCCGCGACCACGACCTCTTGCACGTCAGGCGCGGCCTCGTGGTGGCGGTTTTTCCACCGCTGCCATTGGGTGACCATGATAGTGCGGCTGCTCTCTGCGTCCAGGGCGGCGAGATGGGTTTCCATACCGTCCAGCCGCAAAATGGTGCCGGCCCTGATGCCATTCATGTTGCCGCCGATAAATTTATCCCTATTGTTTTCCCATAACGCCACCGCAATCGATTCAAGCGAGCCAGGGCCGGAGTGCAGACGCGCGGCGAGTTTAATCAGCGTGTCGCCAGGCTGGACCTCGATGAGCCGGGCACCGGCGGATGTTTTCTGCAGCGGTGCGGCAGGGGACTCGGGCGCCTTTTCCGCTTGCGGTGCGGAAGACTGGATCACGGGTTTCTGCTGATTGAGCACGCGGTTGAGTTCCTGGATGCGTGTTTTTGCTTCATCGAGGTGCGTGTTGTTGTCCGGGTATGTATCGATGAACGCGGTCCAGGCGGAGATTTTGTTTTCGGCCGGGGTGTCCTGGCTGTGCAGTTTTTTTAGCTCGTCGAAGCTGTTCTCGATGCGGGCGCTGCGGTTGAGTTCCTGGATGCGGGCTTTGGCTTCATCGAGGTGCGGGTTGTTGTCCGGGTATGTATCGATGAACTTCTGCCAGGCGGCCAGGGTTTCGCCTGGCGCCGCGCCTTGTTTTTCTAGTTGCTGCAGGGCGGCGTAGTTTTTGCCGATCTGGTATTCGCGGCTTTCCGTGCGCTGTTTCTCGGCAAGGTGCTGGTTGAGGCGGTCGATGCGGCGGTTGGTTTCTTCGATGTAGGGGTTGTTGTCGGGATATTTGTTTTGGAACTGCTGCCAGGCGGCGGCTTTTTTGTCGAGGGGCTCGGGGCCTGCTTCGAAGTTAAGCAAGGCCTGGAAGGTCTTGTCGATGTCCTGGCTGCGGTGCAGGGCGCGGATGTTTTCTGCGGCGTCCTGCTGGCGCGGGTTGTTGTTCGGATATTTTTCCAGGAAGGTCTGCCAGCGGGATATTTTCTCCTGCGCGGGGGCGTCGCTTTCTGAATATTTTTTGTTGCTGGCGTACAGACTCTCGATCTCGGCGGCGCGTTCGATGGCGTGCAACCGGCCGCTGGCCTGGACCAGGGTGGGGTTGTTCGCGGGGTAGAGGTCGATGAAGCCGCGCCAGAGGCGGGCTTTTTCTTCGAGCGTCCCGGCTTCTTTTTCCAGGGCGAGGGTGCGGTTGTATTCCTTCTGTATTTTCTGGGCTTTGATGTTGTTGTTGATTTTTTCCATGTCGACCGCGCCGCTTTCGGGCTCGGCCTGTGATACGCGGACGAGGTTGCCCGAGGCGTCGAATTCGGCCATGACGTTGGCGTTTTTTTCCTGGAGGTACTTTTTGATGAAGGGTTCGCCTTCGCGCGGGTTCTTGAAGCTCCACAGGCCGTCGACCACGCCTTCGAGCACCATGCTGTAAACGGCTTTTTCGATGGCTTCGAGCACGGCCATCTGCGGCGGCTCGTTGGTGCTCAGTCCGGCTTCGACTTCAAGGATGTCCTTGAGGGAGACGAACTTGAAGACGCCGGTGTTGACCTCCATGGAGAAGATGGTTTTGTTGGTGAGCACGGATTTGAAGATTTCGCCGTTCTTCACCGAGACGGCGCGCAGGTAGATCGTCACCGTGTCGCGGCGGAACTCGGTGCTGCCGCCGATGCCGAGGTACCTCGCCCCGAGGCCGCCGGTGAGCAGGTTGGTCTCGTAGGCGATGACGCCGCCGTCCATCATGATGGGGGCGTACAAAAGCGGCGGCAGCGGCGAGATCATTTTCTTGTCGTCTTCCGAGAGGTATTGCTCGCGCGTCTGCCGGATGATCTTGCGTTCGTTGAGCAGGTTGGTCAGGGATTCGCGCTCGACCAATGAGCATGGAGGTGGCGCCCTGGGTGACGGCGGTGGAATAGGTGACCACGGGGCTGCCGGATTTGTACTGGCCGGTCTGGTCGCGGAACTTGTAGACGCCGATGACGATTTTCGCGTCGGGCTCGGGCAGGTTGGCCAGGGCCCCGCTGATTTGCGATTTGTAGCCCACCTGCGCCGGCGCCGAGTCCATCGGCGTAATCCATGAGGCGCAGCCGGTGAGGGCGATAGTCGCCAGCGTCAGCGCCGCGGCCCGGAAAAGCTTGCGGCGACCGGTCAAAGCGGTGGAGCCTAAGCGGTCTCGTCGAGAATGTTTTTTGTCAGGCAATGTATTTTCCTCCCAGTGATTGGCTGGATGACCGAGCCCTGCGGGCCGCCTAGAAGTTTGGAATGGTGATGACCGACGATTCGCCGGTGTCGAGATTGATGATGGTGACCACCGTGTACGCCGGGTCGTCGGTGTTGACGCTGAACTGGCTGGAGCCGATGGTGACGGTGAAGTTCTCGAGAGGCTCGTCCAGGTCGCCGAAGGCGTTGTCGATCAGATCCCTCGACAGGCGGTTGATCAGCGCCCGCTCCAGCTGCGCCTCCAGGCTGTTGGACAGCGAGGACGGAATCGGAGTGGAGGATTCCTTATGATCGTTCTGCGCCAGCGCCTGGTTGAGCAGGAAAGCGCCGTTGAAGGGGCTTCCGCCGAAGTTGGGGTTCACCGGCTGGTAAACCATTTCGTCGGCCAGGGCCCCCTGTGCCCCGCACAAGAACCCGAGAACGAACAAGGCGGCGACGCCTCGCAGTTTTTGTCTCATGGTGTCACTCCCGTAGTTAGTAGAATTCCAGCTCCTCCGCGACGAATGCCCGCTGAAGAATGTATAAGCTGCATTGTTTGACGGCCTCCTCGGCCAGGGCGTCGATAAAGTCGAGACGCGGATTGAGCCGCCCGGCCATCACCACGTCCTCATCCACCGAAATCTGGTAGAAACTGCCATGGAAACTATCGGCCCGTTCCTTGATGGTGATGGTGTAGGTCATCCCCTCGAGAGTCTTCCACCGCGTGTTGAAACTCTCGTACAGATTGTGCCCCGCCGGGGTCATGGTCTCCTCGATGACGAGACCGGAAATCTCGAAATGGCCGTTGGGGCCGCCCCCGGACCCTGCGGAGGAAGCGGTGGAAAACAGGCTCAGCATCAGCCCGAAAACAATCA
>QJZQ01000076.1 GCA_003246675.1 Nitrospirota bacterium | reverse complement strand
CAGCAGGTTTTCCCGCGCGGCGCGAAAATCGTCGTGGAGGAAGACGCCGACTCAAGCGACGCCCTGGTCGATACGTCGGTTTTCGATCTGCTGAACGCGTTTCAAAAGATTCTCAAGCGCCAGTCCTTCACCAAGGATTACGAGATCAAGGTCACCACCTTCTCGGTAGCCGACCGCATTGAATACATCCTCGACATCGTCAACGCCGCGAGCAGCGTGACCTTTGAATCGCTGTTCACCGTGCTCAACACCCGCCAGGAAATCATCGTCACTTTTCTTGCCCTGCTCGAACTGATGCGCCTCAAAATCCTGCGGATCGAGCAGGTGCGGCATTTCGACACCATCCGCATCTACGCCGTGGCCGATAAAGCCACGCAGATGGAAGTGCTCAAGGATTATCACTTCGACGACTCCTGATCGCAAAAATGCCCCTGGCGATGAAAGCCCAGGGGCACAGCGCTGCTTGATAATATTTCCTGAGCCGGCACTGCGTCCTGGATGAGCCAGGGCGCAGCGGCCGCTGTTGTTCCAGACAGGGAGCCTGTGGTTCGCTGCCTTCCCGCTTGAGGCTGAGATTATTCGGTTTTGATGGCGATCTTTTTAGCTTCCTTCTTTGCTACTCCAACCTTGGGAAGGCGGATCGTCAAAACCCCTTTTTTGAACTTCGCTTCCACCTTGTTGGTATCGACATCCGTCGGCAAGGGGATGCTACGTTTGAACGAACCGTAAGAACGTTCCTTGCGATAGAAATCCTTCTTTTTTTCCTCCTTTTCCATCTTTTTCTCTCCCTTGATCGTCAGGACGTTCCTGGTGAGAGAGACATCGATATCTTTTTCATCCAACCCTGGCAGTTCTGCCGAGATTTCCAGTTCGTTGTCGGTTTCGCTCATGTCAAGTTTTGGCATGAGTGCACCCATCCCCATGTCTTCACCCATTCTCTCCATGGGCTTGAACATGCTTCTGCTGAAATGTTCGAACAGGTCGTTCATCTCTTTTTGCAGATCGAACAAACTGCGGCCCATGCCATATCTCGTCAGTTCTCCGTTATCCGTCCAGATTTTAGGAACCAGATCCTTGATGCTCATGGAATTTCCCTCCTGAAGTTGAAGGTTGACTCTCTGGAGCTTGCCCCCGGAGGCTTTATGCTCCGGCGGGATTGGCATCCTCTATCTATCCAATAATATTGTCCGTTTGATTCGTCAAGTAAATGAGGCGAATAAAATATGCGGTGTTAAATGGAATATTTAAGGAAGGAGGGGGCCAGGGCTTAAAAAAGAAAAAAGGGTTTACGGAGGATGTCCGCAAACCCTATTTCCTTGAAACCGCCTTGTGCTTGAGAGCCCTCCGGCTGGAGCCGGTTGGCGTTTTTTCCGGTACCTGAATGATGCGCCGTCCTCCCCCGCGGCGTTTGGCCCCACCGCGGGGAAGTTTGTCTCGGCTTGTTGACTGCGTCGTGCTTAGTGAGCTTTGTCTTCGCTCGGCGCCTTGTCGGCTTCCGAACCATCGGCGGACGCGTCTTTCTTGCCGGCGTCGTCAGACGTTTCGACGGGAGCCGCCGGGTCGCTGGCAATGGCGGTGAAAGGCAGAGCGAGAGAAGCAACAAACATGAGGCCTACGATGTAGATGAATGCTTTTTTCATGATTCCCCTCCGTTTCATAAAATAGAAAAGTTAGTAAGGCGGTTGACTCAATCTAGCACCGGGCAGCATTAACCCATTTGATCTAAATCACAAAAATACAACAATTTTTAAGCCTCGCGGCAGGATGCAAAATATGGGTTGACCGATGTTGCGCGGAGGAAAAAATAATGCGCGGATTATCAATGTATTGCAGGCGATCGGGGCTGAGCTCGGCGGAGGTGGGGGCGGAAAACCGGCGTTCAAAAAAAATGCAATTTGGGCGATTTATTTTTTGAAAAAGGGGATTTATAAGGGCGCAAGGCGCGCCGGGAGTGCGAGTGGTTGGTTTTTCAGCCCGGTTGCTGGGGAGCGCGGCCGATGAAATAGCGGCGCGGGAGACGCTCAGGAATTGTTGTTCGCGGTCTTGGGTTCTTCTTCGCCGAGAAAACGCAGGTCTTCCACTTCCAGGGAAATATTCTTGTAATTGTAGATTCGGTCCGGGCGTGAGCTGACATGGCGAACTTTGATCAGCACGCGCTTTTGTTGGTCCTTCGCGGTTTTAAGTTGACGGTGAAGTTGCTCCAGGCTGGAGATGGGCTGGTTGTCCACCATCATCACCCGGTCCCAGGAACGGATACGCCGGCTCTCGCCAATGGAGCCCGGTTCGACGTAGTTGACGCGCAGGGCCTGCGCGAGTTCGGAGCGGTCCCGGTATTGGACGGGAGCCACGAGGACTCCTGAAACATAGATGCCCTTGCGCTGGGTGATCAGGGGCGCGGGGTTCAGCCGGCCTGCAACGATGAGGGGTTTGCCCCGGCGCAGCAGCTTGAGGACGACATTGTCGAGGCGGCCCCTTAAGGCATGGATCAGCTGGCCTTCGTTCTCGATGGGGGCTTCGTAGCCTTCGACGCCGAGAATCCGGTCCCCAACCTGCAGGGGCAGGAGGTCCGGATCGAGGTAGGACTGTGCGATCACCAGCTCCCGGCGGTCCTCCAAGTCTTCCGTGAACATGACCGTGAGGTCGGGCGGCGAGGGGTCCTGGCCTTGCTTGAGCAGGTCGAACACCCGGCAGAGGTAGTGCATCGGCTCGGCGAAATTGGTGTTCTGGTCCTCGTCGTTGTCGAGGGTCGCTGTGTTCATGCCGACGACCAGCCCCGTTTTCATGCTGATGAGGGGGCCGCCGGAGTTGCCGGGGTTGATCGGCGCGTCGGTTTGCAGGAGTTCGCCCCCAAGCTGCGAGGTCAGGCCGGAGATGATGCCGCGCGTGCCGGTGAAGGAAAATTTCCACGGGTGGCCGAAGGCGCCGATGGAATGGCCTATCTCTGGAAAGCCGCCGCAGTCGGGCGTGGCGCTCCTGGCTTCGGGAGCAACACCCGAGACAGGTATCCGGATGATTGCGACATCCAGGTAGGGGTCGACGTATATTTTTTCAGCGGGCTGGGAAGGTTGCCCGTAAAAAGCCACCGATATATGCGAGGGCGAGCGGGTCACCACGTGCGCGTTGGTCATGATCCAGCCGCGGCTTTCATCGATCAGGAAACCCGCGCCCGTGGAGAAACCTTTTTTATCGCCGTCGAAGGGGATTTCGACGCGCGTCTCGATTTTGACGGTGTATTTGAGCGCGTCCTTGAATATTTTTTCGTCTTCGGCGTGCGCGAGGGCGGCGAAGTGCGGGAGAAGAAGGGCGCTCAGGAAAATCAGGTATTTTTTCATGGCGGAAGGGGTGGGGGGAACTGTGCCCCCGGTCGATTGTGCATGAAACACTTGGCCCCGGGTGCGGCCCGATGGCCATGAACTTATTGAAAATACGCCACTTATTTTACTTTTTCAGGCCGGGGGTGTCAATACGTGTAGAGGGGGGAACGTGTGGGGGGCAAAAAAAAAAGCAGGAGGGCGGGTTGCCCTCCTGCTTTCGTTCTGTGAAAAGAGCTTTAGTCCCGCGGGTTGCCCATGAGGCGCAACAGCATCAGGAACAGGTTGATGAAGTCCAGGTACAGCGTGAGAGCGCCGCTGATGGCCTCCTTGGTGTCTTCATCGGTGCCTTCGTTGCCGATAATATTCATTTCCTTGATCTTCTGCGTGTCGTAGGCGGTGAGGCCGACGAAAATCAGCACCCCGGCGTAGGTGATGATCGAATGCATGACCGGGCTTTTCAGCCAGATGTTGACCACCGAAGCGATGATGATGCCGATCAGGCCCATGAACAGGAAGCTGCCGATGGAGGTCAGGTCCTTTTTCGTGGTGTATCCGTAGAGGCTCATCGCCGCGAAGGTGCCCGCCGTCACGGCGAACGTCGCCGTGATCGATGCACCGCTGTACACGATGAAAATCGATGAGAAGGTCAGCCCGGTGAGGCCGGCGTAAAGGATGAATATCCCGGTGGCCTGGCTGGCCGACATTTTATGCACCCAGCCGGAAAGGTAGAACACCAGCCCGAGCTGGGCGATGATCAGCACGATCGGGACCACGGGATTGCCGAAGATGATTTGCGTCAGGGTGGGGCTGCTGGCCACCATGTAGCCCATCACCCCGGTCACGGCGAGGCCGCCGGTCATCCAGTTGTAGACCCGCACCATGAAACGCTGTTGCTCGGCGGCGGTGGCGTCCAGACTTATTGCTCTTGATACATTTTCCATATCTGAATCGTCCTCGATTTAGTGAATTGAAAACCTCGGGATCAATTGTGAAAAGTACTACCTGAGGCTTATAAAATTGCGAAACCTTTCTGTCAAGCCCGGTGCGATCCGGACCTCAGCGTTTATTCTACCAGATTCGCATCGGCTTGTGCGGGTTTCCGGAGCTTCTTTTCGCAGGCCCGGGCCTGGCCCGCGGCGGTATCCTTGACGGCCGGATCGGTTGCCGTGAGCTCGGCGTGCAGGAGCCAGGCCAGCGCTTGCCGGCAATCACCCCGGTCGACGTGGAGTTGCCCCAGGGTGAGGGAAATCCTGGCGCGGGTGGCAGGGTCCATTTTCGTGGTTTTCAGGTAAACGGCGTACTGCTCCGCGGCGGCCTCCTTGAGGCCGGCGTTTTCCAGAGCCCGGGCCACTTCCAGCCACGGGGCCGAAGCGGTGGCGCGCGCGGAACCTCCCATTTTGCCGAACAGCTTGAAGAAAAACAGGCCGAAGGCGGCTACCGTTATCACCGTGAGCAGCAGGACGGCGATTTTTATTTTCGGGCTCACCCCATGGCTGGGGAGGCGGGGCGCTGTGGGGCTCATATTGTTGTCGTCTCCCTGGGGGTTGGAAAAAAAGAGCGGTGATGGGTGGGGCAGCGGGGCCATGGAGGCCTGATTCCTCCGCCTCCGGCAAACCTCGGGCTTTGTCCCCGGCGGCGTAACCCCTTCCATTTCATATAAAAAATTGTGGGAAAAAGCATTAAAAAAATGATTAAAATATTTTATTTTGTTATCCTGCAAGGCGCTGAACGGCTCAATGAGGGGGTGTCGTAAGGGCTCAGGACTCCTCTGGGCCGAGCCGGGTGATTTGTGATAAGATGAATTGCCTTATATATGAAAGCGTTGGGAAGCCACTTCGGCACCGCGCCGGCTTTGGCGAGTGCCCGATAATCCATTCGAACACCAGGGAAACAGAGCATGGCTGAGAAAAGCGTAAAAGACATCGACAGCCTGATCGAGCAGGGCTGGAACGTGGAAAACAGCGAGCTGGACCTCAGGGAAAAAGAGCTCGATGACGAAGATTTGATAAAAATCCTCCAGTCCGACAAAATCAAGGGCGTGACGGCGCTTTTTCTCGAATTCAACGAGATTGGCGATGACGGCATCAAGGCTCTACTCGATTCTGAACACGCAAAATACCTCACCGCCCTCAACCTATTCAAAAATAATGTCACCGATGTTGGCGTCAAGGCCATGGCCGCTTCCAAGGCACTCATCAATCTGTCGGAACTGGTGATGAGCGACAACAAGATCGGCGTGGAGGGGGCGGTGGCTCTGGCCGAATCCCGGCCGCTGGCCAACCTGGTTTCCCTTTGGGTCGGCGACGACCTGGGCGACGAAGGCGTGCGGGCCCTGGCCAGCTCCGAAACGCTCACCCGGCTCAACCTGTTGTCGCTGTACCGCAACAACATCGGCAATGCGGGGGCTATCGCTCTTGCCGAGTCGAAAAACCTCGGCAAGCTGACGGAGCTGAACCTCAACTGGAATTACATCGAGGGGGCGGGAGTCGAGGCCCTGGCGCAGTCGGACACGCTCAAGAACCTGACCCAGCTCACGCTGACGTACAACCCCATCGGCGACCGGGGGGCCATCGCCATCGCCGGGTCCGAGAAGCTCGGCAACCTGACGCTTCTCGACTTGTACGAGACGGAAATCGGCAACGCGGGGGGGCTAGCTTTCGCCGAATCCGTTACTCTGGTCAACCTGGAAACTCTGGTGCTGATCCACAACGACATCAAACCCGAGATTCAGGAAATGATCCGAAGCTCCAAGACCCTGACAAAACTTTCCAACGTTCTATTCAAGCGCGCGAGCGAAGAGGCCTGAGTATTCGTTCTGGAACCATTTTCAAGGGGTTTCCCGGAGAATCCCGGGACCCCTTTTTTATTTTTGGCGCTGCGGTTGGCAGGGAGTGAGATGAAAATTTACGAGCGGGGGCCGCTTGGCCTCAGCCAAAAGAAAGGGCGGGCCGATGTTTACCGGTGAAAAACCCGACCTGCTCGACCTTTGGGTTTTCAGGGAAGACAGTATCTACGTCGTCGGCAAAGACGGCGTGCCGCAGCATTACGACGGGAATGAATGGCTGCCGGTCCGCACCGACAACGGCAACCCGCTGATGGGCATCTGGGCGGCCAACGAGCGGTGCATCTATGCCGTGGGCATCGGCGGCGTGGTGCTCAAGTACGACGGCAGGGAATGGACCGCCATCGACACCGGCAGTTACGATTCGCTCAACTCCGCCTACGGTTTCAGCGAAGACAGTATCTTTTTATACGGCGTGGGCGGGCGCATGCTCTACTGGGACGGCGAGAAATGGTCGTACCGGGAGCCCAACACGATCCACGATATTTTCGGCATGTGGGGCACGGACATCGACCACATCCACACCGTGGGCGGCGAAGGCATCTACCGCTATTACGATGGCACACAGTTTCAGCGCCGCGAGGAGTTGACCGAGGAGACGGTCTCCCTCTACGGTATCTGGGGAGCGCGGAGCGACAGCGTTTACGTGGTGGGTTCGCACGGCACCATTCTTCACTTCGACGGCGCCGAGTGGAAGCCGATGCAGTCCGGCACCGAGGAATACCTCCTGGGCGTCTGGGGCACCGGCGACGACAACATCTACGCCGTCGGCGACAATGCCGTCATTCTGCACTACGACGGCCGCGCGTGGAGCCCGATGGCCGCGCCGAGAGACGATTACCTGACCAAGGTACGCGGCCTCGGCCCGAAACAGGTGTATGCCGTCGGCGACAACGGCGCCGTCCTGCGTTACGACGGTCAGGCCTGGTCCGATATTTCGTTATGATTTTATTCAACGAGAGAGAGTGAGCAAACGCCCATGACCGCCATCACCACCCAGCACCTGCTTTCCATTTTCGGCCTCGACGAAAACAACATTTTCGTCGGCGGGGCGGACGGCACCATGCTGCGTTACGACGGCGCAACCTGGAAACCCATGGATACCGCGGGCCGCTGGACCATCAAGGGGATCTGGGGCAGCGCGCCGGACCACGTTTTCGCCGTGGCCACCGATGGCCGCATTCTCCGCTGGAACGGGCAGGTCTGGTCGGCGGAGGACACCGAGAAGCTGCCGCCCATGACCGGCATTTTCGGCCTGTCCGAAAACGAAATATACGCCTGTTCCCGGCTCGGGAAAATTCTGCGATACGACGGATCCTCCTGGAGTTTTCTCGCCACCGGGACCGATGTCGATATTACCCGGCTCTGGGGGTCGGCGGAAGCGGGCATGTACGCCGTGGGCTACGATGGCCTGACCCTCAGGCAGGAAGGCGACAAATGGGTTCGCCTCACCTTCAATTCCAATGCCGAGTTCTACGGTCTTTACGGCTTCGGGCCGCGGGAGTTGTACCTCGTGGGCTCCGATGGCGCCGCCTTCGGTTATGACGGCAGCGAATTTTACGAGATGCCGACCCAGACGGGGGATTTTCTCCTCGACGTGTGGGGGCCCTCAAGCGACCTGGTTTTCGCCGTGGGCGACGAGGGCCGCATCATGCTGAAGGAGGGGCGGCAGTGGACCCGCATCGAATCCAACACCCAGGAGTATCTGGCGGCGCTCTGGGGCAGTTCCGAAGAAAATATTTATGCCGTCGGCGACAACGGCCTCATCCTGCATTTCAATGGAGAGGACTGGAAGCCCGTGGAGTGATGGCCGCCCCGTTTCCAGCCTCCCCGGCGAGGCGCAGGGCCGTGCTAAAAGAAGGATCAACGAAGAGCGGGGTGGGCGGGGCTGGCCCCGCAATCCCGTGAAGATGATCGGATGTTCAAACCCACACTCGAAGAATTCAAGAAGAAGGCCGCTCTCGGCAACCTGATCCCCGTCTACAAGGAGATTCTGGCGGATCTGGATACGCCCGTGTCCGCCTACATGAAGATCCGTAACGGCTCGCACTCGTTTTTGCTCGAGAGCGTGGAGGGCGGGGAGAAATGGGCGCGTTACTGCTTCCTCGGCTGCGATCCCACGCTGACGGTCCGCACCCGGGGAGGGGAGGTCACGATCCAGGGGCCGGCAGGCGAGGAAACCCGGTCCGTCGATGGCGGCAACCCCCTGGCCGAGGTTCAGCGCATCCTGTCGCGCTACCGGCCGGTGGACGTCGAGGGCCTGCCGAGGTTTTCCGGAGGCGCCGTGGGTTTCATCGGTTACGACATGGTGCGCCACTTCGAACGCCTGCCCGATAGCACCGAGGACGACCTCGCCGTTCCCGATTCGCTGTTTATCATCACCGATACGCTGCTGGTGTTCGACAACGTCGCCCAGACCATCAAGGTTGTCTCCAACGCCATGACCGAAGACGGCGACCTGGACCGGCTCTACCAGGCCACCTGCGACAAGATCCTAGCTCTGGAGGCCCGGCTTCGGGCGCCTGTGCCTGGTTTCGATGCGTCGCCGGTGAAGGGCGACACGCTTCAGGTGACCTCCAATTTCGATGCGGAAGAGTTCAAGCAGGCGGTGCTCAAAGTCAAAAACTACATCCTGGAAGGCGACGTCATCCAGGTGGTCCTCTCCCAGCGGCTGAGTTTCGATGTCCGGCTCGACCCTTTTCTTATCTACCGGGCGCTGCGCACCATCAACCCTTCGCCCTACATGTATTTTCTGGAATTCGCGGATCTCAAGGTGGTGGGCTCGTCGCCGGAGGTGCTGGTGCGGGTGGAGGGAGAGAAGGCGGAGGTGCGGCCCATCGCCGGCACGCGCTGGCGCGGCAAGACCGAAGACGAGGACCGGGCGCTGGAGAAGGATCTTCTCGCCGATGAAAAGGAGCGGGCCGAGCATATCATGCTGGTCGATCTCGGCCGTAACGACCTTGGCCGGGTGGCGCAAACCGGCAGCGTGGAGGTGAACGAGCAGTTTCAAATCGAACGCTATTCCCACGTCATGCATATCGTTTCCAACGTGCGCTGCCGGCTGAAACCGGGAGTGGATTGTTACGACGTCCTGGCGGCGGCATTTCCCGCGGGCACCCTGAGCGGCGCGCCCAAGATCCGCGCCATGGAGATCATCGACGAGCTGGAGCCGACACGGCGCGGGCTCTACGGCGGGGCCGTCGGCTATATCGGGTTCGACGGCAATATGGACACCGCCATTGCCATCCGCACGCTGCTCATCAAGGACGGGCGGGCGCACCTGGGCGTCGGCGCGGGCATCGTGGCCGACTCGGTGCCCGAGCGGGAGCTGGAGGAAACCATGAACAAGGGGCGAGCGCTCATCAAGGCGGTCGAGATGGCCGAGCGGGGGCTTTTCATATGAGAACGACGATTGGCAAATGCGGCTCGTTTACGTTCCACTTCGAGCATTATTGGGCAGAGCAGGGGGCGGTTATATGATCCTGATGATCGATAACTACGATTCGTTCACGTACAACCTCGTGCAATATATGGGCGAGCTCGGCGCCGACATGCAGGTGCACCGCAACGACCAGATCACCACGCAGGATATCGAGCGCCTGCAACCCGAAAAAATCGTCATCTCCCCCGGCCCCTGCACGCCTGAAAAGGCGGGGGTGTCGATCGAGGTGGTGCGGGTTTTCGCGGGGCGAATTCCGATCCTCGGCGTGTGCCTCGGCCATCAGTCGGTGGGCAGGGCCTTTGGCGGCGAGGTGGTCAAAGCGGGGCGCATCATGCACGGCAAAACCTCCCAGGTGACGCACGACGGCAAGAATCTGTTTCGCGGCCTGCCCAACCCCTTCGTGGCCACACGCTACCATTCGCTGGTGCTCAGGCGCGAGACCCTGCCGGATTGCCTGGAGGTGACCGCCGAAAGCGAGGACGGGGAGATCATGGGCATCCGCCACAAGGAATACTTTATCGAGGGAGTGCAGTTTCATCCCGAATCCATACTGACCACGAGCGGCAAGGACCTGCTCGGCAACTTTTTGGAGATGACGGCCGGCCGATGAATATCCAGGGCGCTCTCAAACGGGTGGTCGATGGCGGTGACCTGAGCGAAGAGGAAATGATCGCCGTGATGACCCAGGTCATGGAAGGCGGCGCGGGCGATGTGGAGCTGGCGGCGTTTCTCACCGCGCTCAGGATGAAGGGGGAGACGGTGCCGGAAATTCTTGGCGCAGCCCGGGTGATGCGCGCCAAGGCCGAGAAGCTGCACGTGGATGCCGACCCTGTTGTGGACACCTGCGGTACCGGCGGCGATGGCGGGCAGACGTTCAATATCTCCACCGCGGCGGCCTTCGTCGTCGCGGGTTGCGGCATCACCGTCGCCAAGCACGGCAACCGGGCGGTGTCCAGCCGTTCGGGAAGCGCCGATGTGTTAAGAGCGCTCGGTGTCGATATCGAGGCCGGGCCGCGGCAGGTGGAAAAATGCCTCGCCGAAGTGGGTATCGGTTTTCTTTTCGCGCCGCTTCTGCATGGAGCCATGAAGCATGCGGCGGCGGTGCGGCGCGCGCTCGGTTTTCGGACGATCTTCAACCTGCTCGGGCCCCTCACCAACCCCGCCGGGGCGCATGCGCAGGTGGTGGGTGTGTTCGGCGACGCATGGGTGCGGCCCATCGGGGAGGTGCTCAAGGCCCTTGGGGCGAGGCACGCCTTCGTCGTTCACGGCGCCGACGGGCTCGACGAAATCACCCTCACCAAAACCACTCACATCTGTGAGGTGGCGGAGGGGGATGTCCGTGAATATTTCATAGCCCCGGAAGAATTGGGGCTCACCCGCGTCCCGGCCGATAAGATCAGCGGCGGCACGCCGGAGGAGAACGCCGCCATCATCCGCGCCCTTCTTGGCGGGGAGCCGGGGCCGCGCGCCGATATCGTGCTGCTGAACGCGGCGGCGGCGGTGGTGGCCGCCGGGAAAGCCGCCACGTTGAAGGAGGGGCTTGAATTTGCGCGCCGCTCCATCGCTTCGGGAGCCGCTCTCGAAAAACTTTCGGCCCTCTGCCGGGTCAGCCATTCCTGACAATGCCCACGATTCTCGATAAAATCTACGCCGATAAAAAGGAGGAACTCGCCGGAACCCGCAGGCGGCTGCCCCTGAACGAGGTGAAACAGCGTGCCCGCGACCGGGGCGAATTGCGCGATGTCCGGAGCGCCCTTCGCGGCGGCCCGGTGCCCAACATCATCGCCGAAATCAAGCGGAAGAGCCCGT
>QJZQ01000181.1 GCA_003246675.1 Nitrospirota bacterium | reverse complement strand
CTATCTCTTATTGTGCCATAAGTTTTCCAACACCTGTGTGGTGGGCACATCCGGCAAGGACGTGGTCGCTTTTCTGACCGCGTTTCGCGACCCGGATCAACTCAATCATTTATTCATCTGGCAAATCGCTGTCCAGGAAAGCTTTCGGGGGCGAGGCCTGGCCGGGGGCATGCTCTCTCATCTTCTCGGCCGCGTTTTCGTCCCGGCAATCGAATTTGTCGAAGCCACGATCACCCCATCCAACAAGGCTTCTCAGAAGCTTTTCCGCTCCCTGGCGGCCGAACGCTGTTCGGAGTCGCAGGAAACTATTCTTTTCAATGAAGATCTGTTCCCAGACGGGAGCCACGAGCCCGAAGTTCTGTTTCGCATCGGGCCGTTGATAACCGAAACAAAGGACAAGCCAACCCATGAACATATTTGAAGAAGTTGAATCCGAAGTCCGGTCTTATTGCCGGAGCTTTCCCGCTATATTTGCCCGCGGCGAAGGCTCCTACCTTTACGATCAGGACAATGTCGCTTACCTGGATTTTTTCTCCGGCGCGGGCGCGCTGAATTACGGCCACAACCCACCGGCCATGAAAAAACGCCTGCTGGAATACATCGAGGCCAATGGCATCACCCATAGCCTGGACATGTCCTCCATCGCGAAAGCGCGTTTTCTGGAAAAATTCCGGGACACCGTGCTTTTGCCGAGGAACATGCATTACAAGGTGCAGTTTCCCGGGCCGACGGGGACCAACGCCGTTGAAAGCAGCCTCAAACTGGCCCGCAAGGTGACGGGACGGGAGAAGATACTGTTTTTCACCCAGGCGTTTCATGGTATGACGCTCGGGTCCCTGTCCATTTCCGGCAACATGTTCAAGCGCGAAGGCGCCGGCTTGTCACTGACCAACACCATCTGCATGCCTTATGACGGTTACTTTGGTGAAGAAGCCGACACCATCGAATACATGGACCGCATGTTGGAAAGCAGCGGCAGCGGCGTGGACCTTCCCGCGGCCGCCATTGTCGAAACGGTGCAGGCCGAGGGCGGCTTAAACGCCGCGAGCCAGCAGTGGCTGGAGCGGTTGGAGGCCTTGTGCCGCAAATACGGCATGCTGCTGATTGTCGATGATATCCAGGCCGGGTGCGGCCGTGCCGGGAGCTTTTTCAGTTTCGAAAACATGAATCTGGAGCCCGATATCGTGTGCCTTTCAAAGTCCATCAGCGGCTACGGGTTGCCCATGGCGCTGTGCCTGATTCGTCCCGATATCGATATCTGGGAGCCCGGCGAGCATAACGGCACCTTCCGCGGCAATAATCTTGCGTTTATCACGGCCACCGAAGCCATCGATCACTGGAAAACGCCGGCCTTCCCCGCCGAGATCATGCGAAAGAGCCAGGTCGTGGAAAAGCGGCTGCTGGAGCTTGAGGAAGCCTTCCCTGAGTTGATTTCCGGCGTTCGCGGCCGCGGGTTGATTCTGGGGCTTGCCCTCAGGGAGAAGGACATGGGCGCGCGGTTGTCCCGGTCCTGCTTTAACGCGAAATTGCTGGTCGAAACTTCCGGAGCCGACAGTGACGTGCTGAAACTTCTGCCCGCGTTGAACATCGACGATGCGGACCTTGAGAAGGGATTGGATATCATTGAAGAGTGCGTCTCGGCCATGGCAGACAAAGTCCTGGTCTGAAGACGCGCCGTTAACCTGGGTGAACTATGATTGTGAGACGAGTGGAAGACCTCAACGGTGGTGATAGCGATATCACCGCCGATAACTGGCGCAGCCGCCGCCTGTTGCTTAAAAAGGATGGAATGGGATTTTCCTTCCACGACACGCAGATCTTTCCTGGAACCGAAACGCGCATCTGGTACAAGAACCACCTGGAGGCTGTCTACTGCATCGAGGGGGAAGGGGAACTGGAGGACTTGACCACGGGCGAAAAACACGCGCTTGCTCCGGGGACGATCTACGCCCTCGACCAGAACGAAAAGCATATTTTACGCACGCAAACCGGCCTGCGCATGATCTGCGTATTCAATCCTCCGGTCAACGGCGCCGAAGTGCACGACAAGGACGGCGCCTACCCGCTGGAGAATTCTCCCAGCGCGGCGGGTTGACGATTTTTCCCCATAGAGACAGGGCGGTATCTGCATGAATACCCCAGGCCTTCAAACCCTCATAAGAACAGGCAGGGCCGCAGGCCCGCTGTTTTTCATGCTCCTCATCGGTTTCGCCGGATGCGCCCCCGCTGAAAACGGCAGCACCCTGGAAAAAATAGAGCGCGAAGGCGTTGTGCGGGTGGGTTATGCTAACGAAGCCCCCTACGCCTACATGGACCCGCAGAAAAACCGTTTGACCGGAGAAGCCCCGGAGATTGCCCGCATCCTGCTTGAGCGCATGGGAATTTCCAGGGTGGAGGGGGTTCTCACCGAATTCGGTTCGTTAATCCCCGGGCTAAAGGCAGGCCGTTTCGATATGATTGCGGCGGGCATGTACATCACCCCCGAGCGGTGCCGGGATCGCTTTTTCCAACCCCACCTACAAGATGGGGGAGGCCTTCATCGTGCACGCCGGAAACCCAAAAAACCTGCACAGTTATGAGGACGTGGCGGCGAACCCCCAGGCGAAGCTGGGGCTGGTGTCCGGCACCATGGAGGGAAGGTATGCACAGGCGGTGGGGATCGGCAACGGACAAATCGCCATGTTTCCCGATGTGCCAAGCGCCCTTTCGGGGATGAGGGCGGGGCGGGTCGATGCCTTTGCCGGCACCGCGCTCACCGTTCAGGACATGTTGACCAAGGCAAAAGACAACGGCCTGGAACGCGCAGAACCTTTCAGCGGGCCGGTCATCGACGGCCAGGTGGCGATCGGTTACGGCGCATTCGCCTTTCGCAAGGAGGACGAAGCCCTGCGCCAGCGCATCAATAAGGAACTCGCTGCCTTTGTCGAGACCCCTGAGCATCTGGACGCGGTGGCCTCGTTCGGTTTTAACCGCGATCAGCTTCCCGGCCCTGTCAAGGCGGAGGCGTTGTGCCATCATCCGGATGATTCCCTTTAGTCACTCCACGCCATGAATGCAATGGTGGATTATTTGCCCGCAATGCTCAGTGGCCTTAAGGTCACCGTTCTTTTGACCCTGGGCGCCATGGCGGTGGCTTTTGTCGCCGCCTTTGCCGCGGGGATGGCCCGGCTTTCCCGCCGGGCCCCTGTCCGGGGCCTCGCCCTGGTTTACATCGAGTTGTTTCGCGGCACTTCGGCGCTGGTGCAGTTGTTCTGGGTTTATTTCGCCCTGCCGCTCGTCGGTATCCGCTTCGACGCGGTCACCGCCGGTATTCTGGTGCTCGGGTTGAACACCGGCGCCTACGGGGCCGAAGTGGTGCGCGGCGCTCTTTCGGCCATCCCCCGCGAACAGTATCAGGCCGCCTGGGCGCTCAACCTGTCTCCGGCGCAGGCTCTCTGGCGTGTCATTCTCCCGCAGGCGGTCATCGCCATGGTTCCTCCAGCCGGTAACCTGGCGATCGAACTCCTCAAAAACACCGCACTGGTTTCCCTCATCACCCTGGGTGATCTGACCTTTCAGGCGCAAACCCTGCGCGCGGCCACGCTGGAATCGGGCCCTGTGTTCGCTCTTCTTCTTGGGATCTACTTCCTCCTCGCGCAAACGATGCGGTTCGGGTTTCGCCGCCTGGAAAACCGGCTCGCCCACGGGCAGGATTATGGAGGGGTGCGATGATCTTCGACTGGGGGTTTGCGTTCAGCATCCTGCCCGCCTTTGGCCAGGCGCTTGTGGTGACGATGCAGGCCACACTGGCGGGAATGGCCCTGGCCCTGGTCCTGGGGTTGGTCTGGGCGATCGCCCGGCGATCGAGGAACCGCCTCGTCGCCTTCTGCGCCGGGTTCCTTGTGGAGTTCATCCGCAGCACGCCGCTGCTCGTGCAACTGTACTTTTTATTTTACGTGCTGCCGCTCTGGGGGCCTCGAATCACTCCCCTGGAAACGGGAATCCTCGCTCTGGGCCTGCATTACAGCGCCTACACCGCCGAGGTGTACCGGGCGGGCATCAACGGCGTGGCGCGGGGGCAGTGGGAGGCGGCGCTGGCGCTCAACCTGGGGCGCGCCGTCACATGGCGGACGGTTATCCTTCCGCAGGCCGTGGTCCCCATCCTGCCCGCGCTGGGCAATTACCTGGTGGCGCTGTTCAAGGAAACCCCGCTGCTTTCGGCCATCACCCTGCTCGAACTTCTGCACACCGCCAAATTGATCGGTGCCGATACGTTTCGTTACCTGGAGCCCCTCAGCCTGGTGGGAGCCCTTTTCCTCATCCTGAGTCTGATGGCCTCGACGCTGACAAGAAAACTGGAGAAAGCCTGTGACCGTTTCCGCCACGGATAATAAACCCGCCCTCATCCGCATTTCCCGCGCAGGCAAATTCTACGGCGCGCATAAGGTGATCGATGGCATGAACCTGGATATTTTCCCATCCGAAAAAGTGGCCCTCATCGGCCCGAGCGGTTCGGGGAAATCCACCCTCCTGCGTCTCCTGATGACGCTGGAAAAACTGGATGAAGGAGAAATTGAGATCGACGGCGTCTCCATGTGGACCGAATCGATGGCCGGCCGCAAGGTCCCCGCGGGCCCGGCCCACCTCAAGGCCATTCGTTCGCACATCGGCATGGTGTTTCAATCGTTCAATCTCTTTCCCCATATGACAGCACTCAAGAACATCACCCTTGCCCCCGTCACCGTTCTCGGCATGGGGAAGGAAGAAGCCAGACAGCGGGCGGTTGAACTGCTCGGCGAAGTCGGCCTCGGTCATAAGCAGAACGCTTACCCAGGCCAGCTCTCAGGCGGCGAGAAGCAGCGCGTGGCCATCGCCCGGGCGCTTGCGCTGCGCCCACGGATTCTGCTGTTCGATGAAATCACCTCCGCCCTCGACCCGGAAACCGTGGGCGAGGTCCTCGAAGTGCTGCGGCGTCTCGCGCAAAGGCAGGACATCACCATGCTGCTGGTGACGCACCAGATGCATTTTGCCCGGGAAGTCGCCGACCGCGTGGTGTTCATGGAGCACGGGAAAATCATCGAGGATGCGGCACCCGGGCAGATTTTCGGAAGCCCGAAGCAGGAACGGACTCGCGAATTTTTAAAGAGCGTCCTGCAATATTGACGCGGCGGCGGGTTTCTGCCGAATCACAATTAACCTTTCCCCCCCTGATGCATGTGCTATATTTGGAGTATGAAGAAATAATACGACACTCGGGGAATTCACCGGATTCAGTGTCTTCTCATGCCGTGACACAATAGGACAACCCGGGCGAATTCAGACAAGGGCGTCATAAAGAATCCATGAGGGGAAAGGGGGTTCCGTGCGATATTCCGGCCATTCGGTGCGTGTATTACTCGGCGCGTGTCTTCTGCTCATTATCCTCGCTTCACCGTGGGCGGCGCAGGCCGGGGAAGAAGACTGGCCCCGGCGGGTCGTAACGGGGGAGGGGACCCTCATTCTCTATGAGCCGGAATACGACCGCTTCAGTGAAACCGAGCTGACCGGCAGGGCCGCGCTCGGTTGGGACACCGGCGGCGAAGCCGGCCCGCTGTTTGGCGCGTTGTGGTTTACTGCCCGCACGCAAACCGACCGGGAGGCCCGCCGCGTGCAGGTGCTGGATGCGCAGGTGACCGATGTGCGCTTTCCCGGCGATCCGGCAAAAGACCTCCCTCCCATTGGCCGTATTCTGGAAGATGAAATTCCCCGCTGGGGCTGGGCTTTGTCTCTCGACGATCTCACGCACAAACTCGCCCTCCGTGAGAAGGAGCGGCAGGCGGCGCAGAACCTGTCATCGCTGCCGCCGAAAATTCTGTTATCCACCACGCCCGCCACGCTGATTCTTCTCGACGGCGAGCCGGAATGGCGCCCCATCGAGGGCTCGCATCTCCTGCGAGCCGTCAATACCCCGGCGCTGATCGTCCTGGAACCGGCAACGGGCCGGCATTACCTGAACTCCGGGGAAGACTGGATGAGGGCCGAAGCCCTCGCTGGGCCCTGGGAAGCCGCGCCGGACCCGCCCGATGAAATCGCCGCGCTTGCGCGCCGCGATGAGACGGCGGCGGAGGAGCTGCCCCCGCAAGACCCCCGCCTGCCGCGCATCGTGGTCGCCACCGAACCCACCGAGCTTATCGTCACCGACGGCGAACCGCGCTATAAACTGTTTGCCGGCAGCGAACTGCTTTATATCAGCAATACCGACAGCGATGTGCTGCTCGACATTGCTTCGCAACGTCATTATCTGCTGTTGTCCGGGCGCTGGTTTTCCGGCTGGAGCCTGGAAGGCCCCTGGTCCTTTGTGCCCGCCGACGGCCTTCCCGCGAGCTTCCGCAAAATTCCCGAGGATTCACCCAAGGCGCACCTCCTCAACCACGTGGCGGGCACGCCCGAGGCCGCCCTTGCGGTGAAGGACGCGCAGGTGCCCCGCATCGCCGCGGTCAACCGGCACGAGGCGAGCCTGGAAGTGGTCTACGACGGGTTTCCCCGCTTTGAGCCCATTGAGGGGACGGGCATGCGGTACGCCGTTAACACCCAGACCCCTGTGATAGAGATTCGCGGCCGTTATTACGCCGTCGAGGATGGCGTGTGGTTCACAGCCCAGGACCCGCAAGGGCCGTGGACGGTGGCCGATTCGGTTCCCGATGAAATCCTCACCCTGCCGCCGGACAGCCCGGTCTATCACACGAAATTCGTCCGGGTTTACGATTCGACGCCGGATGTGGTCTATGTGGGCTACACTCCCGGATACCTCGGCGGCTACGTCTATCACGGGACCGTGGTCTACGGCACCGGGTATTACTACCGCCCCTGGATTGGCGCTTACTTTTATCCCTGGCCTTACACCTGGGGGTTTAATGCCTATTACGACCCCTGGTATGGCTGGGGTTTCGGGTGGGGGTTCCTCTTCTGGTACGGCTGGGGAGCGCACCACCATCATTACGATCACCATCATCACATTTATACCCATCATCACCACCGGCCGCCGTACCACGAATCGATTCTCCACCGTTCCACGCGATGGTGGGGGGCCGGTGGCTACCGGGCGTTCGATCGAAAACACGATGAGTTCGATGTGCGCCGGAAAATTAGAAAGGACGATGGCGGGATAATCGAAAAGAGGCGCTCCACCATTGACCGGGTGTTTCCTTCTCCCAGGCCGGAGCGATTCGAGGCGCCAAAACCTGGCAAGAGGGATTTCAGGGACGGGATGAACCGGCGGGACAAGATCGACCCCGGCATCGAGCCGCCGAGGCAGAAACCGCGAGGGACAAAAGATAAGATCCGCGAGCCGCGTAAAAACTATTTTACCGATCGTTATAACAAGAAAGACAGGATCAGGCCCGAACCGGAGCGGGAGTTCCCCAGGGAATTTAAAAGCCGGGAGAAGGAGGGCCTCCGGCAAAAGGGGGGCGGTTTTTCCAGGCCGGATAAGCGCTTGCCCGGCGCGGGGGACTCTGGCGGCAAGGCCCCGTCGTCTTCCCGCAGCTATGAGCACAAACCGCGCTTTTCCCAGCCGCCCCAGTCCCGCGGCGTTCAGCCGGCTCCACAGCGGCCGTCGAAATCCTTCAAGGGGCAGGATCCGTCGTCTTCCCGCAGCTATGAACATAAACCGCGCTTTTCCCAGCCGCCCAAGTCTCGCGACGTTCAGCCGGCTCCACAGCGGCCGTCGAAATCCTTCAAGGGGCAGGCCCCGTCTTTGGGCCGGGAGAAATCTTCCGCTTCTGGTCCAAAGATCCGCAGCCCGGGCAAGCATTTCGATCACGGCGGTTCTTCAAAGCGGAACTCCAAGGCCTTCGACAGTTGGGGGAGGAACAAGTGAGCCGGTGCGATTTTTCCAGGAGCCGCCTTCACGCCCGCCCGCGCTTGCGAATGAGGTAGCGCGCCCTGTTACCCCTCTCCCGGAGCCAGTAGCGGTTGATGTCCCGCTGGACGGTGGCCAGCACCCCGCCCTGCAGCCAGATCAACGTGATTTCAAACCACCAGTAGTTCGCGATATCGAGCGGCAGCAGCTTGCGTAAGGCGCCGAAAAAGAAAAACAGCGTCACCGTGGCCGGCAGGCTGAAAATGCCTTTTCTGATGCGCCGGCTGATCCAGGTGTGAACGATGCGCAAAAGAAAATACAGCAGCGTCGTCTCAAGCGCCACCATCAGGAAGTTGAAGGCGATGTCAACGGCCGGGGGAAACGCGTAAACATCCATCCCCTCCATGATCGCGCCGTAGAGGAAAAAGGGAATCAGGGTGAGGGCATAAAGGGCCAGGGCCCTGAGTTCCGGGTTCAGTTTGAGGTGGCGATGCTCCTTGAACTCGTGGTAATTCCTGTAGAACCAGAAATACAGGTACAGGCCGAGCGTCAGGCCATAGATCAGAAGGAAATAAGGGATCGGCTGCTCCCGGGGTTCGATGGGCAGGAGTTCCTTGTGTTCCAGACCCAGTTCCGAGCACAAAAGATTCTTGATGGGTTGGCTTTCCCCGGTGGCCTTGTCCACCATCACGTCGTCGAGGTCCACCGCCTCACTCGCCAGCATGTCGCCAAGGTCGCGCAAGAGCAGCGGCCCGCTCCTGCGTTCGCCTTTCTGGATGTAAAATTCCCGGGCGGATTCCGCCATGCGCCTGGAGTGTTCCGCCAGTTCCCGCTTTGCCTTCAGCCCCAGGTAAATACCAAGGGCGACGATGGCAACCACGGGATAAATGGCCCAAGGGGCATGGGTGAAGGCGATGGCGTCGTAAGCGCCGTGCAAAAAGATGACGGACAGCAGGCCGCGGGCAAGGTTCTTCCCGGGCATGGGGCAAAACTTGGCCCGTCCCATGAAGTAGCCCAGGATCATGCCTTCGAAGGCGTGGCCGGGAACCGCCGTCAGCATCCTCACGATGCCGACGCCGTATCCCCCCTCGATGACGTAAATCAGGTTTTCCAGCGTGGCGAAACCGCAGCCCATCACGCCGCCATAGACGATGCCGTCAAAGGGTTCGTTGAATTCGCGGTGGTCGTAGATGAGCCCCTTGAGGAAAAGAAACTTGCAGAGTTCCTCGGAAAGCGCGACGCCGAAGAAGGCGTAAAACGGGATCTGCCACCAGGCGAAGCTGCCCGGATCGGCGAGAATATTTTTCAGGCCGAACAGAGTCTGAAATATATCCTCATAGATATAGCTGGGGAACCAGGCCAGCGCCCCAAAGAGGAAGCTTCGGGCCACCATCGCATGCGGCTCGCGCTCCCATTTATCGGAATAATGGAGGTAGACCGCGATGGCGATGCCGGGGCCCGCCGCAAGGTATATCAGTTTGAGTGCTTCCATCCCCCGCCGCCTCCGGAATGACTCCTGTGGCCGCGCCATTTTAAAAGGGCGTGCTGGCCCCCTTTTACCATTTTTCAGGCAAAAAGGGCTATTCAATTTTCCCGGAGCCCGTCCGGGGGTGCATCACCGTTGCCGGTGGTTGTTGAAGAGCAGCAGCGAAGCCGTCAGCGCAAGCCCCGCGCCCGTCAGAAAAGCCGTTGGTGCGCCGAGCGTCTGCCAGAGTAAACCGAACAGCAGGCTTGCGGGGAGTGCGCCCAGCCCGATGGCCAGATGAAAATAACCGAACGCCGTGCCTCGCAGGTGGGCCGGGGCAAGCTCCGCCACCAGCGCTCTCTCCGAGGGTTCCACGAAGCCGTAGTAAATCCCGTAAACGAGAAAGACCGCCACCAGGCCCGCCGTGGAATCGATCCACGCAAACGCGAGGTAGGTGAGTGCGTAGAGGCCCCAGCCGGAAATAAGCTGCCGGCGGTGGCCGAGCGAGTCGGAAAATTTGCCGCCGAAATAGCTGGAGATCATTTTGACCACATGGTGGAGAGACCACAGCACGGCCACCCAGGCCGTGGGCACTCCCTGCTCGGTGAGCCGGAGAATCAGAAAGGCATCGGTGGAGTTGCCCAGGGTGAAGAGGAGAACGGCCAGCAGAAACACCCGGTAATCATGCCCCAGTGCGTGCCAGTCCTTTCTCCAGTCGATCGGCGCGGAAGCCACGGGTTCGATGACGGGCGATTCGCGGACCCCTGCCCAGGCGATAAAAAGCGCGATCAGGGCGGGCAGGGCCGCAAGAATGAAGATCTGCCTGAGCGGCATGTCCCAGAACATGAGGAGGCTGGCGCCGACGAGCGGGCCGATCACCGCTCCCGCGTGGTCCATGGACCGGTGCAGGCCGTAGGCGGCCCCCCGTTGTTCGGGAGACGTGATGTCGGCGATCAGCGCATCGCGGGGCGAGGTGCGGATGCCCTTGCCCACCCGGTCGGTGAAGCGCAGGGCGAGCACCGTCACCCAGCTTCCGGCCAGGCCGATGAGCGGCCTCGCCAGGCCCGCCAGACCGTATCCGGCCAGGATAAATGGCTTGCGCCGCCGCGCCCGATCGGTCCAGACACCCGAGAATACTTTGAGGAACGAGGCCGTCGCCTCGGCCACCCCTTCGATCACGCCGATGGCGATAGCGCCGGTGCCCAGCACGCTCACCAGAAACAGCGGCAGCAGGGGGTAGATCATCTCGCTGGAGAAGTCGGTGAACAGGCTGACCAGCCCGAGAACGACAACCGTGCGTGGCATTTTCTTCATGCGTATCCCTGAGAGCCCCAGGATCTGCAACTCAAAGAATGAAGAAGGGGCGCGGGGCAGGGCGGCCCGGATCAATGCTTATTGTACAACTGAATGGGGCGTTGTCACCCGAGAATGCCGCCAGAGGTTGGGCCTGAAGCAGGTGCGGAAATGCGTGTCCGGGGTGAGTGCTGCTGTGTCGGGAGCGGTGTGGCCTTGCGGCAACAGCGGGGTCTAGGCCCCGTTGTAGAGGATGAAGCCGCCCGCGGCGATCATCAGCAGGCCCAAAGCCCGCCCGCCCACAACCCCCCACGGCAGCAGTTTTTCGGACAGAACGAACAGGGTGATCGCGGCGATCCACAGCAGGTTCATCACCCCGCCGGCGAACAGCAGACCCATCAGCACCCAGCAACAGCCGATGCAATAAGCGCCGTGCGAGAGGCCCATGCGAACCGCGCCGACAGCTCCGGAGTGCCAATGGTCGGCGAGGTAATGCACAGGGGAACGGCAATGCTGGAGGCAGCGGTTTTTGAAGGGTAGCCACTGGTAGGCTCCTGCCGCCATCAGCAGACCGGCGCCCAGGGCGGGGCTTTTCGCGACCATGGCGGGGGAGAGCAGGGCGGCACGGTCCAGCCCCCATTGCAGGAAGGTGGCCAGCAGGCTGAACAGAACCCACATCGCCAGATAACCGGCGACGAAACAGGCGGTGGGCGCGGCGGGCATTGCCTCCGCCGCCGATTTACGGGCGATCATCTGGTAGATGAGTACCGAAGGCAGCACCGAAGGCAGCATCATGCCCACCATCATCACGGCCCACATCAGGAACATCATCAGGAAATGGCCGGCGTCCCACGGCCTGACACCCATGGCGGCCATGCCCGGCGCCATCGCACCGGCCATGCGGAAAAGGTAAACCCAGGCCAGAACGGTCACGCCGCCGAGCGAAAACAGAATGGCGAAAAAATCACTGCGCGGCAGCTTGCGGGAAGAAAACATTGCGAAGGGGAGGGTCGTCAGCGGATCACCCCGTCCTGGTTCATGTGCAAAATGTTGAACTGACCGTAGCTGTCTTTGAAGTCGAGTTCGATGCCGGTTCTCACCCGCGATTGGCCGGAACCCATTTCCGCGTAGGTGTATTCGAATCCTTCGGGGAGGTGGATTCTTATTCTGTCCTCCTCGCCGTTGAACGGGTTGATGAGCGGTGCCCCGGACGACTCCACCATGCCTTCGACCTTCGTGCGGCCGCGGCGGGCCTCCACATCCACTTCCATTTCGATGGGCGCGTAAACCGGGTCCAGCACTTCCGCCATGGTGCTGTTGAAGACGTGAAAATGAGTGGAGCCCGGCTTGGTGGATTCGCCGTGAGCGATTTTGCGGATGGCTTCCCGCTGGGCGGCATCGGCCCGTTCATCGATGATGACCTGTTGGCGGCCTTTTCCATGGGCGATTTCCCCGGGCCACTGGTAAATTCCGACGAAGCAGAGCCCGTCGAGCGGCGTGTCGTTGAAGTAGCCCTCCTCAATCATCACACTGCCGATGGCCTCGCAAAAACCATGGGTGCTGGGCGCATTGAACTGGCACGGGCAGCCAAAGTCGCAATTGCAGTTGCTAAACTCCATGCCGCGAATCATCCACCGATCGGTCATTTTCCCATCTCCTGTCTGTCATTCAATGGATGCGGGGAGCAGAAGCTCCCGAATATCCATTCTAAAAGTTTAACTTCTTAACTATTATACGCAATTTTTCCGGCATCATCATTCCCCCATTTGCTCGAAAATCCCTGAAATAGCCCCCCTTGAGCATCCTCCATTTGTCCGATAGCCCGCATAACTTATTAAAAAACAAGAGGAAAAATATGGGTCATAGTGCGGATGGAAGTTTTTCGTATTTTGTCCGATAACATAACAAGAAACGCAAACCGGCGCGCCCGGGTTGCGGCGCGGGGGGGGAACGGCCGGAATTTTATTGAAAGGAATTCAACCATGAAAACAGCGCACCTGAATTTCAATGCAGTGGATACCCTGAACGATCTGAACTTCGGCCGCGAGGTCGTACAGAGCCAGACTCCCGTGCTGGTGCTCTTCTGGGCCTACGGCTGCCCGCTGGAGCGAACCCTGTTGCCGCTGGCGAAGGATATCGTCAGCAAGCATTCCGGTAAGTTCCGGATTTATAAGGTCAACCTGGATGAAAACCCCTTCCTCGCCGACCATTTCCACCTTCATGAGACATCGGCGCTGCTGTTGTTCCAGGAGGGCAAGGTGGTGGGTCGGAGGCTTGCAAAGTGCGCGCAGGTTGGAGCGGCAATTTAACGGCCATGGGCTCCTTGTGGAAACTCCGGCAGGAGGTTCAGGCCGGTCGCTAGGGGCCCTGGGGGGAGCCGTTTTTCTTCAGGATGAAATTGATTCCGGGAATGGGCAGGCCTTTTTCCATGCGGATCACCGTGGCCGGGTCGCTGAGGACGGCAAAACCCGCTTCCCTCGCCAAGCGTTGGATGTAGCCGCGCGAATGAGCGTAGCGGCCGGTTTTTCGCAGAACGAAATCGCCCTCGCCCTCAAGCGTTTCCAGCGAAAAAAGAAAATACGCACCGTCGGCCGCGCGGGCCCGCACCGCATCGAACAGCGGTTGCAGGTTGCCGAAATACACCAGAACATCCGTCGCCAGGATCAGGTCGAACGTGTCGGCAGAGGCCGCAAGAAACGGCAGCAGATCGCCCACCGCCAGCGCGGCGTAGAGATTTTTCTCCCGGGCGCGGTCCACCATGCGCGGCGATACATCCACCCCGGCGATTCGCCGGGTCAGGGAATGAAACGCCTGAGCCGCCAGGCCCGTGCCGCAACCCAGGTCGATGGCGTTTTCGAAACGGTGGCCGGGTTCCAGCATCCCGTCGAGCAGGGCTTTGAGTTCGCTGGGCGAGCGGTATTCCAGATCTCCCACCAGCCGGTCCTCGAATTCGCCCGCGGCCTTGTCGAACAGGCTCTTTACATACTCCGCCGGCGCGGCGTCCGAGGTTTCGCCGCTCAGGCAGTTCACCATGTGCCGCGCGGTTTGCATCGCCGGGTCCAGCTCCTGCGCGCGTCGGTAGGCGGCGAGAGCCTGTTCGTGCTCGCCCGCGGCGTAACACACATTGCCCAGATTATTGTGGGCCTTGGCGAAATCGGGCCGGTGCGCGATGGCGTCGCGGTAGGCGCGTTGCGCTTCCACCATCTGCCCCGCTTCCTCGGCCGCGTTGCCCAGGTTGAAAAAGGCATCGGCGTAATCCGGCGCGGCCCGGATGGCCCGGCGGTAGCAGGCCATCGCGTCGGCGTGGCGTCCGGTTTCCTTGAGCAGAATGCCCAGGTTGTTGTGCGCCTGGGCATAACCCGGGTTCAGCCCGATGGCCTGCTGATAGG
>QJZQ01000182.1 GCA_003246675.1 Nitrospirota bacterium | reverse complement strand
GCCATGCCGGCCGATCACCTATTACGGCCGATCCAAGCTGGAAGGGGAGAATATCGCTCGCGATTTCGCATCATCGCTTCCCATCTGCATCCTGCGGCCGCCTGTAGTTTACGGCCCGAGGGAAAAAAACTTCTTCACATTTCTCAAGACCATCAAGAACGGCATCCGCCTGCGCATCGGCACCGCGCCACGAACGCTCTCCCTCATTCACGTCGAGGACCTAGTGCGCGCGATGCTGGCGGCGGCGGAGCGCCCGCCCGAGGCGGGCAGCGTTTTTTTTGTCACCGACGGCGGGGTTTACTCCTGGGACGAGGTCTCCGATACGGCGATGCACCACCTTCGGGTCCGCTGCCGCTCGATCACCCTTCCCGAGGGTGGCCTTGCGCTGGCCGCCCTGGTCATGGAAGCGCTGGGCCGGTTGAGGAAAGAAGCGCCTCTGTTCGACCGCCAGCGCGTCAAGGACATCCGCCAGAGTTCCTGGACCGCCTCGCCGGAAAAGTTTTTCGCCCACTACCGCTTTCAGCCGAAGTTCGACATGCAAACCGGCCTCGGCGAAACCCTCGGCTGGTACCGGGAAAACCGCTGGCTATAAACCGTGACCAATCAGGAAAAACCCACGCACATCCTGCCGGACCTGGTGGAACCCGTTAACCGCTACCTGCACGTTCCCCTGGCGGCGGCCGTGGTGACGGGGCTCGCAAGAACACCGGTGACGCCCAACCAGGTGACGTACGTTTCTATTCTATTCGGGCTGGCCGCGGCCTGGGCCTTCACCCGGGGCAACGCCGGCGCCATGCTCGCCGGCGGCCTGCTGCTCGAAATCACCCTGATCCTCGACTGCGCCGACGGCCAGCTGGCTCGCGCCAAAAACTGTTCCTCCGAATGGGGCCGCCTGCTCGACGGCATCGCGGGATACATTGCCTACCTCGCCGTGGTGGCCGGTCTCCTGCTGGGGCTTGGGGGCCACGCCATGAGCCTCGCCACGATCAGTGTATTCACGATTCTTAGGGCCATCTCCTACGATTATTGCAAACAGTTCATGACCTCGCTGGTCGAGCGCGGGGTGGACTGGAGCCGCGAGGACCTGCTCGACACGTTTCATAAAATCCAGGAAAAGCCCTCCGGGCTTGCGGTGGTGTATTTCTATTACCTGCAATTGCAGCGCCTGATGTTCCGCGGCCGTTTTTCCTCACTCAAAGCCTTCGCCCGGAAGGAAAACGTGGCAGCGGCCGAAACACCCATGAGCCCCGCTGATCGGGCAACCTGGAGGAGCAAATTCCGAACCCTCGCGCCGTTCTGGAAATGGCACGGTGCGGACCTGGTTCTCTTCCTGTTCGTCCTGTTCGCCGTCACTGGAACGCTTGAGTTTTTTCTCGAACCAATGGCCTGGCTGCTGGCCATTCAATTCGTTTTGACTTTGGCCATTCACCACATTCTGATCCGCCATGAAGCCGCTGCTTAACTGGTGCTTTAAAAATATCACCCGGAAATATCCCGGCACGCTGATCCTTCTCGCCCTGGCGCTCGCCGGGGTGTCCATCCTGGTGCTTTCCAAGCTCACCTACAATCCGAGGATGGACAACCTGTTGCCCGAGGACCTCGAACTGGTGCGCGAATTCAACGCGGTGGTGGCCAAAACCGGCGGTTCGGGTCCGCTGGTGATCGTCCTGGAAAACCTGGAACCGAGCCGGGCAGGAGAGGTGATCGAGGAACTCGGGGACCGGTTAAAGCGGCTTAAGGGCGTCCACTATGTCGACTACAGGCTGCCCAAGGACTTTCTCAACGACCGCCAGCTGTACCTCGCCTCCCGGCAAGACCTGCTCGAACTGGAAACCCTGGTGCGCGAATCCATCGATTATGTTCGCGGTCAGTTCGGCGGCTTCTCGGTGCTGGAAGACGAGTTGTTCGATCCGAAAAAACTGCACGATCTGGCGGACAAATATGATGTCTTCGGCGATATCAGTCCCTACTACAAGGGCAAAAAGGATCTGAACTACTATATTTTCCTGCAGCCGAAAAGCACCGTCACCGACACCGACCTCACGACCCGGCTGGTGCACGCGGTGGAGGGGGAGATCGCCCGCTCTGGGCTTCTCGCCCGGATTCCCGGTCTCAAGATCCAGCTCACCGGGTCGCTCATCGTCCGCCTGGAAGAAAACGCCACGATCGTCAACGACCTCAAAAAATCGGCGGCGCTGGCGGCATTCATCGCTTCGTTCATCATCATCGTCTACACGCGCTCGCGCTTTTCCATTCCCCTCATCATCTTTCCGCTGCTGTTGTCCCTCACCTATACCTTCGCTCTCACCAAGGTGTTTATCGGCCATGTAAACATCATCTCCGGATTTCTAGTGGCGATTTTGATGGGCCTCGGCATCGATTACGGCATCCATCTCTACATTCGCTTCAAGCAGGAACTACTGAAGGGCAAGCCGCACTCCCAGGCGGTGGAGATCGTGATGACTCAGGTCGGACGTTCCAGCGTCATCGCCATGTTCACCACGATCAGCGTCTTCTCCATCCTCGTTTTCTCCGAATTCAGGGGATTCTCCGAGTTCGGGTTGATCGCGATGATCGGCATCGTCTGCGCGTTCCTGACTTATTTTTTCATTTTCCCCGCCCAGGTTCTCTTTTACGACCGGGCTCACTGGCTGCGGAAACCCCAGCCGCGCATGTTTCAACTCAGGATTTCCCACCTATACACCAACACGCCCTATTTTTTATCGGCGCTGTTTCTTCTCGCCCTGATCGGCTGCCTCATGCTGTTGCCACGGGTGGAGTTCGAATATGATTTTCAAAAACTGCGCGGCCACTCCCCCGCCGCCGACTATGAAACCAAAACCACGGAGGATTTCGGATTCGCCTTTTCCCCCACCCTCATCCTGACCCCGGAACGGGAAAACCTGTTCCACATTCACCAGGCCCTGGAAAAGGTCAAGCGCCGCTTCGGCAGGGAATCGACCCTGGGCCTGCACCATTCGCTGGGGCTGTTCGGGAAAAAGGAATACCTGGCCAAAAAGGACGTTCTCGACCGTTTGAAAAATATGGTCGAAGAAGATGGCGACATCATC
>QJZQ01000118.1 GCA_003246675.1 Nitrospirota bacterium | reverse complement strand
AAATGGGCACCGTGCCGATGGGAACTGACGAGTTGCGGATGATCCACTCGCGGGTCTCGTGGATGTTGCTGCCGGTGGACAGGTCCATCACGTTATCGGCGCCCCAGCGCGTGGCCCAAACCATTTTTTCGACTTCTTCCTCGATGGACGAGCTGACCGCCGAGTTGCCGATGTTGGCGTTGATCTTGACCAGGAAATTGCGGCCGATGATCATCGGCTCGGATTCGGGGTGGTTGATGTTGGCCGGAATGATGGCGCGCCCGCGGGCCACCTCGTCGCGCACGAATTCGGGTGTGATCTCCTTGGGCAGGTTGGCGCCGAAGGAGTTGCCTCTCAGGCGTTCTTCCCGCTCGGCGTCGTCTTCGAGACTGACGCGGCGCTGGTTTTCGCGGATGGCGATGAACTCCATTTCCGGCGTGATGATGCCCTGCCGGGCGTAGTGCAGCTGGGAGACGTTTTTCCCCGGTGCGGCGCGCAGAACCTGGCGGCCGGAACGGTCGAAGCGTTCGGTGTCGGTCAGGGTGCCGCCATTTTTGGAGCCGTTGTCGAGCGGCTGGACGGGGCGGCCTGCGTAGGCCTCGACATCGCCGCGTTCTGCGATCCACTCCGCGCGGATGGGGGTGAGGCCTTTTCTGGGATCGATCTTCACGTTGGGATCGGTGTAGGGCCCGGAGGTATCGTACACCAGCACCGCGTCGTTCAGCTCCCCGTCGCCGTTCTGGCCGATGCTCGAGGTCAGGGTGATTTCGCGGAACGGAACCCGAATCCTGGGGTGCAGCGATCCGGCGACGTAGATTTTTTTCGAATTCGGGGAAACCGGATGGGTGGTGATCTGGGTCTTTTTCTTAGGGTCAGCCGTGTTATCGGTCATGTCGAGTGTCTCCTGCAAAGAACTTCATATATTCGAAGGCTTCGTTTCTAATGTGGGTGCTGTTCCAGATCCCGGAGATGAGGGCGATGCCGTACGCCCCCTGATCCAGGACCGATTGTACCTGCCCCCGCCCGATCCCTCCCAGGGCCAGAACGGGGATATGAACACTGCGGGTCACCTGGGCGAGTTTCAGAAGCCCCTGAGGCGGCCCGTAACTTTTCTTGGACGGAGTTTCGAAGATGGGGCTGAAGGTGATGAAATCGGCCCCTTCCTGTTGCGCCCGCTTTGCGCCTTCTTCGTCGTGGGTTGAAACGCCGATTAAAAGATGCGGAAACTTCTCGCGAACGTCCCGCGCCGAAACGCTTTTTTCTGTCAGGTGGACGCCGTCGGCGCCACACATTTCCGCGATATCCACCCGGTCGTTGATGAACAGCAGGGCTCCGTGCTTCCTCGTGAGCGGCCGCAGCCTCTTCGCCAGTTGAAGCAGCTCGCCCGGCGGAAGATCCTTCTCGCGTAACTGCAACGCCCGCACGCCGCCTTCCAGGGCGGCGCGGACGGCGCTCAGAAACTTCCCCCTGGGAAACAGCTCCCGGTCGGTGATCAGGTACACTTTGAGCCGGGCAAGGTTTGCGGCGGCCTGTTCCCTGTTGTCAATCAGATGCGCACCTCCGGCGAAAGGGAGCGAAATTTCAAAGTTCGATCAGGCCCTCCAGGGGGCTTGAGGCCGAGGCATAGAGTTTTTTGGGTATGCGGCCGGCCTCGTAAGCCATTCGCCCGCTCTCGACGGCGAGCTTCATGGCTTGCGCCATTTTCAACGGGTCCTTCGCTCCGGCGATGGCGGTGTTCATCAGCAGCCCCGCGACGCCGAGCTCCATGGCGCGGCTGGCGTCGGACGCGGTGCCGACGCCGGCGTCGATGATCACCGGCACCTTCACGGCTTCCAGAATCAGTTTGATGTTGTAGGGATTTCGTATTCCAAGGCCGGAGCCGATGGGGGCCGCAAGCGGCATCACGGCCACGCAGCCCAGATCCTCCAGTTTTTTACAGAGCACCACATCGTCGCCGCAGTAGGGCAGGACCTGGAAACCGTCCTGCACCAGCAGGCGGGACGCCTCGAGGGTGGCCTCGTTGTCGGGGAACAGCGTTTTCTCGTCGCCGATGACTTCCACCTTCACCAGGTTGCCAAGGCCCGCCTCGCGCGCCAGCTGGCAGGTCATCACCGCGTCCTTGACCGTGTAACAGCCGGCGGTATTGGGCAGGAAGGTGTAGCGTTTCGGGTCGAGGTGGTTGAGGATCGAGTCCTTGCTTTTGTCCAGCTCGATGCGGCGGACGGCCACCGTGACCATCTCGGCGCCGGAGATTTCGATGGCCATGCGCGTTTCTTCGAACGACTTATATTTTCCCGTGCCGACGATGAGGCGCGACTTGAAGGTTTTGTCACCGATTTTGAATTCCGAGGATTGCATCGTTGCCTTTCGTGTTTTTTTTTGTTGCGTATAAAGTGAATCAGCCGCCGCCCACGGCATGAACGATTTCGAGCTTATCCCCTTCCGTGACGGGGGTGGTGTCGTATTTCGAGCGCGGGACGACCTGCTGGTTGAGCGCGACGGCAAAATGCGGGAAGCTGACATCGAGCTCTTTCAAGAGTTCGCCCAGCATCTGGGAGCGGACTTCGCGCTCCTCGCCGTTGATGATCAGTTGCAAGAGTACCTCCCGGCCTGTTGGCGGTTGATGAGGTGATGTGGCTTCCCGGCAACACAGGCTGGAGCGTGGCGGGGGGCCGGTTTTCCCGGCCGCAAAGCCCGCGTCGTCCTCAGGTTGCAAAGGGGCCGCGATCGTGCTTATTTAAATGAAAGGGGGGTTTCTCCGGGGACAACCAAAAAAAAAGCAATTCCAGCGAAAGGAATTGCAGCTCATCCGGCTAAGATTGAGTCACTTCCCTTCGCTGGTATAAACCAGATCAGGTTCAAAGGGTTATCCTTGCGGGATTCTCAGTTTGGAGAAACACCCCTAGTGAAGACCCTAGCATTCGTTATTTTCGGCTGTAAGTCAAGAATTATTGACGTCCCCCTAAAAATGAGTACTATTAAGCCCATGACTTTTCGACCTCTATTCAATTTTTGTCTGATGTTAGCCCTCGTCGGCCTGTTCGGCTGCCAGTCTGTTTCCTCCATCAAGGGGCCTTTCGAGGAGAAATCCTACTTCGATTCCCCGCCGCCAGACATCGTCCCGATGGACGCCGCTCTGTTCAATCGCGCGGTGGATTATCAGGAAAAGCGGCAAAGCCTTTCCGCCATCGAAATCTGGCAGGAGTTTCTCAAAACTTATCCGGATTCCTATGAAGCGCACAACAATCTGGGAATGGCGTATTACATCAACGATGAGGTCGGCACCGCCATCAAGGAGCTGGAGATCGCCCATTCCCTGGAGCCTTCGGAAAGGAAGATAAAGAAAAACCTCGTGGACGTTCTCAAGTTCAAGGCCCGCATGTTGAAGGAAACCCGTGATTACCATAGCGCCATCGGCCACTTGAGGCGCATCGCGAAATTATCCGACCTGGATGAGAGGCGGCTGATTGAATTGCGCATCGAAGCGTTGCAGGGGCAGGTGTTCAGCGAGGTGAAGCGGGCCAACAGCGTGTCGGCCTACGAGGATTTCATCCGTCTTTATCCTGAAAACACCGAGTTGGTCCAGGAGGCGAAGCAAAGGATGCAGGCGCTCGGTCAGAAGCAGCCGGCTGTGGATTTTCCCGACCTGGCCGTGGACGATTCGGGGAAAACCGGCGGCCTGCCCGACATGGTGGAGGAAGAGACCCTGATTCGCGAGGAAACGGTGACCCTGCCCTAGCCCAGCACCCGGTGACTCCATCTCGGTACCTCACGGTGATCGGGAAAGGGGTCCACTGGCTCATCGCCAACAAGAACCCCGAGGGCTGGGGCGATTTCAAGGACGAGCCGAGCAATGTGGAGCGCACCGCCGACGGCCTCGACACCCTGCTCAAGTACCGCCGTTACCTTGCGGGCCTGCCCATGTCGCATTTCTGGGCCTACAGTAAATAGGCCCAGGTTCAAGGGCTCCAGGCCGTTACTCACTTCCCCTGCACGCCTGGTGGGGGTTTTCATCACACGATACGAAGGGACGACCGCATGCACGCTGTAATTTTGCTCGCCGGGTACGGGTCTCGCTTGAGCCGGGACGAACTGGCGCATAAATCTCTCCTGCCCTTTGGCGGGGAGACGTTGCTTTCCCGGCATCTGAACGCTCTTCATGCCCTTGGCATCGAAGAGGCCGAACTGGTGCTCGGGCACAACGCGGGCGAGGTGAGGCGCTACGTCGAATCCCTCGCCGTGAAGCCTCCCGTCCGCTTCATCGACAATACGCTCTACCGCAGCACGGGAAACACCCTGTCAATGGTCCTCGGCCTTGAGCATTGCCCAGGCGACGTGCTGGTGCTCGATGGCGATGTGCTCTACCCGCAGGCGTTGTTCATCGATTATGTGCGGCGGTCGAAACCGACCTCCTTCGCCCTCGTGCCGGTGGATATCGACAACGCCGAGGCAACGAAAGTTCTTTTCACCTCTGCGGGAACCATCCACGCGTTTGTCACCAAGCGTCTGCTGACGGCGGAGGAGAAAACGGACTACTGCTTCGGCGGCGAGGCCATCGGCTTCTTCAAGCTGGCCGCCGGGGATGTGCGGCGCTTCATCGAGTTGTACAGGGCGCGCGAGACGGAATACGCGAAGGAGCTATGGGAGATCCCGCTCACCGAGTTTGCCACGCAGGCCGACATCTTCCCCTGGCCAATGGAAGACGACCTCTGTTTTGAGATCGACACGCCCGAGGACTACCAGCGGGCTCTCGAAAGTTACCAGAAGGACCCCAGCCGTTACGCTTGAGTGCCCCTCCCCCACGGCGGATTTTTAAGCCCTTTGGCGGGCTCCGCCATCTAATAACCGATCATCCTGCGCCAACTCCAACAAGGCCCACCGGGCCGATGGTTCTTAAACGCCATGCCATTATCCAAATACAGGGCCGTTTTCTTCGATGTGGGAGGAACCCTTCTCAAGGTTCATCCCTCGGTGGGGTCGGTGTATGCCAGGGAGGCCCGGGACTTTGGCTACTCGGGCAGCGCCGAGGCGCTCGATACCGGGTTTCGCGCTCAGTGGAAGGCGGCAGGCGGCATAGAGTCGCTCGATGGGCAAAGCGGCCCGGCGGTTGAAAGGCGGTTCTGGAAGAACCTGGTCCGAGAGGTGTTCGAGCCTTCCGGCGGGCTGAGGAATTTTGATGAGTACTTCGACCGGGTCTATAACCTGTTTATCAGCAAAGACAGCTGGCGGGTGTTCGAGGACGTGGAGCGCTCGGCGATATTCGAGCGCTTGCGGGCCCGTGGGGTGGTGATGGGCGTCATCTCGAACTGGGACTCGCGGCTTCCCGAAACGCTTGAAAACCTGGGGCTCGCCCGTCATTTCGATTTCATCCTGGCTTCCACCGTGGTGGGGTCGGCCAAGCCGAGTGCGAAAATATTCGAGCAGGCGCTGATGTTGAGCGATGTGGCGCCGGAAGAAGCCTGCCATATTGGCGACGAGGTGGCCACCGACATCCAGGGCGCGGCCGCGGCGGGCATCGATGCGATTCTGGTGGACCGGGACAACCGTTACCCAACGGCCAAGGCGACCCGCGTCCGCTCGTTCATCGAACTGCTTGAAGGTAATCGATGACGCCGCCTCGGTTGGCGTGAGGCGGGCGGGTGGTTTTCATGCGCCGTTCGCTCATCGAACCGGTTGCGGAAGGCCGATGACGCTGCCTCGGTTGGCGTGAGGCGGGCGAGTGGTTTTCAAGCGCCGTTCGCTCATCGAACCGGTTGCGGAAGGCCGATGACGCCGTCGAGGTTGGCGCGGGTCAGGCTTGCACCTGTGAGCTCGGCGCGGGTCAGGTCGGCGTTTTTCAGGTTGGCGCCGAACAGCGAGGCGGAGGTGAGCTTGCTTTCGGTCAGGTTGCTGCCCAAGAGCGTGGCAAAGCTCAGGCTGGCTTTTTGCAGTTTTGCGCCCCAGAAATTGGCGTGGCTCAGGTCGGCGCGGCTAAGCGCTGCCCCCATCAGGTTGGCGTGCGAGAAATTGGCTTTTTCAAGACGGGCCTCTTCGAAGTTGGCGCCTACCAGATGCGCGCCGTAGAAATTGGACTGCGGCAGAAACGCCCGGAGAAAGCGGGTGTTCTCCAGTTTCGTGTTGGTGAAATTGGAGTTGATGAGGGTGGAATCGCTGAAATCCAGCCCCGATAGATCCAGCCCGGAAAAATCGGTGCCGGACAGATGCACGTTCGATTTTTCCTTGAGCAGGCTTTTTATTCGGCTTACCGTAATATTCGCCACCCCTGTACCTCCTCTCAGGCAGGCCTGATTTTAAATAATCCATTTATATTCAATCAATTATAATAATATCCGATTTCCGAATCCAATGCAAGGCGGAACCGGACGGGTTCAGGCGGGGGGCGCGGAGGGGGTTTTCCCCATGGCGAGGCGGCGCGTGCGCCATTTAGCGGTGAAGTCCCAGGCGAGCAGGAGGTAAAAGGGGGTGTATTCGATCCAGGGCGTCCAGGCGCTCTGGTGTGCGATGTCCTGGTAATCGAAATAGAAGTCCAGGTAATAGAGGCCGGCCAGGCCGGTGAGCAGGATCCAGGCGCGCCGGGGGTAAATGCAGAGGAAAGGAACCAGCCAGAGCAGGTACCAGGGGTTTTGCACCGGGCTCAAGACAAAGACAAGAGCCATCATCACGAACAGGGGCCGGATCGCCGCGGTGTCCTGGTCTGTGGCCCGGCGGCGAAACAGCAGCCAGGCCAGGCAGAAAACCAGGAGGGCGAATACGGTGGCCTTGGCGGCGAGGGTGGGCCAGCTTTGCGACAGGAAGGTTTGCCCTTCCCCGCCGAGCTTGAGGATGTCGCGAAAAAAATACACCAGCAGGGAGAACAGGCTGTCGTTGCTTTGCCAGTAGGTGGAAAAGGTCTTGAGCCCCTCGAAGGTCTTAAGACCGGTGCCCATGAAGGGCAGGTAACCGAGAATCACCACGGCCGCGAACAGCAGCGTGAGGCTCAGGATGCGGCGGGCCGCCTGTAAGCGCGCCGCCGCCGGAACCTGAAGCGCGGCCTGCTGCAAATAGAGCGGCAGCAAAATAATCGGGTAGAGTTTGCCGAGAAAGCTGAGGCCGAGAAACACGGTGGCCAGGGCGTGGCGGCGGGCGACGAGAAAATAAATCGAACCGGTGAGCAGGGCGATGCCGATGATGTCGAGATGGGTGGAGTTGAAGGTTTCCTTGATGACGAGCGGCGACCAGAAGTAGATCAGGCACAGATTGGGGTTTTTCCCCAATGCCCGAAGCAATAGAACGAGAAACCCGAGGACGGCCAGGTCGAACAGCAGAAACGCCATGCGCATGGCGCCGATGCTGTCGGCCTTGAGCATCGCGGTGGCGGCGAAGACGAACTGCGCCAGCGGCGGGTAAATGGTCGGCACGTCGGGATGGTTCACCCGGTCGAGAACGGTGAGGGCCTGGCGGCTTTCCCACTTCAGGCGGTTCAACCGTTCGAGTTCCTTCTGGCTTTCCTCGTCGTAGGTGGCGCTGAAGCGCTCGGGCTCGCTGATTCTGAACTCCTGGTATTGCTGCACCTCGGCGGGGGCGTAGGCGTAAGGGTTGACGCCGTGGGCGAAGACCTTGCCATCCCACAGGTAGCGGTAGATATCGTCTTCCTGGATCTGCTGGGAGGGAAACAGCAGGGCGCGGAACAGCAGGCCGAAGGCCACGAGGGTGAGGAAGCTTCGCCGGTCGTCGACCTTCCTGCCGGCCACCAGCCACACGGCCGCCGCATAGAGCGCGAACAGGCTGAAATAGACCCCCAGGTAGGTGAGAATGGGACGCTGGGCGTAGCCTTCGCCCCAGTTGAACTGGCGCGAGAGAAGCGTCATCCCCCAATAAAGAAGACTGCTTAAAACCCCCAGGCCGGCGAGCAGCTTGCCTTGAGGGATGATTTTAAAGAGAGCGTGGGCCGATGCGCGGCCTGGAACGGAAGGGATTTTTTTCACCGTTGAGAGTTTTAGGGGGGTTGCTGGCCGACAGGGATGACGGGCCGGTCACCCCGCCCTGTTGCAAGAAAATGTTACCACATCGTCCCGGAAAATCGCTTCGAAAAGGGGCGGGGCCAAGGCGCGCGAGCCGGGTTGAGGGCGAGGGATGGCCGCGGCGAGGGAGAAATTTAGGGCTTTATATCGCCGGGCAAGCCAGATAGAATATTAAATGCATTACTTCATTTTACATTTTAAATTCAACGGCTTTATCAATGGGCAATCGACAGGGCATGGCAGGTTCCTGGGCTGCTATACGAAGCGTCCTTCCCCATTCGGTCGCGGGTCTTCAGACCGAAACTCCGGATAATCCAGACAATGTCGAATGGTTGACGTTTCACTGGAATCTGGCGGTGGGCAAGGATCTCGCGGAGATTTCCAGAGTCGATGGTTTTTCCGGCCACACCCTCAGGGTTTCGGTTCAGGGGAAGGAGTGGATGGCCCCCTTCAAAGCCCTGCGGCATAAAATTATCGCTGAAATGAAGCGCCAGACGGGGATGAGCTCGTTTCAGCGCATTGTGTTCAAACAGGAAACCGGTACTCCGCCGCTTAGGGCCAAGGGGCCCGCCCTGGCAGCGCCCGTCCGGGCAGCGGCCATGGAGAGGAAGCGGGAACCGGGACGAAAAGACGACGTGGAAGGAAATCTAGAGATGATCAAGGATCAAGAGTTGAAAGAAATCCTGACCCGCTTGTCGGGAAAAATAGCCGGCGTTGTTTTGCTTCTGGCCGCAAGTCTTTTTATTTCCAATTGCAGCACGATCAGGGAAGGGGAGTCTTCCGCACCTTCGACCATCGATCTTTCGTCGTCGTACGCGATCAGGGAATTGCGCTCGCCCGCCGTGGGCGACCGTTCCGGGGCTCGCGATCCGCGCTCGTATTACCACTACCTGATTGCGCTCAAGGCCGAGCGCGACTACCTGTTCGAGGAAGCCACCGACAATTACCGGCAGGCCGTCGCCTATGACCCGAAGGCGGAGGGGTTGCGCGAGAAGCTCGCCACCCATCTCCTGAGAGAAGGCCGGATCGATGAATTGACCACGGTGTGTGAAAAGGGGCTGGAATTTTTCCCGAACAATTTGGAGCTGAATATGACCCTGGCCGATGTGCTTGCGGCACGCGGGGAATATGTGCGCGCCCATCGCCACTATGAAAAGGTGACCGAGATCGATCCTGGCGGATCGCGGGCGTTTCTCCTCAGGGGCACTCTTTTTGTCGAGCAGGGGGAGTACCAGGAAGCCCGCAAAATGTTCGAGCAGGTGGTGCTGGTTGAGCCTTCCAACCCCCTCGGGCACCATTATATGGGCCGCGAGGATCTGCGCATCGGCTATTTGGAAGAAGCGGAAAGAGAATTCAGGAAAAGCGTTTCCCTCAAGCCCAATTTTGTGGAAGGCCGGGAGCACCTCGCGTGGGTGCTGGAAAAGCTTGGGAAAAATGACGAGGCCATCAAGGAATACAATCTGCTGCTGAAGCTCCAACCGGGCAACAGGCGCATCCGTGAACATCTGGAAAAGATCCGTCAGTGGGGCTTCTCCAAGGGCAGCCCGGAAGCAACCAACGAGGGCATTCCCCGGGATCTGCTCGACCACCCGAACGTGCATCTCGAGATCGCGTCGATCTATTATGAGCAGGCGATGTATCTCAAATCCCTCGAGGAGTTTCGCCTGCTGCTGGTGCGCAAGGAGAGCCAGGAACCGCATGTGCTGATGGCGCGGATCTACGAAATTCTGGGACGGCTCGACAAGGCCATCGCCGAATTCGAGACCCTGCGTAAAATGACGCCCGAGTCCATCGAGATCATCACCTACATGGCCCGGCTCTACAGCCTGAACGATGACACCGAATCGGCGATCCCCCTGATTCAGGAGGCGATTTCCATCGAGCCCGGCAACGACAGCCTGTACCACTCCCTGGCGCTTGCCCACATGACGCTTGAGAGTTACGATTCGGCCATCGAGGCCATGCGGCAGGCCATCACCCTGAACGCGAACAAGGACTCCTACTATTTCGAGCTTGGCGCCCTGCTGGAGCGCGCCGGGGAGTACGACGGCGCCATCGAGAACATGCAGCGGACTCTCGAACTCAACCCCATGCACTCCAACGCGCATAACTTTCTCGGATACATGTATGCGCAGGAAGGGCGGTACCTCGACAAGGCCCTCGACCATCTGAAAAAGGCCCTGGCGATTCAGCCGCGCAACGGTTATTTCCTCGACAGCCTCGGATGGATTTACTTCAAAAAGGGCGACTCGAAAAAGGCGCTGAGCGAAATTCAGAAGGCCATGGTCTACACGCCGCCCGATCCCGTTTTATACGATCACCTGGGGGACATTCTTTTTTCTCTGGAAAACTATTCCGAGGCGAGCGGCGCATGGAGGATGAGTCTGTCGCTCACGCGCGTGAAGAAGGATGATTTAGACGGCGAAATGCCCGACCCCCAGACCCTGCAGGGAAAAATCGACCGGGTCGAAAAGATCCTGCAAAAGGGCTTATGAAGCCTGTCCGCCCTTACTACCGGTGATGCCTCTGCGAATGCTGAAACCCTGGGCCCTCGGGCTCATGCTGACCGCATCCTTGACCCTCGCGGCCTGCCAGACGACCCCCGGTGGTTCGCCCGCCGGTGATGAAACCATCACCGTCTCGCAATTGCGCGACCGCCTCCTCGCCCGTCAGAACGAGGTGAAGAATCTGAAGTCATTCGTCAGGACCACGGTGGAAGCCCAGCGGCGCCTGACGTTCAACCAGGTGCTCCTGGTCGACGGGGGGGGCTCCGTCCGCATGGATACGCTCAACATGTTCGGGCAGACGTTGGGTGTCTTCATCCACTCCCCGGCCAAAACCCTGCTTTACGAGCCCAGGCGGAACGCGACCCTCGAAGGCGACGCCGTCTGGAACGCCATGGAGCGGACGGTCGGAATGCGAATCGATTTCAGGCGCTACGCCGGTGTTTTTCTCGGCCACATCCCTCACCTCGCGGACCTCAGGATCAATTCGGCCCGTCTGAGCCCCGACAAGAGCCGTTACCAGATCCAGGTCACGAACCCCGCGACGGGGGAAAAACTGGAGGTGCAGGTCGATGCCTTCACCCACCGGCCCCAGGTTCTCAGGCGGCAGGATGGCGAATACGAGGTGAGGTGGGAGGATTACAAGCTGGCCGGCGAGCGGGAATTCCCGCACCGTCTCGTCATCGAATTTCCCGCCCGGGGGGAAACCGTGACGCTGGAGTACAACAACCCGTCCATCAACATCGGGTTGCCCGCCGACGCGTTTGACTTTCCTGTCCCCTCCGGGGCGGGTTCTTTGAGTGGATGAAATGACGAAACGGTTAGCGTTCAAGTCTCCCGCGAAGATCAACCTGGGGCTGAAGATCCTGAGAAAACGGGAGGACGGTTTTCACGACCTGGAAACCCTCTTCCAGATGGTTTCGCTGTACGATGACATCGAACTCGAAAGCCGGCCCTCGGGCATCGAGCTGACCGGGCATGCGCCCGGCATTCCGCTCGACGAAACCAACCTGGTATGGCGGGCGGCGGATCTGCTGCGGCAACACGCGGGGAGCACCCAGGGAGTGCGGATTGGCTTGACCAAGCGGATTCCCGCCGGCGCGGGCCTGGGCGGGGGAAGCGGCAACGCCGCGCTGGTGCTGATGGGGTTGAACGTGCTTTGGGACCTTAAACTGCCGCGCGAGGAACTGCTGCGGCTGGCGGCCCGGCTGGGGTCCGACGTGCCCTTTTTCCTCACCTCGCCCGCGGCCATCGGCCGGGGCCGCGGGGAAGTCCTGGAAAGCGTTCAACCTGCTGAAAAGTTTTATGTTCTCCTGGTTTTCCCGGGTTTTCCCATCGCCACGGCGTGGGTCTACCAGAATCTAAATTTGAAGTTGACAAAAAGCGAAAATAATATTAGCATTTTGCACAAATTTTTATCAAAATCGAAGATCGCGGATCTGGGGTCGAATTTATTCAACGATCTGGAACCCGTTGTTCTTGAAAGGCATGGCGTCATTCAGGTCATCAAGGGTGCGCTCTTGGCCTTGGGAGCGAAGGGGGTTCTTCTGTCCGGAAGCGGTTCCACGGTTTTCGGCCTGTTCGACAACCCTGAACAAGCCAACAGCGCGTGCGCCAGCTATAATAATAGGGATGGGGGGTTGTTTTTAGCGGAAACAATCACCAGTTTTTCCGAGTTTTTGCCCAGGGAAATGCTGGATTATCCGTGAGTTTGCGCGAAAGACCGGCGCAAGTTTTTCGGCCGGGTGATGGCGCAAGATCCTGGCTCCTCCCCGAAAGCATTCATCCATTCCAGCTTAGCAAAGTCATAGAACCTGTGGGTTGCAGCCAAGCGTCATTTTTCCTGGATGCATGGTTTCCCCGGAGGACCGCGATCATATCATTTCTTAGACTTTGGGGCGTCGACAAGCGGTTAAGTCACAGGATTTTGATTCCTGCATGCGGAGGTTCGAATCCTCCCGCCCCAGTTCAATTTGAGTTTGAAAGGGTAACCCTTAATTAAATGAATAAAAACGGCAACGGCAAGGTACTGGTGTTTTCCGGGCGAGCGAACCCCAAGCTCGCGGAAGATATCTGCCGCTACATGAACGTGGAGGTGGGCAGAACCGATATCAGGGATTTCTCGGACAAGGAGATCTACGTCAAGATTGGAGAAAACGTTCGCGGCGGCGATGTGTTCGTGATTCAATCCACCTGCTATCCGGGAAACACCAACCTGATGGAGATGCTCATCATGATCGACGCCCTTCGGCGTTCGTCGGCCAAGCGCATCACCGCCGTGCTTCCCTATTACGGTTACGCACGCCAGGACAGAAAATGCGAGCCCCGCGTTCCCATCACCTCCAAACTGGTGGCCGACCTTTTGGAAACCGCAGGCACGGACCGGGTGCTCACGGTTGATTTGCATGCCGGGCAGATTCAGGGGTTTTTCAATATCCCCGTGGATCATTTGTTTGCAATGAACGTTTTAATTCAATATATTAAGAGTCTTAAACTGCCCAACCTCATCGTCATTTCACCCGATGCGGGAGGGGTGGAGCGTGCCCGTGCTTTCGCCAAGCGGCTGGGGACCACCCTGGCCATCATCGACAAGCGCAGGGAAGTGGCCAATGTGGCGAAGGCCATGAATATCATCGGCGACGTGAAGGACAAAGTGGCCTTCATCGTCGACGACATGATTGACACGGCGGGAACCCTGATGGAAGCCACCGATGCCCTCCTCGCCGCAGGGGCGAGGGAAGTTCACGCCTGTTGCACGCACCCGGTTTTATCCGGACCGGCGGCGGACAGGATCACCCGGTCGCCCATCACCTCGGTGGTGGCGACGAATACCATCCCGCTGCATAACGGGCTGGAGAGCAACCCGAAAGTAAAAATTCTGTCCGTGGCGCCCTTGTTGGGCGAGGCGATTCTGAGAATCCACCGCGAAACCTCGGTCAGTTCATTGTTCGATTGAAGGAGTTATCCATCATGTCTTTGGTACTTAACGGAAGCGTCAGGCAGAAGGGGAGGAAATCCTCCGTGAAACAGGATCGACGGGATGATTTCCTGCCCGGCATCCTCTATGGATTGAAGGACAATGTCCTTCTGAAAGTCCGCCCCAAGGAACTCAAAAAACTCATCGCCGAGGAAGGTATTAATGCGCTGATCGACCTCAAGCTCGAAGGCGATAGCAAGGACCGGCGCAAGGTGCTGATCAAGGAGCACCAGACACACCCGCTCAAGGAGGGGTGGGTCCACGTCGATTTCATCGAGCTGGACATGGAAAAGAAGATCAAGGCCGAGGTGCCTGTTCGGCTGGAGGGTCATTCCCCGGCCGAAAAACTTGGCGCCCTGGTCAATCACCTGGTGCACATCCTGGATATCGAGTGCCTTCCCGGAGAAATCCCGCGGGAAATCGTGATCAACATGGCCGAGGTGGAGATGGATCAGGTCGTGCATATTTCCGACCTCAAGGTGGATGAGAATATTCATATCCTGAACAGGCCCGGGGACGCGGTTGTTACCGTCCACATTGAGAAGGTGAAACAGGAGAAAGCCGGGGGTGAGGCCGCCGAGGGCGAGGCCGCCGAGGCGGCTAAGAAAGAAGGTTCCTGAGTTTCGCCGTGTTTCTTGTTCTGGGCCTTGGGAATCCTGGACCGCGTTATGAACTGACCCGGCATAATGTGGGTTTTCTTGTTCTCGATAACCTGTCCGATCAGCATCGCATCAAGCTCGACCAGCACAAGCATCAATGTCTTTACGGCATAGGGGAAGTGGACGGCCTGAAGGTTGTTGCGGCGAAACCCCTGGCCTACATGAACCGAAGCGGGGTTCCCGCCCGGTCCATTCTCGCCGCGTTCGATATTCCGCCGGAAAACGTTATCGTCATCCACGATGATATTGACCTTCCGCTGGGAAAAATAAAAAAGAAAAACAAGGGCGGCGACAGCGGTCAGCGTGGGGTTCGGTCTCTGATCCAGACCCTGGGAACCGATCGATTCTGGCGGGTCCGCGTGGGTGTGGGCCGGCCCGAAGATCGGGAGGACATTGTTGATTACGTTCTCTCTCCCTTTGGCAGAGAGGAAATGGAGATGCTGAACGAAGCCATTGACCAGGCCGTGCGGCTGGTGGAAGCGACGCTCAAGGAACTCAATAACCCAACTAATCAAACGGAGGAGCAGACGGGATGTTAAAGGAACATAAAGGGGAGCTGATATTCGTCGGCCTTTCCATGGTCGTGTATGTGGTGCTGGCCACGTTCGACGCATCGCAGAAATTTGCTTATCTGGGAGCAGTCTTCGGTCTGTTCGGGCTGGTCATCGCATGGAAGATTTTTGAAAGTGTGGACGATGAACCCGAAGGTAACGAGAAAATGGTGGAAATCGCCGAATCCATCCACGAAGGCGCGATGGTTTTTCTCGGCAGGGAATACAAGATCCTGGCCTATTTCGTGGGCGGGGTCTTTATCATTTTGACGATGATCATTTCAGCCCAGAAGGGGGTGTGGATCGGCTTCTGGACGGGCGTTTCCTATGTTGTCGGCGCGGGATGTTCGATGCTGGCGGGTTATTTTGGCATGAACGCCGCGACTACCGCGAACGTGCGTACCTCGCAGGCGGCCAGCGACGGCGGCCAGGCCAAAGCCCTCAATATCGCCTTCAACGGCGGGGCGGTCATGGGCCTTTGCGTGGCCAGCCTGGGTCTTGTGGGCGTGGGGGGCCTGTTTCTCCTGTTTGCCAGGGGTGACTCCATCAGCGTGATCAGCGGCTTTGCCATGGGAGCGAGTTCCATCGCCCTGTTTGCCCGCGTGGGCGGCGGCATCTACACCAAGACCGCCGACGTGGGGTCGGACCTGGTCGGCAAGGTTGAAGCCGGCATTCCCGAAGACGACCCGAGAAACCCTGGCGTTATCGCCGATAACGTCGGTGACTGCGTGGGCGACACCGCAGGCCTCGGCGCCGACATTTTCGAGTCTTACGTGGGATCGATGATCGCCACCATCGCCATCGGCGCCGGCATGGCGACCATGGCTTTCGAGTACATGGCGCTTCCCGTCATCGTGGCCATGGTCGGCCTTGTGGCCTCGATCATCGGCATCCGCTCGATGAACGCGCTCAGCAGCATGGACCCGGCGTCGGCTCTCAGGAACTGCACGTTCATCAGCGCCGGCGCGATGCTCCTGGTTTCCTTTTTCGTCATCAAGATCATGGGCTTGCCGAGCGGCGTTTTCGTGGCCCTGGTGTTCGGCTGTCTGGCGGGCATCGGCATCGGCCTGATCACGGAATACTACACCGCGGGTGCTCCGGTGGTGAAGATTGCCGAATCGAGTCAAACCGGTGTTGCTACCGTCATGATCACCGGGCTCGCGGTGGCGATGGAGAGCACCGTGGCGCCCATCATCATCATCGCAATCGCTATTTTCACCGGCGCGAATTTCGCCGGTCTCTACGGTGTGGCCCTGGCCGCGGTGGGTATGCTCGCCACGGTGGGCATCACCATGTCGGTCGACGCTTACGGCCCCATCGCCGACAACGCGGGGGGAATTTCCGAGATGGCGGGCCTGGGGGAAGAAACCCGGAAAATCACCGACGGCCTGGATCAGGTCGGTAACACCACCGCCGCCATCGGCAAGGGTTTCGCCATCGGCTCGGCGGCGCTCACCGCGCTTGCCCTGTTCTCGGCGTATACCCAGGCGGCGAATATTCAGTCCATCGATATCACCAATACCCTCGTGATCATCGGCGTCTTCATCGGTGGCGCGGTTCCCTTCTTCGTCGCGTCGCTCACCATGACCTCGGTGGGTAAGGCGGCATTCCTGATGGTCGAGGAAATCCGCCGCCAGTTCCGCGAGATTCCCGGCCTCATGGAAGGCACCGGCAAGCCCGATAGCGCCCGCTGCATCGACATCAGCACGCAGGCCGCTCTCAGGGAAATGATCGCCCCCGGCGTGGTGGCCATTCTCATGCCGATTCTCATTGGCTTCCTGCTGGGCAAGGAAGCCCTGGGTGGCATGCTCATGGGCGCAACGCTTTCGGGTGTTCTGCTGGCCCTGCTCATGTCCAATGGCGGCGGCGCCTGGGACAATGCCAAGAAGTACGTCGAGGCCGGCAATCTGGGCGGCAAGGGTTCCGAGGCGCACCACGCCACGGTTGTCGGCGACACCGTTGGCGATCCGCTGAAGGACACTTCGGGACCCGCGATGAACATCCTCATCAAGCTGATGTCCATCGTATCTCTGGTACTGGCCCCGCTGTTTGTGTGACCGGTTCGGCTTTACCGTTTAACTTCAAAACCGGGATGGACTTCGTGTCCATCCCGGTTTTTTTATTTGTGAGCCTTGTGCGATGCCTGAGAAGCCCCTGAAATTCGGTTTTCATAATTTCCTCAATGCGCAACCGATCCTGGTGCCGCTGTGCCGCCTGGCGCGCGAAGCGGGGCTGGACATGGTGTTCGATGTGCCGGCGGTGCTGGCTGAAAAGCTGGCCGCGGGCGAGCTCGACCTCGCCATGGTTCCCACCATAGAATACCTCCGGCGGGCGCAGGAATACCTTCTCCTGCCCGGCCTCAGTATCGCCTCGCGTGGCCGCGTGGATACCGTGTTGCTGGTGTCGCGCAAACCCTTTGCTGAGGCCGCCAACGTGGCGGTGGACGAGCGGTCGCGAACCTCGGTGGCGCTGCTTGAAATTTTATTCGGCGAGACGTTTCCCGCCACGGTGCGGTTTTCTCCCCTGCCCCCTGACCCCGAGAAAATGCTCGCCGGGCACGATGCCGCGCTCATCATCGGCGATCAGGCGTTTCGTGTTCCGCGCGATGAGCCGGGTTTAAACGTGGTCGACCTGAGCGAGGAATGGTTCCGGCGGACGGGAAAAACCTTCGTGCATGCGGTGGTGGCCGCCCGCCCCGGAGTGAAACCCACACGGCAAATGCTCGCAGCCCTCGCCGAGGCGAAGGCGCACCGGAAGGATGGGGTGGAAGAGATCGCCTCGCTCAGGGCCGAACAAACGGGCGTGGACGCCGGGACAATTCTGGACTACCTGGAAAACAGGATCATCTACGACCTGGGCGAGGAGGAACAAGCCGGTCTGCGCCATTTTCAACAGCTCGCGCACCAGCGGGGTTTGATCGACACCCTCGCGCCTCTGCGCTTCATTCAGGCATGAAATTTTAAGGGGCGGCGGGAGATTAAGGGGACGGCCCGCAATCTGTGGCCGGACGATCGGGGTCTCAGCCCTGTGGGCTGGAAAATGTGTCGCGGGTTCTTGCAAAACCCTTTTTGATTAAGTCGGTGAAGCGGCGGGCGGAATCCTCGATGAAGTTCAGGTAATCCCTCACCACCGGGGTGCGCTCAACCCGGGTTTTTTCCGCTTTGGGCGTTTTGGTTTCCGGAGAATGAGCCACGGCTGCTTTCTCTTCAACGGGCTCGTGGGCGGTTTCTATTTCCGGCGCGGGTTCCGCTTCGGCGGGTTCTTCATGGTTTTCTTCTTCCGTTGCCGTTTCTTCCGGGCTATCTTCTGCCGCGGCGGCTTCTTGGGGAGCCTCTTCTTCGGCGACGGCTTCCCCGGGAGCTTCTTCTTCCGCTGCCGCTTCTTCCTCTTCGGCATCGGGAGCTTGCGCAGTTTCGGAGTCCGCTGATTCCTGCGCGGCTTCCATTTCCTCCGCCGGCTCTTCTTCCCCGCTACCCTCGATCATTTCCGGCTTTTCTGCCGTCAGGTGAGGGTCCACCGCGATTTCTGAGTCGGGCACTTCCACAGGCGCCGGCGCTTCATCCACCGCATTCTGTGCTTCTGGCGGTGCCAAAGGTGCGGGCGCCACGGCAGAGGACGCGGGCGGAATTTTTTTCAGGCCAGCGATCTCTTCCCGCAGGCTCTTCACCGCCTGTGCGATCAGGACGCCGGATTTTTCATCCATTTTATTTGTTTCGGCGGCGCCGATGCGCGCTTCCAGCGCGGCAATTTCGCTCTTCAGGTTTTCCGCGCTCTTGGCCGTTTTCTGGTTCTGGTAGTACAGGCTGCCAGAAAGGCCGAGAACCAGGAGCAGGAGAAACAGGGAGCCTGGCCTGACAAAGGTTTCCTTCTTGCTGGAAGCCGCGGGCTCGATGGGCGGCAGAACGGTTGTGTCGCTTTCCGGGGTGGGTTCTTCGGGGGCGGGGTGGTCCGGGGTTTCCTGGGGCCCGCTCAGCTCTTCGATCACGGGGGAGGCTGAGCCTTCGGCCGTATTTCCTTCCGCGGAGGAAGAATCTTCCTTCAGCGGCGGGGGCTCATCCAGCTCTGGAGGGCCTTCGAAAGCTTCTTCCGGGGGCTCGGGGACCGCGTCTTCGGCGCGGGAGTCGGCCGGGAGGCCTTTATCTTCAGGCTGAGAGCTGCTTTTTTTACTTTTTCTTGCCATGGCCAATGGGGATTATCGAACCATCCCTCGGTTGACGGGGGGAATCGGCGAGCCTCTATACGGGATCAGTGAATGATCTTGTTGAGAGGGTATTCGACGATGTCCTCCGCGCCTGCCTGCTTCAGGTCGGGCGCGATATCGCGCACCAGTTTTTCTTCCAGAATGACGGAAAGGTCCACCCAGTCCTTGTCGCTAAGCTCGGCGATGGTGGGTTTCTTGCCGGCCGGAAGGATCTGCATGATTTTTTCCAGTTGCACTTTGGGAACGTTCATCATGAGCCCCACCTTGCCATTCGCAGCCATGGCGCTCTTGAGCATCAGCACCAGGCGGCTGGCCTTGTTCTCTTTCCAGGGATCCTTATAAGAATCCTTGTTCATGATGAATTTGGTGGTCGACTCCATCAGCGTATCGACGATTCTCAGGTTATTCGCCCGAAGCGAGCTACCGGTTTCGGTGATCTCGACGATGGCGTCAACGAGCTTGGGGGGTTTCACCTCGGTGGCGCCCCAGGAAAACTCGACATGTGCGGTGACGCCGTGTTTCTTGAGATAGTCGACGGTCATGTTCACGGCTTCGGTGGCGATGCGTTTTCCCTGCAGGTCCTTCACCGTCTGGATGGAAGAGTCGTTGGGGACGGCGAGCACCCAGCGTACCGGCCGGGACGATTGCTTGGAGTATACCAGGTCGGCCACTTCGACCACGTCCGCCCGGTTTTCCATCACCCAGTCCTTGCCGGTGAGCCCGGCGTCGAGAACGCCGTCGGCCACGTAGCGGGCGATCTCCTGCGCGCGGATGAGCATGCATTCGATCTCATCGTCGTCGATGCTGGGGAAATAGGAGCGCTCCTTGATGCGCACCTGGTAACCCGCTCTGGCAAACAGTTTGACCGTTGCCTCTTCCAGACTGCCCTTGGGAATTCCCAGTTTCAATACCTTGCCGCTCATGGAGTGTCCAGTTTCCTTTTGAGGTTTAAAATGAGTCAGAAATTATAGCAGACCTTGCCGGGGCGGAAAACCTTTTGCCCACGCAGCCAAGATCGCCTTCAGGTTTTATTAGAGTCAGGACTTTTTAAAGACCTTGCCGGGGCGGAAAACCTTTTGCCCACGCGGCTGAGCCCGACTTCAGATTTGCTTAGAGTCAGGACTTTTTATAAACCTTGTCGGGGTCGAAAACCTTTTTATCGACGATGCTGAGCTCGCCGTCGAGTTTTCTGAAAAAGCAGCTGACATAGCCCGTGTGGCAAGCGGCTTCTCCCACCTGCTCCACTTTAAGCAGCACGGTGTCGTCGTCGCAGTCGACGAAAACTTCCTTGACGATCTGCACGTTGCCGCTTTCTTCGCCCTTCATCCATTGTTTGTTGCGCGACCGGCTGTAAAACCAGGCCCGGCCGGTTTCCAGGGTCTTTTCCCAGGCGATGGGGTTCATGTAGGCCAGCATGAGAACCTGGCCTGTCTTCGCGTCCTGAATGATCGCGGGAACCAGCCCACCCATTTTGTCAAAGTCCAGTTTCATGTGTTCCCCTCCGGTGAAACTTGGCAATCTAAAATATTATTGATTTTCTGTCAACCTTATAATAGCCTGAGGGCACCAGATAAGGAAAGACCTCTTGTTATTTAATCCCAAACTTCGCCCGCCGGCGCCCGCAAGGGACGAGCGGCCGGGGTTTCCATAAGGACTCGCGCCTTTTATGCCCTCGATAACTCATTTTGAGATTTACAAGCCCGCCGAACCCTGCAACCTGACCGGGGACAAGCTCAAAACCACCATGGAGAAAGCCCTCAAGGAGGCCCTGTCGGAGGATGGCCGGGAGCTCAACTTCAAGGGTTACTGCATCGGCCCGAACGGTCTGGGCGTCATCGTTTCCGACGAGCGCCTTGCGCGCGTCAAGCGTCTCAACCTGGGCGGCAACCGCATCGGCGATCAGGGAATGAAGATACTCGCCGATTCCCCGGTGTTCTCCAAGGTCCAGTGGATCGAACTCGGCGGCAACGATATCGGGCCGGAGGGTCTCGCTGTCCTGATCGGCTCGCGGGTTTTTTCGAAACTCAAGACGCTGAATCTGTACCGCAATTTCATCAAGGACGAGGGGGCGATCGCGTTTGCCCGCGACAATCGCCTGGAAAAACTGGAGGAGATTGACCTCGCTCAAAACGAGATCGGCGACAAGGGCCTGATGGCGCTTGCTCATTCGAAAGCGTTTCCCAACCTGGTCGCCCTTTATATGGACAACAATTTCGCCTCGGCCGAGGCCAAGGAAGAAGCGAAGAGCGCCGCCAACTTCAGGAAACTCCAGTCCCTGAACCTTTGATCGCGTTTCACGGTGGTTTCAAGCGGTATTTTCCCGAGCGAAGGACCCGGTACCCATGAATCAATCAGACTACGGAAAAGGGTCGTTCCTCATCGCCAACCCGGTTCTGCCAGACCCGAATTTTTCGCGCACCGTCGTCCTCCTGTGCAACCATGACGACCAGGGCTCCTTCGGCCTGGTGATCAACAAGGTGGCCGATGTCCAGGCCGCTGATATCTTCCACAAGATCGACCTGCTCGATTCCTACGACCACAGAGTGTATGCCGGCGGCCCGGTGGCTCCCTCGCAGTTGTTCTACCTTTGCCGGTTGAAAGAGCCGGTCCCCGAGCTGGACCGCGTCTGCGACGATGTGTATCTCGGAATGAGCTGGGAGGCGCTGGAGACGGTGCTTCCCCTCATCGCCCAGCCCGAGCGCGACCTCAGGTTCTACCTGGGCTATTCCGGCTGGTCCGCCGGGCAACTTGCCGGCGAAATGGAACAGCGCAGCTGGCTGACCTGCGATGCCCGGGGCGCGTTCGTTTTCGAGGAGAATGAAGGTTCCATCTGGGCGCGGACGGTGAAGTCGATGGGCAAGGACTACGAATACCTCATCAACGCCCCGGTCAACCCGCAGTGGAACTGAACGCGCTCTCATCACGGCGCTCCCATCCTTTATTTTAGAATCCGTGTGAAACAGTCATGACGCCTCCGACCCCCTCCCTGTTTTCCGAGCAGGTTTACGAATCGTTCGTCCCGGGGCGGTACATCGGCTTTCCCCTGGTGAAATATTTCGCCGACCGCTTCACCTACCTGCCTGAAAGCGGCTGGGAGAAAATGATCCGGGAGGGCAGGATCACGGTCAACGGGGCCGCCACCTCGCCGGGGTACCTGCTGGGCGAAAAGGATCGCACGGAAACGCGCATGCCGGCTCGCCAGGAACCGCCGGCGAACCGGAACCTGGAGGTGGTTTATCAGGATAGCGCCCTGCGCGTTTTCAACAAGGCGGCGCCGATCCCGGTGCACCCTTCCGGCCGCTACTTCAAAAACAGCATGACGGAACTCCTCAAGGAGACCTATCCCGGTGAAGTTCCGCGCCCGGTGCAAAGGCTCGACGCCACCACCACCGGCGTCATCGTGTTCGCGCGCACCCGGGAAGCGGCGGCGGCCTTGATGCACGAGTTCAAGCAAAACCGGGTGGAAAAGGAATATCTGGCCCTGGTGGAGGGCCAGCCGCGGGAAAGGCGCTTCGTGGTCGACCGGGCCATTGGAAAAGTTCTGGGCTCCCGCCGGGGCAGCGGAGAAAAGGTCCTGAACCCCAAGCCCGCCGTCACCGAGTTTGAATTACTCGCCACGCTTGCGGGGCGCTCACTGCTCAAAGTGAAGCCGCACACGGGGCGGACCAACCAGATCCGCGTTCATCTTTCGGACCTGGGGCTGCCCGTTATTAACGACACCGTCTATGGCTGGCCGACTGGCGAGTCGCAGGAATTCGGCCTGCACGCGAGCCGCCTGCGGTTCACCCTCGGGGCGCTGGAGCTGGACCTGACGTGCCCGAGCCCGGCGCATTTTGCGCCCTTTCTCGAAGCGGCCTGCCGCGAGGGCACGGTATGAAACCCTTACCCCCCGCGGTGCCGGCGGATGCGGCGCGGACGGAAAATAAAGGTCGCGGCGGTCTGTTCGCCCGCGCCCGCAACCCCTTCTGGCTTGCGCCGATGGCCGGTATTACCGACGTGGTCTTCCGCCGCTTGATGGATGAGATGCAGGCGGGGGTGCTCGTCTCCGAGCTGGTTTCGGCCAAGGGCCTGCTGTTTAATTCCGCGAAAACCCGCAAGATGACCGAGGTGCACGCAAACCCCGGCGCGCCGGTGGGGGTTCAGCTTTTCGGCGAATCGGCGGAGGACATCATCGCCGCCGCGCAGGGGCTCTGCCGGGAAACCGTGGCCTTCATCGATATCAACCTCGGCTGTCCGGTCAAGAAAGTGGTTAAGAAGGGTTCCGGCGCCGCCCTCATGCGTGACCCGGGCTATCTGGAGAAATACCTCTCCCGCATCCGGCAGAACATCGACCACCCGTTGACGGTGAAAATGCGTACCGGCTGGAGCGACGAGGAACTGACCATTCACGAATGCGTCGAGGCGGCGGACCGTGCCGGGTGTGAGTGGGTGGCGATTCACGGCCGCACACGGGCGCAGGGGTATGAGGGCCGGGCGGACTGGGACCTGATCGCCGATGTGGCCCGAAAAGCGCAAATCCCGATCATCGGCAACGGCGACATCAGGAGTGCGCGGCAGGCGAAAGACCGCCTCGCGGAAACGGGCGTCGACGCGGTGATGATCGGCCGGGGGGCGCTCAGAAACCCATGGCTGTTCAGGGAATGCCTGGGTGAAGACACGGCGGAGCGTTCGCCCTTCACCCTGCTGTGCCGCTATCAGGAACTTCTGGCGGGCTGCTACGACACGCGCAACACCTTGCTGCGCGTGCGCAAATTCGCCACCTGGCTGGCCTTCGGCTACCCTGGCGCGGCGGCGTTTCGGCGCGGCTTGTTCGAAACCCATTCGCTGGCGGTGGTGATGCGGCTGGCCGATGAATTCTTCCGTCAGGCGGCGCATCTGCCGGCGCCGAGGTTCGAGGATTCGGAAGCGTTCATGATGGGCGGGCACGGCTGAGGCCACCCTCCCAGGCTCGGTTCAGCCTTCTCAAAAAATCATATTCTCCACTTTTTCAGAGACTTGAACCCTGGGTTAGCCATAATTATCGGGCCTGGCCGGGGGTTATTTGCTATCATACCTGATTAAGAGATATTTAATTTCGATTTGCGGTTTTGCCGGCAGCGCCCACCCCCACAGCGCCTCCGGCATGGAAAAGGAGAAAGCGGTTGGAGTATGAAAAAGCGCTGGCATTATTGCAGGGGATCTCTTTTTTTAACAAGCTGAGCCTGGAAGAAAAAAAATTCCTGGCGACCCTGGGTTGCGACAGGTTCACTTTCCCCAAGGCGCGCACGATCATCACCCAGGGACAAATCGACAGCTCACTGTACATCCTGCTTGCCGGGGAATTGAAGGTGATCCGGGAACCTCACCCCACAGTCACCCTCGCGGTTCTCAAGCCCGGCGACGTTTTCGGCGAAGTATCGTTCATCGAAAAAAGGCCGCGTACCACCAGTGTGATCGCTCTCGAAGAGTCGACCGTTCTTAAAATGGACGGTCAGACGATCCAGCGGCTCAATCCCGTTTTACTCAACAAGATAAAGGACCAGCTGATCGATCTGCTCATACGGCGGCTGGATTCGATGAACCAACGCATGGCCGAAGACAATTCATAAGGTCCGGCCGAACTCAGGACATGGAGACATTGATAAAAAAAAGACAGGATTCCGCTCATTCACGACCCGCAAAAAAATTCTCCAGACCGGCTGCTCCGGCGGCCGGATTCAAAAAACGAACGTCCGGTGGGCCGGCGATGGATAAAAAGCCAGGCGGTGCCGCGCGCCCATGGAGCGCGAAAAAACCCGAGGCTCCGCGCGCCTGGAGCGATAAGAAAAAGCCGTGGTCGTCCGATCGCCCGGCGATGGATAAAAAGCCAGAGGGTGCCGCGCGCCCGTGGAGCGAGGAAAAACCCGAGGCTCCGCGCGCAGCGCCGGATAACAACCGGCCGCGGCTCAAGGACGAGGAATTTCTGATCTACGGCAGGAACGCCTGCCAGAGCGTGTTCCAGAAACGGCCGGAGGATCTGCTCAGGGTCTACTTTCAGGAAGGCCGCAGCAGCGAGTTTAAGGATGTCAAAAAGTGGTGCAGCGCGCGCAAGCTGCCTTACCGCGAACTCGACAATGATTCGCTGAACAAGGTGGCCGCCAGCGTGCACCACGAAGGCGTGGTCATGGTGGTGCGTCCCATGAAGCTGTTGCCGGTTCGTACCCTGGTTCGCCAGGGTTTGCCCGAGGGGGCGGTGGCGGTGGCGCTCGACGGGGTGGAAAACCCGCACAACATCGGGGCGATCATGCGGTCGGCCGCCTATTTCGGCGTGGCAGGGCTGATCCTCGAGGCGACGGAAGACCAGCGCGTGCTTTCGCCTTCGGCGGTGCGCATGGCCGAAGGCGGCCTGGAAAACGTGCCGTGTTACCAGGCGGGCGACATGCCGTCGGCACTCCGGGATCTGAGGGGCGAGGGCCTGTTTGTGCTCGGCGCCGACATCAACTCCAGCATTTCGATTTACGACCAGCCCCTGCGCTTTCCCTGCGTGGTGGTGCTCGGCAATGAGCGCGAGGGGCTGTCGGAGAGGGCAAGAAAGCGCTGCGACGCCATCGTCCATGTGCCGGGCAGTGGCAACGTCGAATCGCTCAATGTTTCGGTGGCCGGGGGCGTGATTCTCTCCGAACTTTTCCGCCGCCGGGGCAAGGCGGCCGCTTTGGCCGATAAAAAAAACGGCGGATAAGGTGATATTTTTCGCCAGGCTGCATCCCCTGATCGTGCATTTCCCCGTTGGGCTTCTGGTGAGTGGGGCGTTGTTCGAGATCTATGGCGGGCTCCGGGGCGATGAAGTGGTGAAAGCCGCCGGCCGGTTCAACGTGCGCCTCGGGTTCTGGTGCGTATGGCCGGTGCTGGCGGTGGGCCTGCTCGGGCTGATGGGTATCGAGGTGCCGGACCGGGCGAAGCCGTTTCTGGGGTATCACATTCTTGCCGCGTTTTTGAGCGCCGGTCTGTTTATCGCGGTTTTGCTTATCGGCCGGTTCGGCAAAAGCCGGCTGATGAAGGGGCTGCGCTTCCTGTTTCTTGCCGTGGGCCTCGCGAGCGTTCTGGCCACCGGCTATCTGGGCGGGGAACTGGCGCATCGTTACGGGCTTCCCGAGCCTCAGGCGGGGGCGGGAAACACCAGCAGGTAGCCGGAATAGATGCAGGCCATCAGGCCGAGCCCGGCAAGCGAGTAGAATAAAAGGGCGTTGCGCGAGTAGGCGCGGGTGTAGGAGTATCCGGCCGAAATGCCGAGGAACAGGGTGAAAAGGAACGAGTAACCCTGGTGGCCCTCCACCTCGACATTGGTCTTGAGGTTCAGGTCGGCAGACACCATGCCGGTGAAACAGGCCAGCACGGCGGCGAGGAGCCCGAGGCTCAGGTTGAAGCGCACCGCCGCCAGCAGGCCGGGCTGATCTTTGCCGCGTGTGGCCCAAAGCAGCGCCATGCCGGCGGTGAACAGGGCCACGGGGAAATGCGAAAGGAACGGGTGAAAACTGACGGTGCTCAGCATGAGGCCGTGCCCGGGCGGCATGCCCGGTTTTTCCGGATGGGAAGAGGAAGCCGCTTTACGCCCCGGCTGGCGTAACAACCCTCGGGAAGGCCCGCCGGTTTCAGGAATGCGGCGTTCGGGATGCGGTCACTTGTTGGAGGTGGAATTGCCGATGCTCTTGGCGATGTCCACGGTTTCCTGAAGATCGAGATTCACGTCGACGTCGACCTTGGTGGCGTTGACGACATCCTTCTCCAGGTTCTCTATGTTGACCGATTGTTTGAGGCCCTCGGCCTCGTTCATGACTTCCTGCTTGAGGCTGTTGAAGGTCGCCTGAAATTCGCCCCAGCCCTTGCCGACCGCCTTGGCGAGCTTGGGCAGATTCTGGGGGCCGATGACCACGACAGCGATCGCCATGATGATCATTAACTCGAAAAAGCCGATATCAAACATATGAGCGGACTCCGGTGTTCTGTATGACTTGGATTTTAACAGACAATTCCGCGGTTTTCCAGTGCGAACGAATTTCTCCGGCGGGAGGGGGGGCATGAAAATCGTCCGTGGCATGAAAAACCTGGAAGGCCCCGCCCCCTACCCCGTGGTGGCCATTGGCAATTTCGACGGGGTGCATATCGGCCATCAGATCATTTTCCGGCAGGCGGCGCGGATCGCCCGGGAAAATAACGGCACCTCCATCGTTTTCACCTTCGAGCCGCACCCCCTGAAAATCATCGCTCCTCACCGCATGCCGCCGCTTCTGACGACGTTTCGCAAGAAGATGGAATTGATCGAAGCCTGCGGTATCGACAAGGTGATATGCGCCGAATTCGACCGCCAGTTCGCCGACCAGTGCCCGCGGGAGTTCGCGGGCAATATCCTGGTGGAGAAAATAGGCGTCCGGGAGGTGGTGGTGGGGTTCGATTACGCTTTCGGGCGCGGGCGCGAGGGGACGGTGCCCTACCTGCGGAAAATGGGCGAGACCTTCGGTTTCAGGGTCCACGTCGTCGAGCCGATCCACCACGAGGGCCAACTGGTCAGCAGTTCCCATGTGCGCGAGCTCATCGAGGAGGGCAACGTGAGCGCGGCGGCGAGGTTTCTCGGACGGTATCACTCCATCGAGGGACCGGTGGTGCACGGCCACAAGACCGGGGGCGCCATCGGGTTTCCCACCGCCAACATCGATACGAGCAAGATGCAGATTCCCGGCAACGGCGTGTACGCCGTGCGCATCCGCCACCGGGACCGCAGGCTTTGCGGGGTGGCGAACATCGGCTTCAACCCCACTTTCAACCGCGACCGCTTGAGCGTGGAAATCCACATCTTCGATTTCGCGGAGAAAATCTACGGCCAGGAGATCGAGGTGGAATTCATCGACCGAATCCGCAGTGAGATGGAATTTGCCTCCGCCAGCGAACTGGTCGGGCAGATCGGCAAAGACATCGAGCGCGCCCGTGCGTTGCTGGGTGAAGCAAAATGATGAACTACAAGCAACTCTTCATTGGCGTTGCCATCGCCGCCGCCGCTCTGGGTTACACCTTGTGGAACGTTTCCATGGCGGACCTGTTGGCCTCATTCAAAACGGTGAAGTACGGCTACATCGCCCCCGCCATCGTCTTTGTCGTGCTCAGTTATCTGATCCGCGCCTGGCGCTGGCGCCAATTGCTCCTGCCGGTCAAGGACATCGAGTCACACAAGCTTTATTCGCCGCTGATGGTGGGGTTCATGGGCAACATCCTGCCTGCGCGAGCGGGGGAGTTTCTGCGCGCCTACCTGCTCGGCAAAAAACACAATCTCACTTTTTCCAGTGCGTTCGCGTCGATTGTGGTGGAGCGGTTGTTCGATCTGCTGGCCCTGTTCATCCTGTTCGGCTGGGTGTTCCTGTTTCACGCGGAGGTCTTTGAGACCGGCGCCACGGTTTCCGGTGTCGCTCTGTCCGACCTGGCGTCGATCTTCGGCCGGTTGGCGGTGGGCGTCGTGGGCTTTCTTCTGCTGTTCATTTACATGATGATTCACCAGCGGGCGCGGGTCATCCGGTGGATCCTCTGGCTCATCACACCGCTGCCGAAGAAGTGGCACGACAAGGTGGAATACCTGATCGAGGAATTTTCCCTGGGGCTCAAGGTGGCGAGGCAACCGGCGGTGCTCGCCCGGGTCGCCTTGTACACCGTGTTTGTGTGGGCGGCGATCGTGCTCAGTTATTACCCGTTTTACTGGGCGTTCAGCCTGGAGGATAAATCGGCGGGGTCGCTGATGGTTCTGGTGGTGACGGTGTGCGTGCTCATCACGGCGGTGCCCACCCCGGCGTTTCTCGGTTCGTTTAACGCCGGCGTCCTCATCGCCCTGCACGAGGTCATGCACGAGGCGGAGATCACCGCGGTGAGTTTCGGCATGGTGGCGTGGGGGGTGAACTTCCTGGTCTTGTTCGCCCTGGGGATGTATTTCATCGTTCATGACCACTATTCGGTGCGCGCGCTCATCGAAGTGGAGGAAAAGGGACCGTCTGGAGGGGAATAACGCGGGTGGCGTAAATACGTCTTGAAATTGCTCCGAATAAAATCCATAATAGCTTTCCGGTTTCTGTAGTGCCGAAGTGGCGGAATTGGTAGACGCGCATGATTCAGGTTCATGTGCCGGTAACGGCGTGGAGGTTCAAATCCTCTCTTCGGCACCAGCTTCACCCCCCCTCTATTTTCCCTTTGATATTCCCAGTGTTTGCTGCGGGCCCGCAGCCGCGCGCGAAGCGGCGGCCCCTGGGCTTTCCGCCTGTGTGCGGGGCGCGGTGGTTCGGGCCGGGTGATTTGCCTGTTTTAGAGGCGGCGGTTTATTGTATGATGAAAGCTCGTCATTAAACTTGGGTTCTAACGAATAATGCATTCCTACGATGTCATCGTCATTGGCGGCGGGCATGCCGGTTGCGAAGCGGCTCTGGCCGCGGCGCGCATGGGCTGCAGAACGGCGCTCGTCACCCTCGACCTCGACAAGGTCGCCCTCATGCCGTGCAACCCGGCCATCGGCGGCGTGGGCAAGGGGCACATCGTGCGCGAGATCGACGCCCTGGGCGGCGAGATGGCGAAATGCATCGACCGCACCGGCATCCAGTTCCGCGTCCTCAACGCGTCGAAAGGCCCCGCCGTGCGCGGCAGCCGGGCTCAGGCCGACAAGCATCTCTACAAGGAGGAAATGCGCCGGGTGCTTGAGAGCCAGGCCGGTCTGGACCTGCTGGAAGAGGAAGTGGATGAGCTGGTTATCGAGGACAGGTGCGTTCGCGGCGTGATCACCGCCAGCGGGCGGCAGCTGCTCGCGGGGGCCGTGGTCATCACCACCGGCACGTTTTTGAACGGCATGGTGCATGTGGGTCTTAGCCAGCGGCCGGCGGGCCGGGTCGATGAAAAACCCTCCACCCGCCTCTCGCGCTCATTTCTTGCGGCGGGGTTTCGGGTGGGACGCTTGAAGACGGGCACTCCGCCCCGGCTCCTCGCCGGGTCCATCGATTTTTCCCGCTGCCAGATTCAGGAAGGCGACGCGGAGCCCAAACCGTTTTCCTTTGCCAACGAGCGCATCAGCCGGCCGCAGGTGCCCTGCTACCTCACCGCCACAACGGAACAGACCCGCCGCGTGATCCAGGACAACCTGCATCTGTCGCCTCTGTACAGTGGCATCATCGAGGGCGTCGGCCCGCGCTACTGCCCGTCCATCGAAGACAAGGTCGTCAAGTTTCCCGATAAGGTTTCGCACAACATCTTCCTCGAACCGGAGGGGTTGAATACGGACTGGATCTACCCCAATGGCATTTCCACCAGCCTGGCCGAGGAGGTGCAGTGGAAGGTGGTGCGCAGCATCCCGGGGCTGGAACGGGCCGAGATCGTCCGCCCCGGCTATGCGGTGGAGTATGACTTCGTCCCCCCCACTCAGCTCCAGCCGACGCTGGAGACCCGGCTTGTGTCCGGCCTGTTCCACGCCGGCCAGATCAACGGCACCTCGGGTTACGAAGAGGCGGCGGGCCAGGGCCTCGTGGCCGGCATCAACGCGGCGCTCAAGGTGCAGAAGCGTCCGCCGTTCGTGCTCACGCGCATGGAAGGGTATATCGGCGTGCTGATCGACGACCTGGTGACCAAGGGAACGGAGGAACCTTACCGCATGTTCACTTCGCGTGCGGAGTACCGGCTGATTCTCAGGGAAGACAATGCCGACTGGCGGCTGATGGCGCGCGGTCACGCGCTGGGCCTGGTGTCCGACGAGATGAACGAGCGTTGCCGGGAGAAATACCGGGCGGTGGAGCGGGAGATCGAGCGGTTGAGCGCCACCCGGGTGCTGCCCTCCCCCGAGGACCTGACCCGGCTTAAGGCGCTCGGCATCGGCGAGCTTCGCCAGCCGACCACCCTCGCAGGCCTCCTCCGGCGGCCCGAGGTGACCTACGATCACCTGGCGCGGGCGTTCAACGGCGCTTGCGCGGTGCCCCGGCTGGTGGGCGAGCAGGTGGAGATCCAGGTCAAATACGATGGGTTCATCTCTCGGCAGAACCAGATGGTGGCGCGGCAGAAGAAACTGGAGAGTGTGCCTATTCCGGCGGATTTTGTTTATGAGGGCATTCCGGGCCTTTCCCGGGAAGTGGTGCAGAAGTTCGAGGAGGTGCGCCCGGCGACCCTGGGGCAGGCCGGCAGGATTTCGGGGGTGACGCCTTCGGCGGTGGCCCTCCTCATGGTTCTTGTCGATGGGCGCGGCCGCGCGGCGGCCGGGGAAGCGGTTCAGACCTGATGCACGAAGACACCATCCAGATCCAGATAGAGATTCCCAAGGAAGAAATCGGCTACCTTGTAAGCCTGTTCGAGGGCTACGACAGCCTCGCGGTGGCGCGCACGCTGGATAACCAGCGCGGCCTCATGGAACTCATGGTCGCGCCGGATTTTCTGGACGAAACGCGCCGCCTTCTCGAAGCCATCAAGCTCGAGATTCCCCTCCGCATCCTGACCTGAATTTCCCCCGCAACATTGAAACATCGGGAAGGCCGGCAGCCCGCCGGGTTTTTCCCGGACGGTCCCATCGCTCCCCCCTGATTTTCTGACTCAATACTGAAGCAAAGAGAAGACCGGCAGGCCGCCGAGTTTTTCCCGCCCGTTTAAAAACCCGAGTTCCATCAGGAATGCCGCTTCATGAAACTCGACCTCGGGGAAATACGTGCGGATGAGCAGGGCGGTGGCGGCCAGGGTGCCGCCGGTGGCCAGCACGTCGTCGATGACGAGGATCTTCTGTCCCGGTTTCAGGGCATCCTGATGGATTTCCAGGGCATCGGTGCCGTATTCGAGGGCGTAGGTCTGCTTGTAGGTTTTGTGAGGCAGCTTGTCGGGTTTGCGCACCAGGGTCACCCCTGCGCCAAGGGCGTAGGCCAGGGGAGCGGCGAACACGAAGCCGCGCGCTTCGATGCCCACCACCTGGTCGATGCCTTTGCCCTGGTAGCGGGCCTTGAATGCTTCAATCATATTCTGAAAGGCCGCCCCGTCGGCGAGCAGCGGGGTGATGTCCTTGAACAGGATGCCTTTTTTAGGAAAGTCGGGAATGTCCCGGATGATCGATTTCAGTGCTTCCATGAGTCCCCCATGTTATAGGCCGTCGAATGGGTCTGTTTTACTACGGATGGACGGTGAAGAACAATTGTCTTTTGCCGGGCCGGATGAATTTGCCGCTGGGTTCCCGCGGACCGTGCTTCAACTTTTTGCGGGCAGGAATTTTTTGTGGCGGCATTTCGGCGCCAGAGGGCATTCCCGAAAAGGGCTCTGTCCGTATTTTATCTTTTTGCGGGCAGGAATTTTAGGGGGTTTCGCGGGTGGGTGTGGTTGCGAACCTCGAAGTGAAGGTGGGGGCCGGAGGAGCGGCCTGTCGTGCCCACCGAGGCGATGCGCTGGCCTTGTTTGACCGTATCGTTCTTTTTCACCCAGTTCTTGGAGTTGTGTGCGTAGACGGTGGTCAGGTGGTTCGGGTGCTTGATGATGACCATCAGGCCGTAACCCTTGGGCCCCCAGTCGCTGAAAACCACTTTGCCGTCCGCCGCCGCCAAAATGGGGGTGCCCCGCGTGGCGCCGATGTCGATGCCGTCGTGCTGGCGGCCGTCCCGCGAGCCGAAGGTGGAAGTCAGCGTTCCCTTGAGTGGCCAGGTCAGGTAGCCCTTGAGGGGAGGCAGGCGGGCTTCCTCGACGGGCGGGGGGGAGGAGGACTTCGCGGCCGGGGCCGTTTTTTTTGCCGCGACGACGGGGACGTTGCGGACCGTCCGCGCTGTGGGAATCCAGAGCCGCCGGCCGACCCTAAGCTGGCTTGCGTCGCCGATGTGGTTGGCCCGCATGAGGGAGGCCACCTCTATGTTATAGGTCTTGGCAATGCGGTAAAGCGTTTGCCCCGGGCGCACCGTGTGGTAGACCCCCGCGCGGTAATTTCTCTCGGGCAGGCTCTGGCAACTGACGAGCGCGCCAAGGAGAACGAGCGCAAAAATGATTTGCAGCAGGGGCTTTTGCGTGGACATGTCGGCCGGCGTCGAGGTTGATTGTAACCTATTGAAAATTGTAGCATTAGGATCGCATGTGTCAAGCGCCTTCGGGCCTGTGGGGCGGCGCTTTACATCGCCGGTGCCGTGCGGTATAAACAAAAGATTCTGCCCAACAACGGAGCCTGCCGGTGTCCCTCTCAAAGATTATGTTTTGTCTTGTGTTGTTTTGCCTGACCGCGGCCTGCGGTGTGGACAAGCCGGCGCCGGACCTCTTCGCCCTGCCGGTCACCTACGCGGTGGGAAAAAAGCCTGCGGCGGTTGTCGCCAAGGATATGAACGTCGACGGTTATCCCGATCTGCTGGTGGTCAACTCGGCGAGCAACACCCTGAATTATCTGGAAGGCGAGGGGGATGGCACGTTCAAGCAACCGCTGACCCTTAAAACCGGGCGCGAACCGATGGCCCTGGCCGCGGCGGATTTCAACGGCGACAGAATCCCCGATATCGCCTTTTCCAATTATGGCGATGGCGATGTGTCCATCATCCTGGGGCAGAAGGACGGCCTGTTCAAGCACAAGCAGAACATCAAGGTGGGGCGGCTGCCCATCGCCCTGGCGACGGGGGATTTCAACAACGATGAGCACATGGACCTCGTGGTCACCCTGCGCTTCGACAAAATGGTGATCCTGCTCGGGGTGGGCGACGGCACGTTCAAGGTGGGTGAGGTCTACAAGGCCTCGGGCACGCCGGCGATGATGGTGGTGGGCGATTACAACGACGACAAAAACCTCGATATCGCCATGGTCTTCAACGCCGTGCAGGTGAACTTCATCCGCGTCTTCGATGGCCGGGGCGATGGCACTTTCGCAAACCCGCGGCGCATCGCGGGCGGCCATCAATCGTCATTCATCGCCCAGCACGATATGAACCGGGACGGCCTGATGGATCTCATCGTCTCAAGCACCATGAAGGACAGCCTCACCCTGTTCACCGGCCGGGCCGGGGGCGAGTTTGAAGCCGGTCCCGATTTCGCGGGCGAGAAAGGGCCGGAGCATCTGGTGGCGGGCGAATTCACCGGCGATGGCAAGCCGGATCTGGTGGTGTGCAACCGGCGCGACAATTCGATATCCATCCTCGAAGGGCGGGGCGACGGCAGTTTCATCTTTCCGCATTTCAACTACCCCGTGGGAAGGAACCCGCGCGCCATGGCCGCGGCGGACTTCAACGGCGACTCCATGCTCGATCTGGCGGTGATCTTGTACGATGCGCAGATGGTGGAAATTCTCATGCGCAAGGTGGAAGGACCGCCCCGCGTGGATGAGCCCTGAGCGGATCAATCTTCGTCGTCGCCGTTCATGTTCAGCGGTTCATCGCCCTCGATGCGGTAGCCCTCCTTGAGCCACTGCCCAAGGTCGACGAGTTGGCAGCGTTCGGAGCAGAACGGGTAGTGGGCGCTTTGATCCTTGCGGATCTTTTTTTTGCAGGTGGGGCAAGGGACTTGTTCGGGAAGCGCGGAATTCATGGCAGCCTGCCGGTTAAAGTGACGGACAGGACATGGTAGCACAGTCCCCGCGCCCTGTTTCCCGGCGGCGTTATTTTGTTTACAACAAGCCGAACTCCTTGTATAAATTGGGTTACTTTCCCAAAAAACGTGGCCCTGGCGGGCTTTGACCCAGGCAGGCCTGCGGCTCGACTCCGATGCGGTTCTGGCTGTTACCGGGGGTCTTTGAAGCCAGCGCCGGCAAGGTAAACCATGATCAGCGATGTCCAACAGCGCGATTATTACCGCATTCTCGGCATCCGGCCCGACGCCACCCAGACCGAGGTGAACCACGCCTACCAACGAATGGTGGGCCGGTTCGACCTTTCGCTTTCAAGACAACTCGCCGTCAACCCGCCGACCCTGAAAAACAAGATCGCCCTTCTCCAGCAGGCGTACGACACCCTTTCCGACCGGGAAAAGCGCGAAGCGCACGACCGCCTCATCCAGGACCGCAAGGTGGCCGCGTCCTTTGCTCCCGGAGCGGTTCATGAAACCCCCGCTCAGGCCGCCCAGGCGGCGGGAAGGAAAAAAAGCCACAACGTTTACCGCGACTATTTCGGGTTCTCCGAAAAGCCCTTCGACCTGACGCCCGACCCCAAGTATCTCTACCTCAGCCCCAAGCACAAGGAGGTGCTCGCGCACCTGGTGTACGGGTTGCAGGAGAACAACGGATTCCTGAAAATCATCGGCGAGGTCGGCACCGGCAAGACGATGATCTGCAGGAGCTTCCTGCGAGAGCTCAACACCGACTTCAACATCGCCTACGTCCTCAACCCCTGCGTCAACGAGCTGGAGCTGTTGCAGACCATCAATTCCGAACTGGGGCTGCCGGCGACCGACAAGAGCAAAAAGGTTCTCATCGATACCCTCAACCGGTTCCTGCTGGAGGAACGGAAAAAGGGCAACCGGGTGGTGGTGATCATCGACGAAGCGCAGGACCTGGGGTGCGAGGTGCTCGAGCAGTTGCGCCTGCTCTCCAACCTGGAAACCGAGACCGAAAAGCTGATCCAGATCGTGCTCATCGGCCAGCCGGAACTCGACCAGCTCCTCGCGAAGCCGGAACTGCGCCAGCTCGAGCAGCGCATCACCATTCAGTGGGAGCTGTTGCCGCTCAACCAGGAAGAGACGCGCGGCTATATTCAGCACCGTCTGAATGTCGCCCTGGGCAAGGGGAAGGTGCGGTTTTTGCCCTCGGCGATGGACCAGGTATTCAAATTTTCCCAGGGCATCCCGCGGATGATCAACGTGGTGGCCGATCGCGCGCTGCTCATCGCCTACACGAACAACACCCGCCGGATCAGCGCCCGAATCGTCCGCCAGGCGATTCAGGATGTGGGGCGCACCACCCCCCTGCCCACGCACAGTAGCTTGGGATGGAAGGGCTGGGTTCTTGGTGTTTTTGCCCTGGGGTTTGCGCTATTGGCCGCATGGAAGTTTGCGTTGCCCGATTTTAAAGCCTCCGCCGATCCGGAAACCGCTTTGGCCGTGCCGGCTGTTCCGGTTGTGCCAGCTGTGCCGGGAAAGCCTGTGCCGCCGTCTTTGGCCGATGAAAGCCCGGTCCGGGCGGAAGCCGCCCGGCCGCTCGAATGGAGCATGGCCGGCCCCCTGGTCATTTCCGGCACCGATCCCCTGGTGACTTATCTTTCCAGCCTCAGCCTGAGCGGCAGCCGGGTGGAGGCGATGAAATGGGTGCTGGAGAGCTGGGGCATCGAGCGCCAGGAGACCCGCGCCCTGGAGGAGAGCGATCTCGAACACCTCGGGGACGATTTCAACCTGGTGACCTATGAACTCAATGCCGACTGGAAGAAACTCACCACGCTCAACCAGCCGGCGATTCTTGAACTGGTGCTGCCCAACGCTCAGGGGACCAAGTTCATCGCTTTGATGGAGATGAAAGATGGGCGGGGGTTGTTTGGCTCGGTGGACTCCATCGAAATTCCTCTCTCGGCGGTGGACCCCTTGTGGAGCCGCAAGGCGCACGTTCTGTGGCGGGATTTCGAGGGGTTGCCGGAAAAGCTCGAGAAGGACTTTCGCGGCAAGGAAGCCATCTGGCTGCAGAAAAACCTGCGCCTGCTCGGGTTTTTCAGCGGTGACGAGGCTCCGTTGTACGGCGGCAAGACCGAAGAGGCGGTGAGAAAATTCCAGCGCCGCTACGGCATCCGCGATGACGGCCGCTTCGAAAGCGAAAGCCGGATCATGCTGTACAACCTGCTCAGCATCTACCCGACACCGCATCTGGTGACCGAATGAGCACCATCCTCAAGACGCTGAAAAAACTCGAGGAGGAAAAGAGCATCCTCGACCGCAAGGTGGACCTCAAGGAGCTGGTGCTCAAGGACGACCTGTCCGGCGTGCTGGAGGAAGAAAGCGGCTCCCGGCCTTGGCTGGTGGCCGTTCTCGTTATACTGAGCTTCGCGCTCGGTGCGTTCTGGGTTTATTCACGGGCCGGCGATGAGCCTCGCACCCCGCCTGTGGCCGCCGGGAAAAACCTCGAAAAATCGCAGGCGATAGCCCCGCCGATGCAAAAGGCCGTCCTCCCCGCGCTGCCGCCCACCGGCATTCCGCTGGCGAACATTCCAGAGACCGAAGAAGGGGCGGACCCGCTCGAAGCGGCCTTGCCCTGGGAAGAGGATGAACTGGAGATCGAATTCGAAAACGTCGTGCAGGAGGCCGCCTTGCCCGCGCCGGTTGTGGAAACGCCTCCGGTAGAGACGCCACCGGTGGAGACGCCGCTGGCCCGGGAGGAAGAAAACGCCATCCCCGTTCCGGCGGAGATCAGGGAAATCGACGCCATCATCAAAAGCGCCACCCAGGCGGCTCTCAAGGCCCCGGCCGAACCGCCCGCCCCTGTAACGGGCGAAGCGCCGAGCGGCCTGAAGGTGACGGCCATCATCTTTTTTGACGACGAAAGCCCCGGCAACCACATCTTCGTTTCCACGCCAAAGGCGGGCAACCTGAAAATGAAAGTCGGCGATGAGGTGGAAAATGCCCGGCTCATCGCCATCGCTCCCAACCGGGTGACTTTCGATTATCAGGATAAAACGGTTGAAGTAAAAATCGGCCACTGACCCGCCTCTCTTCTACTCCAGACATTTTTTTAAAGCCACCAGCAGCCGGACCGGCCCCGTCAGCTTCAGTCTGCGGGTGAGCAGCGCAGGCAGGGCCGAGCGTTCGCCCCGCGCGATGTCGACAAAGCCCGCGTCGCCGGCACCGGCTTCGAGGCACAGGGAGAAGAGCGCATCCACGTCCAGGGGCGGCGGAGAAACCCGCGTGCGGGATGGCGCGGCCCCGCCGCCTGCGGCCGGAGTTGTGGAAGTTTTCATGGCGCTCTCCTTTTAAGTGTATTTACACTTATTTGCGTTTAAAAAATCAGCTCTCCGCAGCGGCCCGAACGGTGTGCCCGAGGTCTTTTTCCAGGCGCTGCCAGCGCGTGGGGGTGATGCGGCCGATCATTTCCTTCTGCACCGCCTGCCAGTGCGGCAGGGCCCGCTCGAACGCTTTCCGGCCTTTTGCCGTCAGCGAGACGTTGCGTTTTCTCCGGTCGTCCGCTCCGGGGAGAATGGCGACCAGGCCCTGACCCACGAGGGGTTTCAGGTTGCGGGTGAGCGTGGTGCGGTCCATGACGAGCGCGCCGGACAAGCGGGCCACGGGTGCGGGTGAAAGCCGGGCAAGCACGGCGAGAATGGAAAACTGCGTGGTCCGGAGGCCGCAAGGCTTGAGGGCTTCGTCGTAGTGCTGGGTGACGGCGCGGGCCGCCTTGCGCAGGTTGAAGCAGGCGCAGGCGGCGGGGTCGCTAAAGTCTTTCATGCGGTTTCCTCGGGGGAATTTACTTTTATGAGTATATACACTCTTTTGGCGATGGTCAGCGTTTTTTTGCCTGTGCGCGAGGTGTGCGAAACCTTGCGGCAAACGGCGGTCAGTCGTTCAGGGCGGGCAGATCCTGAAACGCGATGGTGTTGCCGGGGAACCCCGCTTTCAGCAAAATGTCGATGACTTGCTTGATGGCGGTGACGTGCCGCTTGCGGGACTCTGCGCCGTCGAAGTGCGGGTCCTCCTCTTCGATGGAGATCACCCCCGGGCCGCTGTAGTTCAGGTAAAACGCGCCGAGGGGCCGCAGTTTGCCCTGCGGGCCCGATTCGGAACAGGAGTTGACGATCACCATCACCAGGCCACCGTCGGCACCGGGGTACACTTCGAACAGGCCGCCGTTTTTGACGTTGTGGTGGCTGCAGTAGGCGATGATGCGATCCACCTCACCAGGCGCAACAGTTTTATAAACAACATGCATCGATCATCCCCCGTACCACAGTTTTGTAATTCCCGCGCATCGACCCATCCCCCGCATGACAGTTTTGAAAATCACGCGCATCGGCCCTTCCCGAACCGTCCTTCCCGCTCAGGTTTTTAAGGAAGACAGTCTACCAGAAACCCCGGCAAATGATTTGCCGAAAGCCGGCTGAAAAGTGCTATCTTATCAATGGAATCCCACGGAAAGGAAGGACCGGCCTCT
>QJZQ01000169.1 GCA_003246675.1 Nitrospirota bacterium | reverse complement strand
ACCCCCGGTAACGGCCGATCACCTCGCGCTTGGTCATCACCCAGGCGAGGTTGCGGTGACGCCAGAGCGAGGAAAACATCAGCAGAAAATTCGTAGAATGGACGTTGCGGCTCATGGCTTCGGGGTCGGTGGTTCCATCGGTGATAAGTTTCAGGATTATAAAGCAAAACGATACAATTTTCCGGCCGGGTTAAACACCGAGTGGAAAACGCTGGCGTTCAGTGAAAATTCCTGATCGCCTTGAGGATCTCTTCGTTCAGGTGTTCGCTGCCCCCCGCTTCGCCTGCGTCTTGCCGGGCCAGCCCAGGGCGCACAATCCGTTCTTCCGCATTTTCAAATTCAGGTATCCTTTGAGGAGCGCAAGACCCAGGGGGCCGTAGTGCTTCTTGTAAAAATACATCTGGCTTTTGCGGTATTCCAGAGCGGCCCGCCGCCGGCTTTTATTGGTGCTGCCCTGGCCATGATGGATGATCGATGCCACCGGGGTGTAGACCACCCGCCAGCCCAGCCGCCGGATGCGCACCCCAAGATCGACCTCCTCGAAATAGAGGAAAAAGTTTTCGTCCATGAGCCCCGCCTCCAGCAAGGCTTCGCGGCGGATCAGCATGCAGGCCCCGCGCACCCAATCCACCTCCAGTTCGGAGCCATGAATCCAGTCCAGGATTTTCCTCGCCCAGGGGCGGTGAGAACGCTTGAAAAGGGCGTTAAGAAAAAACTTTCGGCCGAACTCATTGCCGAACCCCACCGCCCGGCCAAAGGAAAGCTGCACCCGGCCATCGTCCCCCACCAGGCGGCAGCCCAGAAGCCCGATATCCGGCGAGCGGTCCATGATTCCCATCATCGTTTCCAGGGTGCCCGCCGGCACGCGCGTGTCGTTATTGAGCAACAGCAGATAGCGCCCGCGCGCAATCCGCAGGCCCTGGTTGCAGGCCCGCGCGAAGCCCAGGTTGTCCTTGTTGACGATCAGGCGCGCGGCGGAAAATTCATCGCCCATCATTTCCACGCAGCCATCACTGGAGGCATTGTCCACCACGATGATCTCGCTGGTGAATGGCTTTTCACCGGCCGCGATGGAATTCAGGCAGTCGCGCAAGTACTCCGATGAATTGCAGTTCACGGTAACGATGGACATGTCGAGCGACGGCGTGGAAATTTCTTCCATCGGCGGGCCACCCGGCGGAGGCAGGGGGCGATGGAAGATGCCGCGCAGGATCAGGCGATCGTACTCGTTGAACCCCTGCAACGCGCCGAGCAGGAAAAAATAGACTCCCGCACCCAGAAGGATCTGCAGAGCGAGAGGTCCGGCGGCAAACAAGTGCAGCGCACCCACCATTCCGGCGCCTGCGATCACGGGCCGCCAGAACCAGCGGATCAGCGGAGACTTCACCCCCGTCCGCCCGAGCGCCCGGGCCAAAAAAAGAAACAGGAGGCCTTGAGTGAGGGCGGCCACCCCGGCCGCGCCCAAAATGCCAAATCGCGGAATGACCAGGAAATTCGCGGCCCCATTGAACAGGGCGGCGAACGCGGCGGCCCCAAGAACCGGCCGCGCCTTATCCTGGGAGACCAGGAGGTGCGCGGCGAGGTCGTTCAGGCAAAGCAGGGGAAACGCGAGAACCATCAGGCTGAGGGCGGCCCCTGTGGGCGCGTAACCCGCCCCGAACAGCAGGGCGACGAGACCGGGCGATAGAATAAAAATGCCCATCGCAAGCGGCAGGCTGATGAGCGTCAGGCTGCGGCCGGCTTCGCCCCACAGCCGCTGATGGCGGCCGCCCCCTTCGCCGAAGGTTCTCGCGAGCAGCGGAAAGATCGCCGCGCGGACGCTTGCAACCAGCAGGCCGAGGGTTTCGACCAGTTTGAACGCCGCCGCGTACCAGCCGGTTTCCGATTCACCGCGCAGGAAAAAAACCAGTACCGCGTCGATGCGAAAATATATATAGGTGAACAGAAACACTCCGCACACCGGAAGCGCCGCTCGGAATATTTTCCCTGTCGCCGCCTTATCCCAGACCAGGGGCACTCTCCCGGCCAGGGCCACGAGCGGGCGTCGGCTGAGCAGGAGCGCCGTGACGGAAGAGGCGAGAAACGCCAGCGCAAAGGCCACCGTCCCATAGCCAAGCGCCAGCACCCCGAGCGCCAGGATGAAAAACACCAGGCGCTGCATCACCATGAACGCCGCTACCTGAGCCATCTTCTCCAGCGCCCGCAGGGCCGCCAGAGTGGCATCGGTGTATCCATTGAGAATCAGCGCCAGCGCCACCGCGCCCACCACCATCCGCACATCCGCCGCAAGCGGGACGAGGAGCATGAAAGCCGCCAGCGCTCCCATCGTGACGAGGGCAAGCCACCCCTTGAGCGCGAACACCGTTCCCAGCAGATCGCGCAGGCGCTCCGGCCTCCGGGTCAGCTCGCGGGTGATATACACCCCGAGGCCGACGTCGATAAAAACGATAAAGGCTCCCGCCACCGCGAACGCGAAAGAAAAAACACCGTACCCCCCCTCTCCCAGGTAACGGGCGGCGACGGCCTGCGTCGCCAGCGCGATGAGCTTCGACAGGGCTTCGGCGGTGAACAGCCAGAGGGAATTCTTCACCAGCTTCTCGGCAGTTTTCGCCTGCTGTTTGACCAGGTCGGACATTGTCAGGAAACCGTGGCCCGGTTCATCTTAAACTCCCGGAAGAATCGGCGCTCCCGGCCGATTCACAGTGGCTCTTTTCAGGTAAAGCAGTTCCATGGCGTTGGCCTCCAGGCCTCCGACATGGGGTTTGATCAGCAGGTTCTGCGCCGAGAAAAACAGAGGGATGATGGCGGCCACGTCCTCGGTCAAAATCCGCTGCGCCTCGTCGTAGAGGGCCTGGCGCTTTTCCGGATCCACGACCGTGGGGCCGCGGTGGACCAGTTCGTCGTAACGCGGGTTGCTGAAGTGCAGATGGTTGTTGCCGCTGGTGGAGAGGAACAGGTTCATGAAATTATCCGGATCGGGAAAATCCGCCCCCCAGCCGAGGCGAAACAATTGCGGCGGCTCCACTTGCAGGCGGCTCAGAAAGACTTTCCATTCCTGGCTGTCGATCTCAACCGCCACCCCCAGATGTTTCTTCCACTCGGCCTGGAGAAACTCGGCGACCAAAGGGTTGAGGCTGCCCGTATTGTACACCGCCGAGACCGGCGGGAGACCCCTTCCACCGGGGTACCCCGCCTCCGCAAGCAACCGCCGGGCTTTCTCCGGGTCGAATTTAAGGCCGATGTCCGGATTGTGGCCGAACATGCCCTGCGGTATCCAGGAGGAGGCGGGAATCTCGCCGCCATTGAGGATGACGGGCAAGCGCGAACGGTCGATGGCGTGCGCGAAGGCGCGGCGCACCCGCACATCATCGAACGGCGGCTTTTCGACGTTGAACCCGTAATAGTAGCCGCGAAGCTGCGGCACATGGACGTATTCCCGGCTCGCGCGATAGTGCGGGATGGCCACCGGCGGCAGTTCCACCCGGTCGAGCTCGCCGGTTTCATAGAGAGTGAGAGCGGTTGTCTTCTCCGGCACCACGTAGAACGTAACGCGATCGATTCCGGGCGGCCCCTCGAAGTGGCGAGGGTTGGCGAGGAGCACCAGCTTGTACTCGTGCCGCCATTCGCTGAGGGTGAAAGCCCCGTTGGTGACGATATTCCCCGGCTCGGTCCACCGGTCGCCGTAGCGGGTGACGATGTCCTCCCGTTGCGGGTAAGTCACCATGAACGTGGTAATACTTGGAAAATAAATCACCGGGCGGCGAAGCCGGACTTCCAGCACCCCCGGCGACAGGGCGCGCACCCCCACCTTCGCGGGGTCGGTCACCCGGCCCGAATTGTATTCGGCGGCGTTCTCGATATCGAACAGAAAATAGGCGTATTGCGCCGCCGTGGCCGGGTTGAGCAGGCGTTTCCAGGAAAACTCGAAATCGGCGGCGGTCACCCGGCGGCCATCGCTCCAGAACACGTCGTCGCGCAGATAATACGTGATCGTCCGGCCATCGGCGGAGAACTTCCATTCCTTCGCCACCGCGGGCTGCGGCTCGAGGTCGGCGTTGTACTGGGTGAGGCCCTCCATGAGGTTGGTGAGCAAGGTCACCGAAACGCTGTCGGTGGCGAGCGTCCAGTCCAGAGTCGGTGGCTCGGCGGCGATGGGCATACGGAATTCGCGGCCGCTATCAACCACCGGCCCCGAACAGGCCGCCGCAAGAACCAGCCCCCCGGCGGCAAAACCCCTGATCATCTTTATCATCCAGGCTTTCATCTCTCTCCCGCGTACACCCGTTATTTTACGCCCCTTCCCAACCCGCTCGCCAAAGCCCCCGCAGGCCCCGCATAAAAAGATGCGGCACTGCGGGAACCCCTGCCCATCGAACCGCTTACATACCTTAACAGCAAAAGCCCGAAAGACCGTCACCCATCGTCCTGGCCCCGCGCTTGGGAGGCTGGCAGCTCGCCCTAGACAAAGAGGACCTATGGACACAAAAAGACGTGCAAATAACTGCCGATTATCTTAAAATACCCTACCAATCAAAAGGTAGATAATAATGCAATAACCATCAAGCGCTTATCAGCTTGATCATCTGCCGCATAATAGCGCTGAATCGCTGCGTTCCCTCGTCGGCGCGAACCACCAGCATCGCGCCTTCGAGAAGAGAAAACATCAGAGTGGCCATGGAGCGGCTGTCGCCCTCGAACTGAAACACGCCCTGCCGCCGCCCCTCGTCCAGGACCTCCGCCAACCGTTTCTCGTTCTCCCTGAAAAATCGGCGGATATTGTCCACCGCCACAGGGCTCAGCGTCGCCAGTTCGGCGCCAAGGATCCCGCACAGGCAAACCTTGCCCCGCTCGCCCTCCGAAAGCATGGCCTCGAACAGCAGGCCATAGCGGCGCAGCTTGGTCTCCGGGCTCAGTTCCGACTCCACGATGGACTGCACAAGACTGAAAAACCTCTCGCTATAGCGATCGATCAGGGCCTCGATGAGCCGCTCCTTGGTGGCAAAATGGTAATGAATACTTGCCTTCTGAATGCCGACCGCCTCGCTGATGTCCTGATAACTCATGGCATTGGCGCCCACCCGCTGGATGCAATCCTGCGCCGCATCGAGAATCTTCCCCTTGGTATCGGTTTTTCTCATTTTCTACCTATCAGTTGGTTAGCTTATTAACAGCATAATTGATTCTTATATCTTTAGTAAAGTAAGATATCGAATATACCTACCTACTGATCGGTTAATTTTCGGGGCTGTTCTGACCCTCTGGGGGGTTCCATGTTTCCTGATCGGAGGGTTATTCACGCCCTGCCGCCCATCGGCAATTCTCGCACCGGCCCGCAACGCACCGGCGCGCGAAAAAAACGGGCTCAGCCCGTGGCGCGGCGGCTGCATAGCCAGATGGCGATCGATGAAAGTATAAACGCGGGCACCAGCTCATAAATGAGTGCATCGGACAGGCCGCTGATCTTCCAGACAACGGTCACCGTAAAACCCGTCAGCATTCCGGCGATGGCCCCCTCGCGGGTGACCCGCCTGGAATACAGCGTGAAGAGAATCAGCGGGCCGAAGCTCGCCCCCAGGCCGGACCAGGCAAACAGAACGAACCAGAAGATCACCCGGGTCTCCGTAAGTGCGATGAGCATCGCCCCCACCCCCAGGGCGAGAACCGTCGCTCGGCTGATGCCAAGCACCTGCCGGGGCGAAAGGTCTCGCTTCAGCATCCGGGTATAAATATCGTGCACCACCGCCGAGGTGGCGACGATGATCTGCGCCGAAACCGTCGACATGATGGCCGCCAGCACCCCGGTCAGCACCACCGCCGCAACCACCGGGCTGAGCAGCGCTTCGGCCGCCTTGGGAAACAGGTGCTCCGGGTCCTCCAGGCCGGGAAAAAGGGCCTTGCCGCACAAACCCAGAAGGATGGATGAACTGTAGATCAAAATCCCCCAGCCCATGGCGATCCAGAGACCGCGCTCGATGGTGGCGGTGTTTTTTGCCGCCATGTAGCGGGTGATCACGTGCGGCTGCCCCGGGTAGCCCAGGCCGATGCCCAGCAAGCCCACCACCGAACCGAAAAAGACCGCAGGCGCCTTGCCGCCCATCCAGGTGAGAGCACCGGGGTCGGCCAACCGCACCTGCCGCGCCATTTCACTCCCGCCGCCCAGCTCGAAAAACGCCACCCCGGCCAGCAACACCAGGCCCGCCACCATGATGAGGCCCTGGATGAAATCGGTCCAGGCCACGGCGCGGAAGCCGCCGAGCATCGTATAGAGGATCACGATGCCGCCGCCGATGGAGATGCTGACCAGGTGAGGAATCCCGAAAATGGCGTCGAAGGTCTTGCCGATGGCGGTGAACTGGGCCGCCACGTAGGCCATCATGCAGGCAAAAATGATGGCCACCGAGATCAGGCGCAACACGTGGCTGTCGTCCTTGAAATGCGATTCCAGGTAATCCGGCACCGTGAGGGCGTTTTCTTCCGCCGAATGGCGGCGCAGGCGCTCGGCGATGAACAGCCAGTTGACCAGGTAACCCAGCAGGCAGCCCGGCAGGAACCAGATGGACGAAAGACCTTCCTTATAAGCCAGGCCGACGGTGCCGAGCACCGCCCAGGCGCTTTCGGAACTGGCGGTGGAGGAGATCGCGGTGACCCAGGCCTTGAGCGACCGGTCGGCGAGAAAAAAATCGGCGGCGGAGTGGGTGGCGCGGGAAGTGACCACGCCTACGACCACCATCAGGAGAACATACAGTGAAAAAACCGCCCCCATGACTCCGGTGAGTTCCGTCATGCCGAACATTATAAACCAGGCCGTCCGGAGGTGAAGGCAAAAGACGGCCAGGCCATCGTCAATTTTTCATCCGGGATGCGGGCGGGCTGGATTATTGCCCGCATTTTAGCTACTATGGCTTGTTTTAATTCAAGGAGACGCGCGCAAGATGCAGAATTACGATTTCAAGGCCATCGAGGAAAAATGGCAGCGGGTTTGGGAGGAAAACAAGTCCTTCAAGGTGGGGCGCGACAGCGAGCTGAAGAAATACTATCTCCTGGAGATGTTCCCCTACCCTTCCGGCCGTATCCACATGGGCCACGTGCGCAACTACGCCATCGGCGACGCCCTGGCCCGCTTCAAACGCATGCAGGGCTACAACGTGCTGCACCCCCTGGGCTGGGACGCCTTCGGCATGCCGGCGGAAAACGCGGCGATTAAAAACCGCTCCCACCCCGCCACCTGGACCTTCGAAAATATCCGCACCATGCGCGAGCAGATCAAGCGCCTCGGCTTCAGCTACGACTGGGACCGGGAGATCGCCACCTGCCGGCCCGAATACTACCGCTGGAACCAGTGGTGCTTCCTCCGCTTCATGGAAAAAGGACTGGTGTACCGCAAAAACGCCACCGTCAACTGGTGCGAAGCCTGCCAGACCGTGCTCGCCAACGAACAAGTGGTGGACGAGCGCTGCTGGCGCTGCGACGGCGAGGTTCTGCAAAAAGAGCAGGAAGGCTGGTTCCTCAAAATCACCGCCTACGCCGAACGCCTGCTCGAAGGCCTCGAAACCCTCCGGGGAAGCTGGCCGGAGCAGGTGCTGACCATGCAGAAGAACTGGATCGGCAAGAGCCTGGGCGCCGAGGTCGATTTCGAAGTCGAAGGCCACGCGGGGGAGACCCTGCGCATCTTCACCACCCGGCCCGATACACTCTACGGCGCCACCTTCATGGTGCTCGCCCCGGAACACCCGCTCACCGCTCAACTCTCGCGCGGCACCGGCCAGGAAAAAGAGGTCGACGCCTTTCTCGCCCGCGTCGCCCGGCAGGACAAAATCGCGCGCACCAGCGAAACCGCCGAGAAGGAAGGTGTGTTCACCGGCACCCACGCCATCAACCCGCTCACCGGAAGCGCCATCCCGATATGGACGGCGAACTTCGTATTGATGGACTACGGCACCGGCGCCATCATGTCCGTGCCGGCGCACGACCCGCGCGACCACGAATTCGCGAAAAAATACCAACTGCCGATCATCCAGGTCATCCAGCCACCGGAGGGCCAACCGCAGGAGCCGGAACTCGCCTTCACCGGCGAAGGCACCCTGACCGGCTCCGGGCCGTTCAGCGGCCTGCCGAGCGGCGAAGGCCGGAAGAAAATCATCGAACACCTGGAAGAGAAAAAAATCGGCCAGGCCGCCATCAACTACCGCCTGCGGGACTGGGGCGTATCGCGCCAGCGCTACTGGGGAACGCCGATCCCCGTCGTCCACTGCGCCGCCTGCGGCATCGTACCGGTGCCCGACGAAGAGCTTCCCGTCCGGCTCCCCACAGAAGCCCAGTTGGGCGAAAAGGGCCGCTCGCCCCTCCCCGACCTGCCCGGCTTCAGGGAGACCCCGTGCCCCCGCTGCGCGGCCCCCGCCCGGCGCGAAACAGACACCCTCGACACCTTCGTATGCTCGTCCTGGTATTTCGACCGCTTCACCTCGCCGCGCAACGAACACGAGCCCTTCGCCCGCGAAGAGGCCGACTACTGGATGCCGGTGGACCAGTACATCGGCGGCATCGAGCACGCCATCCTGCATCTCCTGTATTCGCGCTTCTTCCACCAGGTGTTCCGCGACCTGGGCCTGCTGAAATCCCCGGAGCCCTTCGCCCACCTGCTCACCCAGGGCATGGTGATCAAGGATGGCGCCAAAATGTCCAAATCCAAGGGCAACGTGGTGGACCCGGACGAAATCATCAACGCCTACGGCGCCGACACCGCGCGCCTGTTCATCCTCTTCGCCGCGCCGCCCGTGAAGGACCTGGAATGGAGCGACCAGGGCGTCGAAGGCTGCTCACGCTTTCTCAAACGCGTCTGGCGCATTTTTCATGAATTTCTCGACGACATCCGCACCGCCCGCCCGCCCGAGGCCGGCGCACCGCTTGCCCGCGAACTGGCCGAACTCCGGCGGCGAACCCACATCACCATCAAGCGCGTCACCGACGACATCCAGACGCGCATGCAGTTCAACACCGCCATCGCCGCGATCATGGAACTCATCAACCAGCTCTACACCCTGCGCGAAGGCTGGGACGAACAGAAAAAACAACCCGGCGCCACTTTCGCCGTACGCGAAGCGCTCGACACCACCATCACCCTGCTGGCCCCCTTCGCCCCGCACATTGCCGCCGAAATGGCCGGCCAGCTCGGGCGCGAAGAAAATACGTCCTGGCCAGCCTGCGACCCACAGCTCCTGGTGGCCGACGAGCTGTTGATTGTCCTTCAGGTCAATGGTAAGGTGAGGCAAAAGATCACCGTCGACGCAAATATCAACGAAGCCGACCTGAAGGCCCAGGCCCTGGCGGACCCAAAGATCGCCGAGTTCATTCAGGGCAAGACCCTCAAAAAAGTGATCGTCGTGCCCAAAAAGCTGGTCAACATCGTCGCCCAATGAAAACCACCCGCGCCCTCATCCTGACCATAAGCCTGTTTTGGCTTAGCGCCTGCGGCTACCACATCGCAGGCCGGGGCGAAGCGCCCGCCGGCATCCAGACCATCGCCATCCCCGTATTCGCCAACACCTCCGCCGAACCGGAAATTCACCGCGACTTAAGCCGCGCCATTCAGAGCGCCTTCGCCCGCGACGGCCGATTGAAAATTGCCCGGGCCGAGCGCGCCGACCTCGTCATCAAAGGCGAGCTCAACCACTACAGCCAGAAAGCCGCCTCCTTCAACTCCAGCGACGTCGTGCTCGAATACTGGGTCGAAGTGGGCGCCAGCATCGAAGTGATCGACCGCGCTACCGGCAAGCCCTACCTGAAAAAGGAAAACCACCGCGTCAAATGGGACTACCGCACCCAGCCCGACCTGATCGTCTCCGAAGCCGCCCGCAAGGCCGCCCTGGAAAAAGCCTACCGCGAACTCGGCAACCGGCTGGTCAGCCTCGTCCTCGAACAATTTTAAACCCGTGACCTTCGACGAAGCCCTCGCCCAGATTGAAAGTGGCGCCCCTCAGCCGCTGTATTTCCTCTATGGCAGCGAGCGCTTTTACCAGACCGAACTCATCGCCGCACTGAAGCGCAAGTACATCACCGAAGAAAACCGGGACTTCAACCTCGAAACCTACGACGCCCGAACCAGCACCCCCGGCGACTGGATCGCCGCCACCCAAACCCTGCCCTTCCTCGGCGGCACCAAACTCGTCGTGGTGAGCCACCTGCACGAAGCCGCACTCAAGGCCGACGAGGCCGACCCCGTCATCGACTACCTGAGCCACCCCGCAACCGAGATCTGCCTCGTACTCACCGCCGACCAGGCCGACAAGAAAAAGAGCATCTACAAAGCCCTCGTCAAAATCAAAGGCGCCGTCGCCACCGAACCCCCGCCCGAAGCCGCACTCATCCAGTGGACGAAGAAGCGGGCCCAGGCCGCGGGCTACCGATTAACCGCCGAAGCCGCACGGCAGATCGTCGACCGCGTCGGCGCGAGCGCCGGCCTGCTCGCAAGCGAGCTGGACAAAGTGATGACCTATGCAGGAAAAGAAAAAGACGTGACCGAAGAGCACGTCCAGAGCGTGGTGGGAGAAATACGCCAGGAAAATCCCTTCGCCCTCACAGAAGCGCTCAAGGAAAAAAACGCGCAAAAAGCCCTCCGCCTGCTCGACAACCAACTCGAGCACGGGGAAGACCCGATCAAAGTGATGGGGATGATCGCCTGGCAACTGCGCGTGATATGGGAAGTGAAGGCCTACCAGGCAAAAAAATACCCGCCAGCGAAAATAGCGGGTGAAATGGGCGCAAAACCATTCCTCGTGGAAAAAGCCCTCAAGCACACAGGAAGATTCAGCACCCTCCAGCTAAAGCGAGGCTTCGAGCACCTCGCCCAGGCCGATCGCGACCTGAAAACCACCGGGAAAGACCCCGAAGGCGTCCTCAAAACCCTCGTTCTAAGGCTGTGCTCAGCCTGAAACCGCAAGGCGGTGCGCCGCCCTCGCGAGATTCGAGATCTTCCGCGCGGCCGTGCGCTTGTGCAGCACACCCTTGCTCGCCACCTTGGAGATCGTGCGGATCGAAGACTTCAACTGTTGCGCAACCGCATCCTTATCGCCCTCACCGATCGCCTCGAGGACCTTTTTCGTCGCATTGCGCGACTGCGTGCGGTGCACCTTGTTCCGGTCCCTCTTGCGAATGTTCTGCCTGTTGCGCTTGATCGCCGACTTATGATTAGCCAAGAAACTCTCCTTAGAAATAGAAGCGGGCGTACCCGCATGAATTGAAAAAAGAATCCCTACATATACCTCATTTCATGGAGGTTTGTCAACCCCATGGAACCAGCGGGGTGCCGGCCGAGAAGAGCCCCAACCCAGCACCCCCGGCAAAAACCGGGCGCGCCCCAGGCCCCCAAAGCCGGCAAACCACCCGCCACGCACGCCTGTTGCCCCAATCTTACCCCTCAACACACCGATAAACAAGCCCCCTAAACGAGCGACCCGACCCAAAAAACCAAACTTCCCTGCTGACGAACCACCCCCAGCGTGCTAATATAAAATAGAAATCATGCATAAAAAGGGGCTGTGGCGCAGTTGGGAGCGCGCTTGAATCGCACTCAAGAGGTCGGGGGTTCGAATCCCCCCAGCTCCACCACTCCTCGCCGGAGGGGCAACTTGCCTTCGGCGTGCGGAGTTATTTCATTTTGGCGCAAACTTTCCGTCCAAGTCTCCATCTGCGTTCCGCTGAAACCCATGCCAATATGCGATGGCAGGCCAGCGGATTTTTTGCTTTTTACCTAAGCGAACCGGGTCAGGAGAAGTTCCCCACCCCATGCCCATGGCGAGGGGGGAAGTTGCTAGAGGCGGCCATTATTTTGCAATACCGGTTTTAGCTCTTTCGCCAGATATTATCCCGAAAAAAAAGGGGCCAGTCGTTTCGACTGGCCCCTCGTCTTTTTACTTTTCTAACCGGGGCT
>QJZQ01000041.1 GCA_003246675.1 Nitrospirota bacterium | reverse complement strand
TGGGTCGATTGGGGTCTCACGGTCACCGTGATCGGATGCCCCCTTGCCATTCTAAGCCATACCATTCATTCAACAGCCACGAAGCCCAGTGGGATTTATTCGGCTTGGGTCAGTGAAAGCTAGCTTTGGCCGATTTTGTCCTATTATATCCTGTAATCTATAACTATTCAATAATATTATTCTAGTCCTAAATGTCCGGATTAAAGCAAGCCCCATCCGGGCGCGTTATCAGGCCCAAACCTCAGCAAAACGCCATCCTGGTCTCCGGGACTCCCGTCCCCGGAAGTGTCATCCCGCTTCTTCCATAATTCCCATATGAAGAGCAAAGACGATTTTGCGGCCGAATGCGGTTGAGTGTTCCACCTTCGGGCAGACTCGTCCATCTGCTTTCCTAGTCAGTGAGGTTGGGCCTGGCTGGGGGTAGAGGATTGCTGTTTTAAAACGGGCTCGGGCGGCGGGTTGTCGCCGGGGCTCATCCAGAAGAAAAACAGCCAGAACAGGATGGCGAGGATCAGCAGCGCGATCTTGCGCGCGGTGGGCACGTGGCGGAAGCGGAAGAAATTTTTGAGTGGCGGCATGGTGCGCCCTCGGGGCTAAGGAGTTTTGGCGCAGCGGAAGCCGAAGCTGTTGTTGCGCACTTCGGGCGTGAAGAAGCTGCGGTTGAATGTGGGCGCGCTCAGGCCGCAGCCGTAGGACAGACAGTCGAACCACGAGCCGCCTTTGAGCACGCGTTTGTCCTCGCCGTATTCCGGCCTGGGCCGGGTGTTGCCGGGATGCGGCAGGTAGTAGGCGTCCACCCATTCCCAGACGTTGCCGGACATGTCGTTGAGGCCGTAGGGGCTCTTGCCCTCGGGGTAGCTGGCCACGGGCTCGGTGCCGGTGGAGCCGATGTACGGGTTGTTGGATTTCTTGAGAGACCATTCATGCCCCCACGGGTAGGTGAGGCCTTCCTCGCCGCGAGCGGCTTTTTCCCATTCCTGCTCGGTGGGCAGGCGCTTGCCTTTCCAGGCGCAGTAGTCGCGCGCGTCGAACCAGTTGACGTAAACCACGGGGTGCTGCTCCTTGCCTTTCGGGAGGTTGCCCTCGGGCCAGTGGTACGGTGCTTCGTGGCCGGTGGCGGCGGTGAATTTCTGGTAGTCGGCGTTGGTGACTTCGTTGATGTCGATATAGAACGCTTCGGTGCGGGCGATGTGTTCGGGGGATTCGTCGTCCCAGCGTTCGTTGGAGCCCATGATGAATTCACCCGCGGGCACGAGCGCCATGCCTTCGGCGGTGCCGCCCTGGGCGGCGGCGGGTTGCGGGCTTTTCTTCGTGGCGTTGCTGACGAGCACGGGTTTGGGGCGAATCTTTGGCGGCGGAGCAAGGTGCGAGGCGGGCAGCATTTTGCGGGCGGGTGCGCCCACGTGGCAGCTTTTGCAGCGCTCTTCGGCGAAGCGGTCGCTTCTCGCTTGAAAGATGTTTTCGGCCTTGTGGCAGGTGCTTTCGCATTTTAAACTGGTCGCTAGCTCGGGGAATGCATGGGCCGGCCGGGGCAGCAGCAGGGCGGCGAGGATTCCGAGGATTGCAGCGAGGGTCAGCGTTTTTTTTATCCGGGTTTCAAGCATTGTGAGTGCGGTTGCGTTGTGCAAGGGTTGGAAGAGTTCGGGTCGATGTTCAGAGTAAAGGATGGCCGGATGGGAGTCAAAGCAAAATTCCCCGCCCCGCGCGGGCCCTGTCGGTGGGTAAAGCGCCGATGACGGGCAGCGCATGGCGGTGGATCGAAGACGGGCCGGGAGAGGGCCGCGCCAATATGGCGGCGGATCATGCCCTGCTGCTTGCCGCGGATGCGGGACGGGTTGCTCCGACGCTCAGGCTCTATGGCTGGCAGCGGCCGACGGTGAGCGTCGGTCACTTTCAGGACGCGTCGCGTGCGGTGGATTGGGACCGGTGCGGCGCGCTGGGGGTTCCCGTGGTGGTTCGGCCGACGGGGGGGCGTGCGCTGTTGCATGCGCACGAGATCACCTACAGCCTGGCGGTGCCGCTTCCTTCGCCGTTGTTCACGGGGGGGCTCAGGGAAATGTTCGCGCGCGTTGCCATGGGCCTCGTCGCCGCGCTGCGCGCGCTTGGCGTCGAGGGGGCGGAGGTGGCGGCCGAGAGCCGGGGGGGCTTGCGGTCGCCCGCGTGTTTCGCCACGCTCAACCACGGCGAAATCTGTGTGGGTGGCAGGAAACTGCTGGCGAGCGCCCAGCGCCGCTTGAAGGGGGCGTTTCTTCAGCACGGTTCGCTGCCGCTCGAATTGCCGGGGGAGCTGGGTTACCGCCTGTTTGCTTACGAGAGCGATGCCGCCCGCCGTGCTGCGCGCGATCTGCTCCTCCACCGCACCACCGCGCTTGGCGAGGTGCTTGCGGGGCCGGTGCCGGCCGCCGCCGTGAGTGCGGCTTTTCGCCGTGGCTTCGAGGAGGCCTTCGGTGTTTCCCTCGAACCGGGAAACTGGACGGCCTGGGAACGCGAGACGGCGCGCCGCCTGCAAAGGAGCGCCGCCGCGCCGGGGCCATGGCCCGCGGAAGGGGCGGGGGCGGGCGGATGAACGCCGGTGAAGGTTTTGCTTGTTTCCGGGGATTGCTTTATAATCTCGATTTTTGTTACCGAAACGGCGGGTTGGGCTGGGCAGTCCATTGCTCCCCGGACCCGCGAAGGGACGTCATGAAAGCCAGGAGACCGACCCGTGTAGATGGCGGAGCGTTTCCCCCCGGCGTGGTCCGGAGGCTGGTCGCGCTTTGCCTGCTTTCCGGGTTCGTGCTTGGGTGCGGCAAGGAGCCCTCGGTGGCCAACCACCCGCACCGTCAGCATTATGTCGATGCGACGCGCCAGCTGTTGCCTCATCCGCTGCCGCAGCCGATCCTGCAGGCGGGGTTCACCATGGTCAACCGTGATCGGCGGCGCGATTTGCTGCTTCTGGTGGATCAGGGCGAACGGGGCAAGGCGGTGTTCGTCTACTTCAACCAGCCCGGCGAGAAATTCGAACAGAATATCAAGGAGCAGACGGTGGCCAAGGCCGGCGAGGAGGTGTTGTATCTCTCCGCCGCCGATTTCGACAGCGACCAGGTGGACGACCTGATCCTGATCCTGAAAACCGGCGAGGCGACGCGGGCCGAGATCTTGTTCAACAACGGCAAGGGCTATTACTACAAGAAGGTAAAATATTCCCTGCCGCCGGTCCGCCAGGGAGTCCAGCGTGTCGATCTTCTGGACCTTGACGACGACCGGGACATCGACCTGTTTTTCAGCGGTCCGCTTCTGCGTCGCGATGACGGCCGTCCGGATGAACGCCAGGCGCAAGTGTTCATCAACAACGGCCGGGGGGAATATCGCGATCTCTCCCACCTGCTGCTGCCGCCCGCGCCGGCGGGTGTCTCCGGCGTGTCCTACGCCGACTACGACGGCGATGGCATTCGCGATCTGTTCATCATGCATGGCAATGGGCAGAACCGCCTGTTTCTCAACAACGGCCTGGGCAAGTTTTCCGATGCGACCCGGCGCTCCCTTCCCGCCATCGAGGACGAGACCGTAAGCGCCGACTGGGCCGATTTCGATCTGGATGGAGATAACGATCTCCTGGTCGTCAACCGCCGAATCACGAAACCGGCTCCCGCTTCGGGGGAAACCTCGTATTTTCTCGAAAATAATGGCCGGGGGGATTTCAGCAAAAGATCCTACCCTGGTCTGCCCGCGCTTGCGGCCCTCAACGCCTACCTGCTCGACGCCAACGGCGACACCATTCCCGATGCGCTGATCCTGAACCAGGAGGGGACGGTTTATCTGCAGGGCAAGGGCAAGTGGAGGTTCACCGACGAATCCGTACGCCGGTTGCCACGGTTCAACCGGTTTCAGGAACTGGCGTTCGCCGATGCCGATCAGGATCATTTTCTCGACCTGTTCGGCATCGAAAACGGGCCCCGGCGGCGGGGCCGGTTGTGGCTCAACCGGGTTGACTGACCGTAAACCCGAAGCGGCCCGGAGCGGGCGGCTGTTCATCATCACGCGGAGACGATGTCCAGGTGCAAACACCTGACCTTTTCATACGAGCATTCCGTCATGCTTGGTCCGATGAAAATATTGTGAGGAGACGATGTCCAAGTTCAAACACCTGACGTTTTTAAAAGTGCTTTCCATCATTGCCTGGGCCGACGGCGAGATCACCCACGCCGAGCTCAATCTGGTTAAATCGTTTTACCGCAAATTCGGCCTCGACAGGCACGAGATCCACGAACTCACGCCGTACCTGGAGGCCCCTGTGTCGGCCAGGCATCGCGATGAGCTGTTTCGTCAGTTGATCGACGAATTGGCCTCCCCCGCCGAGCGGGAGGAAATCGTCCTTGCGCTCAAGGAAATGGAGGGCACGAAAAAGCGCGTGACGGAAGAGGAAAAGGAGCTTGCTCGCCAGTTTACTGGCTGGCTCGAAAAGGCTTCGCCGACGCGGCGCTCGCTCGGCCGGGTGCGCAACTTCTTCACGCGCACCCTGTTCAGCCATTCGCGGGACATCGACCCCGATCTGGAAAAGTATTTCAAACGCCGCGTCCTCGATAAGATCGGCCGGAAAAGCGCCCGTCAGGGGCATGCGGTGGATTTGTCCGAAGAGGAGTTGTACCACCTGTGTCTCCTCGGCACCCTGCTCGCCTCGGTGGCCCACGAGGGCGATGGCCTCGATGAGAGCGAGCGGCGGGCGCTGAAAACCATTCTGGCGGAGCGTTTTTCCTACAGTGGAAAGACCCTCACCCTCCTTCTCGATGTGGTGGAGGAGCAGGTGCGTCAGGGCTTCGATTTCCATGAGGTGATGACCCAGGTCAACCAGACGCTGACCTATAACGAGCGGCGGGCGCTGCTCGATTGTTTTTTCGACATGGCCGTGGCCGATGGCAAAATATCGCATCAGGAGTCGGAAGAGATCCGCCGCATCACCAAGGCCATGCACATCCCGCATCAGGATTTTAAGGCGGCCAAGATCCAGGCGCTGGATAAAGTCCGCTGAAACGTCTTCCGGGCCGTGGAGGAGGCGTGTCGCCAGCCGTGCGCCGGGGAAAATCCGCTGACGCTCAAGGGGAGGCCGTATCGGGAAGGTATGGAAGGGAAACGCAAATTTCTCGGCATCTTGTTCGAGTGCTGCCGTGTTTACCGGCGTATCTACCTCAACCGGGAGAAAAACGCCTATGAAGGCAATTGCCCGCGTTGCGGTGCGCGGGTCAAGGTGGCCATCGGCCCGGAGGGATCGGACAGCCGGTTCTTCAGGGCAAAATAGTGGGTCGGCGGAAAACTCCTAAAACATATCATCAGGTCGGTTGCGGTCGTGAAATTGGTTTTGCAGCGGGTGAAGAGGGCAGCGGTGGCGGTGGCCGGCGAGGAGATCGCCCGCATCGGTCCCGGCTTGCTCGTACTCATTGGCGTGGAAAAGGGGGATGACGCCGCGCGCGCCGAAGCCCTGGCCGGCAAGACCGCCGAGTTGCGTATCTTCGCCGACGAGAATGGCAAAATGAACCGGTCCTGCCTCGACATCGCCGGTGAAGTTCTCGTGGTGTCGCAATTCACCTTAGCGGGGGATTGCAGCCGTGGCCGGCGGCCGGGGTTCGACGGGGCGGCGCCGCCCGAGGTGGGCGAGGCCCTCTACCTGCATTATGTGGAGCAGCTCAGAAAGACGGGCCTGCGGGTGGCCACCGGGCGCTTCCGCGCCGATATGCAGGTCGAACTCGTCAACGATGGGCCGGTGACGTTCATTTTGTGAAGGGAGGCCTGCGCTTCATCGCCGGGGCGTTCAACTCGTTCGCCGTCAACCCCCTGGAAAACAAATTCATCCACCGCCTGGTCCCAGGCTGAACAGCGGCGGCCTGCTCGAGGGTTACCCCTCGGCGCTCAAAGCCGCGCGTTACTGCGCCGAACCCGCCACGGGTGCCAAACCTAGGCTATGGCTGCCCTGGAAGGAAAGCGAGTATTCCTTAAAGTAATATTTATGCTGTGTGTGGTCAGAAGGGCAGGGAATCGAGGGCGATCTGCATCAGGCCCGAGGGAAACAGGCCGATCATCACGATGGCCAGTGAACTCACCCCGACCAGGGCCCCCATGCCGCGGCTGATGATGAGCGCGGGTTCGCCCTCGCTTTCGTGGAAGTACATCATCACGATCACCCGCAGGTAAAAATAGACCGAGATCACGCTGGCGATCACCGCGAGGATGGTGATGAGGGCGTAGCCCGCCTTGATCGCCGCGACGAACAGGAACAGCTTGCCGAAGAACCCGGCGGTGGGCGGAAAGCCGGCGAGGGACAGCATGAACAGGGCCATGGCGGCGGCCAGCAGTGGGTTGCGTTTGGCCAGGCCCCTGAAGCGGTTGATCGAGGCGCCGTCCTTGCCTTCGCCCTCCAGAATGAAGAGCACGGCGAAGGCGCCGATGTTCATGAACAGGTAAACGGCCAGGTAGAAGAGGATGCTGGCGACACCGTCCTGAGTGTTGGCGACGATGCCGATGAGCAGGTAGCCGGCATGCGCGACGCCGGAGTAAGCGAGCATCCGCTTGACGTTGTCCTGAAAGATCGCGGCGGTGTTGCCGACCAGCATGGTCAGCGCCGAAGCGCCGAACAAAATGGGCATCCAGACCTTCTGGATATCGGGCAGGGTGGTGTAAAACACCCGCGCGATGAGGGCGAAGGCCGCCGCTTTGGTGGCCACCGACATGAAGCCGGTGATGGGCGTCGGCGCGCCCTGGTAAACATCCGGCGTCCAGGAGTGGAAGGGCACCAGCGATACCTTGAAGGCCAGGCCGGCAAACAAGAGGCCGATGCCGATGAAGACCAGGGTGTTATGGGTGTAGGGGTTTTCCTGCATCAGCTTGCCGATCAGGCGAATCTCCGTCGTCCCCGTTCCCGCGTAAATCAGCGCCATGCCGTAAACCAGGATGGCCGAAGCGAACGCCCCGGTCAGCAGGTACTTGACCGTCGATTCCTGCGAGGCCAGGCACTCCCAGCTCAGTTGCGTGCCGTCGGCGGGGCTTTCCCGGCCGGTGCCGTGCTTGGCGGAAAAGCCGCACAGGATGTACAGGGCGATGGAGAAAATCTCCAGCGAAATGAACGCCGTGATCAGGGTTCCCGCCTTGGCGAGGAACATCATTCCCGACACAGCGAGCAGGACCAGGGCGAAATATTCGGCCTTGTTGGTGTTGTCGGCCAGCGGGTAGCGGACCGACCCAAAGAAGGCGAACAGCGACATGATCAGGAAGATGATGTTGAAACTTTGCGAGAAGCGGTCGTGGATCAGCGCGTTGCTGAACATGTCCGGGTTCTGCCCATTGCCTGCCGTGGGCGCGCCGCCCCACAAGGCGAGGGAGAGAAACAGGGCGATGGCGGTGCCCGCGAGGGCCGCCGTGGAGAGGAACCGGTTGGAGTCCCAGTCCTTCTTGAGGCCCAGCAGCAGCACCACGAGCGCGGTGGCGATCACGGTGAACTCGGGCCCGAGGGCCATCCAGTTCATGTCGTCGAAATTGATGTTGATTTCCATGATTCCTCAGGTGCGGCATATTTCCGGCGCGGGCGCGACCTGCTCCCTGCCGGTGAACCCAGGTTCCACTCTCCAACGTCGTAGGGTTTTGTAAAGCATTTCCGGGTATTTTTCAAGGGAATGTTTCCCTTCCCCGGCCAAATAAGGCCCCGGAGCCGGGTTGCGTTTACCGGGCCGGGGGGCGTTTTCAGGCTGCGCCGCCGCTGCGGGCTTCCCCGCGGCGAAATTTAGGCTATAATGAAATCCGATACCATCCCCTTCGGACAGCGGAAGAAACGAGGTATGATCCCAACGATCCTCAGGCGCGTCTCTCTCATCGGCTTTTTGGCGGCCCTCTGGCTCGCCAGCCCCGCTCCCCTTTGCGCCAGCATCGCTTTCAACGAGCCCCGGCAGTTGACCACGCACCCGGGGGAGGATTTCGCCGCGGCGATATCGCCCGATGGAACCTTCCTTATATATGTATCGGACCAGTCGGGCAATCTGGACCTGTGGATGAAATACATCGGCCCGGGAGTGCAGCCTCCCACCCGCCGCCTCACCCATCACAGCGCGGAGGACAATTCCCCCGCCATCAGCCCCGACGGCACGCGGGTGGCCTTCATCTCCCACCGCTCCGACCCGCGCGGCGATATTTTCATACTCGACCTTGCCGGTCGTGGCGAAGAGCCGGCGAAGCCCGTTCCCCTCACCCGGGACCGGCTGCCCGAGGCGGACCCGGTGTGGTCGCGCGATGGCAGGCTCATTTATTTCGTTTCACAGGACCCGGAAACCCGCAGGGAAGGCCTGTTCAGCATCGATGTCAAAACCGGGGCGCGTTCGCCGCTGCTGGTGGAAAACGGCGTCAACCCCGCACTGTCTCCCGATGGCAGGCAGCTGGCTTACGCCCGTGGCGGTACTCGCGGGGGCCTCGGCATACTCAACCTTGAAACCGGCGTCCAGGCCGCCGTCACGTCTTCCGCCGCCGCCGTGGATATGTTTCCGCGCTGGCGCGAGGATGGGCGGCTCATTTATTTCGCGCGCTACGAGAACGACACCAATCGGGATGGCCGCCTGGATATCGACGACAACCCGAACCTCTGGAGCGTGGAGTGGGCCGAGGGCGAACCGGGACTGTTCCGCCAGCTCACCGACAGCTCGACCTACGACCTTCTTCCGGTGGCGGGGTCCGGCGGGTTGATCTTCACGTCCAACCGGAAAAACAGCGTCGACATCTGGGAGGTTGCCGCCTCGGGGCTTCTGCCGCGCATGGAGAGCTACGGCTGGGCGTTGCAGGCGGTGGAGGATTTGTGCCCGGACCCCGGCTCCTACCGCTGTTCCCTTACCTACAACAACCTGCTCGGCGAGTTCAAGGGCCGGAAAAAAATGGCCCGCATCCGCTACCAGCTGGCGCGCGGCTACCAGAAGCTGGGCCACCTGAAGACAGCGCGGGCCGTCTACAGGGAACTCATCGAGGAAGACCCGGAGCCGGTGGAGTATCGGGGTTTGGCCGAGATCGAGCTGTTGCTTCTGGATATCGAAGCGTCCCGCGATGCGGGTGCGGAGGCTTACCGCGAGGCCCTTGCCGCCGGGGTGGAGCGGCTGGGCGGGATGTTCGAGGGTTACCGGGGCAAGGGGCGGGTGGAAGCGCGGCTGCTTTTGGAAACCGGCTATCTGCACCTCAAGCTCGATGAGCCGGACCGGGCGCTGGACGATTTCAGGAGGGTGACGGAACAGTACCCGCGGCAGCGGGCGATATCCGCGGAGGCCGCTTTCGCCAAGAGCCGTATTTACAGCCTGGTGGGCAACCCGCAAAAAGTGGTGGAGGCCTACGTCCAGGTGGTTGCCGATTATTACGATGTGGACGCCTGGACCGATCAGGCCATCCAGGAAATTCTGACCCTGCATGAAAAGGAAGCCACGCTCGAGAAGAAGGTTTCCAGCCTGCAGGCCCTCGCGACCGGGCAGGCGGGGCTGCCCCGCCTCGCCGCCGCGGTGCAGAACCGCATCGGCGAGCTGTATTACCAGAGCCGGGAAAACCTGCTGGCCAAGGAGGCGTACCGCAAAACCCTGGAGCGTTACCCCGAGGTGACGGCGCGGGTCTTCGCCGCCCAGGTGGCGCTCGCGGATATTTACGCCGAGGAGGAAAACTTCGAGGAGAGCCTCCGAATCTATGAGCAGCTCGGCGAGGCCAGCGCCCAGGTGGAGGAATTGCGCGAAGCGGCGAAAAAGGGATGGGTCGGAAAATCGCTGGAGAAGGGAAAGTGGGAGCTTCGGGTCGGCGAGGTCAAACTGGCGCTCAAGACCTTTCTCAAGGTGATGGAAGAGAGCCCCGCCACGGTGGAGGCGCATCGCGGCTACCTGGCGGCGAGCGCCGCCCTCGGTCAGGCCGCGCAAGCGGTTTCGTTTTACCAGGAGCGTGTGAAAAACAACGAATCCTCGGCGGTGGAAACCTACGCTTTGGGGCTCGCCCATACCTATCTCGACCCGCCGGGCCTTGATGCCGCCGAGCGCGAGGTCTCCCGCGCCATCCTGCTCGATGCCCAGCAGGTGTTTTTCCACCAGACGCTGGGGTGGATCTTCGAGCAGAAGGACCGCATGAAACCCGGCGGCGACTTTCTTGAGCGGGCTCTTGCCGAATACGAGATCGCCCTCGCCCTGAACGATGAAACCGCCGACCCGGATAACGAGGCCGACCTGCTTCTCAACGTGGGGAACGGCCACTACCTGCTGAAAAATTATTACGCGGCCCATTTGTATTATGGCCAGCGCCTGTCCACCGGCATCGGTTTCTTCAACCCGGTCCGCGAGGCCATCTTCCATCAGCGCTACGGCGAAAGCGCGTTCAAGGCCGGTGAGGCCGAGGTCGCCCTGGCCGAGTACCAGAAAGCGCTCGCGCTCGTCGAAAACGACCCCGCCCGCATGGCCGAGCTCAACGACCGCATCGCGCTGGTGAACCAGGACCTTGGGCGTCATGCCCTGGCGGTGGATCATTTTTCGCGCACTCTGGAACTCAACCGGCAGACGGGCAACATGGTTTCGCTGTCGCGGTCGCTCAGGAACATCGCCAACAATCTGTTTCTGATGAGCGAGGAAGGGAGTGACGACAGCCACGCCCTCAACCGGGCGCTCGGGAACTATTTCGCCGCCATCGACAACCTCGAAAAATACGGCGTGGTGGAAAAAAAGAAGGCCGCGTCCTCGGCGCTGATCGGCATCGACGTCGAAACCGGCACCGGGCCGGACGCCTCCCGCGCCGCGACCGGCTTCGACAAGGCGGGGGAGGAGAAGCTGATCTTCCATTACATCGGCCGCATCTACGCCTCTTTCGGCGAGTATGGCCGGGCGGTGGAGTATTTCAAGAAAAAGCTCGAGCGGATTCCGGAAAACCTCGACCCCGAAAAACACATACCGCTGTTGCTCGAAAAGGCCCTGCTGCTCAACCAGATCGGCGCCTACACGCACCTCGGGGGCGGGGGCGGCGAAAGCCTCGAGTGGTTCAGGGCCTCCTACGATCTCAGCCGGCAGATCAACAATGGCCGCGGCATCGTGGTCAACGCCGCCAACATCGGCCGTGTCGTGTTCGACCAGGCACGGAGCCTGCCGGCATCCCGGTTTTTGCCGCAGCTGGCCGACGCGGGCCGGCTGCTGGAGGAAGCGGCGGCACTGGCCCAGGCGATGGAAAACTTTTCCAGCCCCGAGTACCTCGTGCTGATTCAGAACTATTTGGGGATCTTTTATCACGCGCTGGCTTACTCCCCCTCCGCCTTGCCGCAGGCGAAGGAAAAAGCCTCCGTCCCGGAGAAGGCGGCGCTCGCGGCGGCGCTTGGCCAGCTTGCACAAGACGCACAATACGCCCGCAAGTCGGCGGCGGCTTTCGAAGAGGCGGTGAAGCGGCTTGAGGCGAGCGGCCTTGCCGCGAACGAGTCGCTGAGGCAGGCCCTCGGGCAGAACATCGCCCTGTCGCGGACGCTTGCCGGCGGCAAGCCGAAAGACGCGGCGGAGCCCGCACCGGTCGCGCCGGCCTGGCGCTGGCGCACGCTTTATCAGGCGGCGCTCACCGCCGGGGAGGATGCCCGGCTGGAGCGGCTTAAGGAGGCGGAGAGGGAGCTTGGCCGCCTGCCCGCCGGTCTGCTCGTGCGCGACCCGGCAGGCCTGACATTGATGGAGGATCTTTACCGGGAACTCACCGCCCTTCTTTTTTCCG
>QJZQ01000134.1 GCA_003246675.1 Nitrospirota bacterium | reverse complement strand
TTTATGAGCGTCGTTAAGAATTATTGCATCGGGGTGCTTTTATTGATTTTTCTTACCGGGTGCTCTGGTTTAGGCCTATTGACAGACGACCGTTCGAAGGTAGCGGGCAGGAGCTTCGATCACTCGTTCCGCCAGGTGAGACAAGCGGCTCTCAATGCTCTCAGCGAGATGGACATCATGATTATCGAATCCCGATCCACCGCGATGGGGCAGACCATCCAGGCCGCCACGTTCGACCTCGATCTCACCATCGACCTCCAGACCCTCGACAGCGGCCACACGCAGGTGAACGTTTTTTCGCGGGCGGGCCGTGGTGACACCGGGCGGAAAACCGCGGAACAGATCCTCGACCACACCGAACGGTTCATGCATGTGGCGCTCAAGCAAGAAGACGCCGTTTGACGGCCTCTCAAGGGGGGCCAGACCCGGCCTCGCAGACATCTGACTCCTGGCCGCTCCCCCACCCTCTTCGACTCTCCCGGCATTCCCGCTAATCCGCCGCGCCGTAAATTTCGTTGACCTCTTCGGTGCCCAGGTTCTCCGGCGGCCCATCGTAAACGAGGCGCCCCGCACGCAGGCCCAGCACGCGTGTGCCGTATTCCCTGGCCAGAGCGGGCAGGTGCAGGTTGCACAAAACGGTCACACCGCGTTCCCGGTTGACCCGCTTTAGAATATCGAGAATCACCCGCGAAGTGGCCGGGTCGAGGCTGGAAACAGGCTCGTCGGCGAGAAGAAGCTCCGGTTCCTGCATCAAAGCCCGGGCAATGCCGACGCGCTGCTTTTGGCCGCCGCTCAACCGGTCGGCGCGCTGGTGAATCTTATCTCCCAGTTGCAACCGGTTGAGGTGTTCGCAGGCCCGCTCCACCGCCGCCGCGGGGAAGCGGTTGAGCAAGCCCGCCGCGGGGGAAACCTCGCCGAGCGCCCCGGCGAGCGTGTTGGTCAGCACCGAGAGGCGGTGGACCAGGTTGTATTCCTGAAAGACCATGCCCATGCGGCGGCGCAGGCGGCGCAGCCGGGCGGGAGACGCCTGGGTCACTTCATCCTCGCCCAAAAAGATGCGCCCCGCGCTGGGCTCGACCAGCCGGTTGATCAGGCGAATGAGCGTCGATTTCCCCGAGCCGCTTTTGCCCAGCACCACGACGAACTCCCCCGCCTGCAGAGTCAGCGACAGGTTCTTCACCGCCCAGGTCGTTCCATCGTAGGTTTTAGAGAGGTTCTCGATGCGAATCATGCGCCCTCTTTAAGGATCGGGATTCATTTCCAGGCCGAGCAGGCGGCTGGTTTCGCGCACCGGGTCGAACAGGCCGTCGAGGTCGACCAGGCCCTCCACTCCGTAGACTTTTTTCAGGATCTCGCTGCCTTCCGGCGAGCGGGTGAGGGCTCGCAATCCCTCTTTCACACGCTGGATGAGGGCGGGCGGCAAACCCTTGCGGACGGTGACGGTGTTGTTCGGGATGTCCTGGGTATAAGCGAGCACGCGCACCTTCTTAAACACATCGGGGTAGCTCTTGACCACGGTGGCGCGCACGTCGTCGTAGGTGGCGCCGCCATCCACCTCGCCCTTGAGCACCGAGAGCAGGACGGCGTTGTGCGAACCGGCGAACACGACGCGGGAAAAGAAGCGATCGGGGTTGTAGCCCTGGGATGCGAGCAGGCTCTTGGGGTAGAGGTGGCCCGAGGTCGAGGCGGGGTCCACATAGGCAAAGGTCTTGCCCTGCAAATCTCCCAGGGTTTGAATGCCGCTGTCGGCGCGTACGACGATCTGGCCCTTGTAAAACGGGCTGCCGAACCGCACCACCACGAACAGAAGCTCCACGCCATGCTTCTGCTTTGCAAGTACGTAACTCAAAGGCGGCAGCCAGCCGATGTCGGTCTTGCCGCCGCCCATGGCCTCGATCACCGCGGCGTAACTGGTGGCGACCGAGGTTTTAAAGTGCAGGCCCGTTTCCTTGAGCAAGGCGCGAGAGAGTTCCGCGCCTCCCTTGAGGATCACCTGCGAATCGCCGGAAGGCACGAACATCATGGTCAGCGGCCGCCCGGGCGAACCGGGTTCAGGGCCGGCCGCCACCGCGGTGGACCAAACGAGGCAGCCCAGCAAACTCACAACCCAGGCGAGCGCGACAGATGCTGATGATTTGCCCTGGGCCATGAGATCGCCCCCCCTTTTATAGTTGGACATCGTTGGCGGCATGGCCCCGATTATAGCACCCGTTGCCGATGGCCGCTAAAGCGCAAAAAAAAAGGCAAGCCACCCGAAGGCGGCTTGCCTTGATTTAAAACGTCAGACTTATTTTACCCAGGTTTCGCGGACGTATTTGATAACATCCCAGATTTCATTGTCCTTCATGGTCTTGCCGTGGGGGGCCATACCCGTTCCGGGGGAACCATTCTTGATGATCCAGTACATCTGACCGGCGGAGATGTCTTTCATCGTCTCGGCGCAGGCGAAGTTCCTCGGCTTCGGCTTCAGGGCCGCACCCAGCTTGCCGGCACCATCGCCATTGTCGCCATGACAGTTTTTGCAAGCCATCGGCTTGGCGGTTTTGTCGTAAAGCGCTTTACCGTTGGCAGCATCGGCCTTGTCGGTGTTATCCTTTTTTGCATCACTGGACGGTGCAGATTTGGTTTTCCTCGGCTGAGGGCACTCGGCTGCAAAAGCGGACGCCGTCATGCTGAGAAAAAATACCGCCAGCACACTCACAATCAAAGTCTTCTTCATTTGAATCGTCTCCTTTCCTCGTGAAATTAACTTCTTACCCAAAATCTCTCGACTGTTTATTCTTTCCGCCGTGCCCGTTCGAAACTGCCCCGGGCTGATTCTCCGTTCCGTCAGGCCAAGAAAACCCGGCGATTCAAGCCTAATATAAGGAAAAAAATAAGCATCGCATTATATTCCATCCTCCCGGCCTGTCAATAGATTTTTCCACGCCCGCGTCCATGGCCGTCCCGTGTAAAACGACATGCAAGGTCTGCCCGGGTGGTGGGCTTTTCCCGCCCCGGGCCCTTGTTCCCCAAACCTCGGACCAGTGCCCGCAGGATAAATCAACTCACTGAATTACCACACATTACGGAGTTTTTTCGGCAAGCGCCCGAGGGCTCCGGGCCCCCGGCGGCCGGGTTTTTCCTTGCCCCTAAGGAAGCGATGACGTAT
>QJZQ01000166.1 GCA_003246675.1 Nitrospirota bacterium | reverse complement strand
AGCGCCCCTGAATATTCGATCATCACCCCATGCGCGATTTCGGTTTCCGCCTCGGGCGTGTCGAACGGGACCAATGCGAGTTTGCCCTGCATGCAGACCACCGCTATCAACAGGGCCAGGCCGCCCGACCAACTCACCGCTATCACGCCGTTCTGGGCCTGGGCTGAAAGGATATCCCCTAAACGAAGGGAAAAATCCGACTTGATGACGGCCACGAGGACGGCCAGGATAAAAGGCAGCTCATAGCTGAGGAGCAGTTTCAACTCCCGCGAGGCGCCCAGGCTCGCGAGGGGGTTGCCCGAGGCGAACCCTCCAAGAACGATAGAGATGGAAGGGACCAGGAAGAGATAAACGACGACGATCAGATCCCCGATGAACGTGTGCCGGGGATTCATGTTATTGGCCCATAGCATCGCCGAGACAATCGTCACGCTGATGAGGCCAACGACGGGCGCGGTGACGAAGGTGCCCCGGGAGGAACCGATGGGAATCAACGTCTCCTTTTCCAGCAGCTTCAAAAAATCGTACACCGGCTGCAAAAGGGGCGGGCCGATGCGGTACTGCAACCGGGCTGTGAGCTTGCGATCGAACCAACTCGCCAGAAAGCCGATGCCGGCGGTCAGAAGAAAACCGAAAACGAACACGTAGAGCAGGTAAGTCACGCCTTGCTCCGATCCCAATGGGTGGAATGGACAATGAGGTGCTCACCCACACTAAAGATATTTTCGCCGCGCGGGCTATCGCCCCGCATCAAGCGCAAAGCTCCATAGGGGCACGTCTGAATGCAAAGTGGCTCCTGCCTTTCCCCCCGCCGGTCCAGGCAGAAATCGCAATTGTGGATCAGGAGAGGCACATGCTCCGGATAGATGGTCCCGTAGGGGCAGGCGTACGAGCACGATTTGCAGCTGATGCACAGCATACTGTAGCGAACCAGCAGATCCCCCTTCGCCTTCTGCTGCGCCAGAGCATCGACCGGACAGGCTTTAACGCAGTGCGGGTCCTCGCAACGGCGGCAGACCAGGGCGTAGGTCGCAAGTTCCGCCACCGAGTGGATGCCGTTGTTTTCGGGGTGGCCCATATAGCTGCAACGGACGCTGCACCCCGGGCACTGGTGGCTGGCGCAGATATCCAGGTCGATGAACAACCTCTCATCGCTTCCACCACGCGGCGCGGGGCTCAAACCCCCATGATGAAGCTGCTCCGCACTGGTCTTCGCCATGCTTTACTCCTTCAGGCCCAAAGGTCCGGAAATCCTTTGACCCTGGCATAGGGAAACACGGGACCGTCCTTGCACACATAATATAGGCCGAGGCGGCAGTGGCCGCATTTTCCGATACCGCAGGACATGTTGCGCTCCATCGACAGATAGATGTTCTCGTCCGCGAAACCCATCTCCACCAACCTCGCGGTCACGAACTTCATCATCATGGGCGGGCCGCAGACAATGGCGATGCCCCTGGCGCTGTCCAGCCCCGCCCCGTCGAGCAATGTGGTCACCGTCCCGACATTGCCCTTCCAGGACGGGTCGCCCACATCCACCGTGAGCTCGATATCCAGATCCTCCCTTTCCGCCCAGCCGGCGAGTTCCTTGCGATAAACCATATCGGCGGGCGTCCGGCAGCCGCCGCGAAAAACCAGTTTCTTGAATTCTGCCGACCTCTCCATCAGGGCGTACATCAGGCTCCTGAGCGGAGCGAAGCCGCAACCGCCGCCCACCACCAGAACCTCCCGGCCCTTGAACGACTCGATGGGGTAACCCGTCCCAAGCGGCCCTCTCAGCCCCACCGTGTCGCCCTTTTCAAGGCGATGCACCGCTTCGGTGACCTTGCCCACTTTCATAACGGTTAAAAACAACTCGTCGTGCAGCGAAGGCCGTGAAGAGGGAGTGAAGGGGGCCTCGCCAAAACCTGGAAGAGTCAGCTCGACAAACTGCCCCGCTTCGAAAACGAGGGGTTCCTCGGGCCTCAGGCGTAGAGTTTTAATCCGGGATGTCTCAACCACCGACTCCAGTACCTGGGTCCGGACGGGCCGGTAGGGATTGCGCCATTTATTCACTGCCCACCAGCCTCGCAAGCACCTTGCGGATGTCGATTTTCGCCGGGCAGGCGGAGATGCAGCGCCCGCATCCCGTGCAGGCATAAAGACCGGCAACCTTGGGAAAGAAATCGAATTTCTTCTCGAAGCGATTGCGCAGCCGCATCCACAACCGCGGGCGAGGGTTGCCGTCTCCGGCGACCCGGCCAAAATTTCTCAGCATGCACGAATCCCACTGGCGAAAGCGCGACACCTCGTCCCCCGCTTTCTGGTCCATCAGCAGGAAACAGTGGCAGGTGGGGCAAATCATGTTGCAGGCGCCGCACTCCACGCACCCCCTGGCCTCTTCCTCCCATAGCCTGGATTCGTAGTTTCGCTCCACCATGCCTTCATACCGGTCGCAATGGGGGACCCGGCTCGCCTCGACCCCGGCCTGCACCTCGTCCACCATCCGGCTTCTGTTCTTCTCTTTTTCAACGAGGCTCGTTGCCGACGCCTGCTGAAAAAGGGACCGGTATTTCTCGAGAATGCGCCGACCCCTTGGCGAACCCGCCTCGGCAATGAAACCGCCTTCCACCTGGGAGAGATTGATATCGAAATGAGCCTCCGGGTAAGGCGTGTGCCCCAGCGCCAGGCAGAAACAGGTTTCAAGGGCCAGGGTGCAATCCGCCGAAACGATCAGGTTTTCCTCCCGCGCCCGGCCGTAGAAGGGGTCCTTGCACCCTTGATTGAGAAAAACCTGATCCTGAACCAAAAACCCGGTGAGATCACAGGCCTTCACCCCTACGATGGCAAAAGGCTTGTCTTGCTCCCCCGGAAGCTCCGGCGAAAAGCCCTCCGCCACCTTTTCCCTGGCGTGAGTAAAAAAACCCTTCAGCGGTTCCGTGGTCCGCGCCTCGCCAATCACGATATCCTCCGCCGGTGAAGTATAGAGCCTGTAGAAACGGCTTTGCCCCTTTCGGCAAGGCACATAAACCCTGAAATCGGATTTCAGGCCATCCAGCCACGCAAACAAGTTTTCGCGCGGCAGATACGACATCGTGTCCCGGCTTTTATCGGTTGAATCGGTCATCGGCACCCACCTGAACGATCAGCAAAAATCCCGCTCAAACCCCAGTG
>QJZQ01000145.1 GCA_003246675.1 Nitrospirota bacterium | reverse complement strand
TTTGATTTCCTCATGCACGCAACCGGCGTGAATGAGGCGCTCGTCGATGCTGGCGAGCTTGCCGCCCAGGGTATCCAGGCTCTGGCCTTCACCCGGCTTCCAGCCGGCCACCGCGCGGGCCACGGTGATGCCCTCCCGGGCCAGTCCGGCAAGCTCCATCAGGGCCGCGAGCACCGCTTCGAGGCCAGGCCGGAGTGTCTCCAGAGCGCCGCAATCGTAATGCGCTTGCAGCCGGACAGCGAGGGATTCGGTCACCGTTGACGGAGGTTCATCCGCGCAAAGGAAGTACATCCTCGATGGTGGGCGGCCGGCGAATGAGGGGCGCCAAAACACAGCGCCCGTCCCCGCCCCAGCGGGTTTCATAAATATCGACTTCTTCCAGTCCGTCCTCCCGCTCCAGCCGCCAGCGTTTCTCGCGCAGCCAGGTTTCGATAAGTTCGCCGACAAGGCGAGGCCGGACCTTATCCACGCAGACGACATTTTCACATTCGACGGCGTAGCTGCACGGAGCACAGGGAATCCGGGCCTGAAACACGAGGCTGCCCGGATGAAACGGGCCCGTTTCATAGGGGTGGGCGTGAGCGAAATATAGCCCCACCACAGGGGTCCCCAGTGCGGCGGCGATGTGCAGGGTGCCCGTGTCGTTCGACACCAGGAGGCGAACCCGGCCCAGCCAGTGCATGAGTTGATCGATGGATGTTTTGCCGGTGAGGTCGACCGCCCGTTCCCTGTGCCGCATGGCATTCTGGATGGTTTCGGCGAGTTTCGTCTCGGAGGAAACCCCGAAGAGCAGCACCCGGGCCCCCAGGCGCTCGATGAGCTGATCGGCCAGTTCCGCGAAACGTTCGGCGGGCCATCGCCTCCCCTTCAGGCTGGACCCCGCCTGCAGACCGATCAGAATCTCGTCGTCGCCAAAATCCAGCTGCGTGTCGGCCGGGGGTTCCCCATGCGCTGGCTCCAGAACGATGACACGGTTTTGCGGATCGAGGGCTCCGCTTCTCAAGTAAATCTCGACCAGGTTGAAGGGATTGAGCCGCCGATTGAAGGGCTCAATGCCGAAATACTGCATCCAGGGATGGTGCGTCACCCGCTCGCCCACGTCATTGCAGGCGAAACCGCGAACATCGGCAATGCCCAGGACCCGGGTCATCAAGGCGCTCAGGCGGGAATGGCTGAGATTGATAAGCAGGTCGTAATTGCCCTCGGTTTTCACCCGTTCGAGAAACGCTTCCAGGTATTGGTACACGTCGATCCAGGAGGCTGGCGGCTGCCGGCCCATGAACTGGCGAATATCGAGAACTATCAATTCATCGATGCCCGGCACCCGGCGGGCGAATTCCTGAAAATCGCTCGATACCATCACGGCGATTTTAGCCCCGGGATATTTTTCGCGCAGCCCCGCGAAGAGCGGTGTGGACTGCACGAGATCTCCCATTCGCGTGAGACTGAGGGCGAGGATTTTCCGGGCCAAAATTTATTCCTTTCGTTTGAAGAACTGATCGACCATGAGGATCAGGCATTCTTCGGGTTCCAGGCTCCCCTCCCCCTGCTGAATGTCCTCGACCACGGTATCGAGGGTCCACCCGGCTTGCCCGCGATAGCGCTCCAGGTACCGACCGAGGGCCGTCCCCTCCCCCGCCTGTTCGATCCACCGATTGCCCATATTCTCGCGGCCCAGCACGCGGGACTCGAGCCATTCCGAGCGGTCGATGAATACCACGAACAGTAGCTCCAGCATGCGCTGCTCCAGCGTATGCTCCTGAAGGACGCGGTGGCGGCCGGCCAGGGCAATCCGTTCTCTCTCGCCGGGGTGGGCCAGGTAATACGCAATCTTCTCCTTGAGGCCTGCAAGGTCTTCGAACAGGGCTATTTCTTTATCCGGAATAAAAAGCGCGTCCAGCTCCTCCCGGCGATCGACGAGTTGAAACCCGCCGCAAGCGGCAATTTCAAAGGTGCGCGGGTTGACAAAATCCCCTTCCGGGTTCACCCCTTCGTGATAGCGCGACGAATGCAGGTTCAGGTTGACGCGGCCGGCGTTGTATATTTTGACGATCTCCTCGCCCGACACCCGGCGATTGTCGTTCTGCACCCGTTGCCCCACCGGTGAGTTGAGGTTCCACTCGGTGCCCCAGATCTTGAGATCGAAATCCAGCAATTTTAAAAAGGCCTGCTGCCGATTGTAATAGCCCGCACCCATGAACGACAGATCCGCCTCATAGCGAGCCCGATCCCCGGCGCTTAGCCCCATGGGCTTGTGAACATCCGGAGAGCAGGCCTGCGGCAGATAATAGGGCCTCTTCACCCCAGCCGCCGCCAGCCGATCGTGAAACTCCCCCTGTTGCAGGGTGAAGAAATGGTCGTACACCCCCGCCACTTCCTCCCAGTAGGGAAATACGTGAAAATCCTCGACAAACCAGAAGGCGACGGGAACGCCCAGTGTTTGCAGACGGCGAATGCTGTCGGGGTTGAGTGGGGCCTGAGCCAGCGCCAGAATCAGGTCCGGCCTGAATTCGTCGGCCGCCACCGCCGCCATCTCCCCCAACAGGTCCATGAAGCGGCGGCTCAGCGCCGCCGTTCGCACCGGGTCCTTGCTGGTACTGCGCAGATGATCGTGGCCGCTTGAAAAAGCATCGCTCTCGACTTCACGCACCACATGCCCCAGGTTTCTGAACGCCTGAGAGCAATAACGGGAAGTGGGCAGCGAACCGCCCGCCACGGGATGAACCACGAGAATCCTGAGGGGCCGGGCGAGCATGAAATCCGCCAGATTTTTGCCCCGCTCCATCCGCTCGAAATAAACGGGGTGAAGGCGCAGCGTCGGTCGGTGCGGATAAACCTTCCACAAGCGATGCTTCTGGCGGGCGAGAATTTGTTCAACCGGCTCCGCCACATGGAAAACGCAGCGGGGTAGAAATTCCCGGATATCGATATGGCTCAGAAATGCGCGAAACAGGTCGAGCGAGGGCTCGATGATGTGAACCGGGCCGTCTCCCGCCTTGAGTATTTCCCGCACATGATAGCCAAAGCCCAGGCCATAGACCGCATTGATGCCCTTTCTGCTGAATTCCTGGATGGCACGGGCCGCTTCCGCCTCGGGCTGGTAGGTGCTGTGAAGATTGATTTCGTCCAGACGGGGCACCGGCTGGCCATTGCGCGCCTTCTCAACCGTAACCCGTCCTTCATCTGATCTGCGCTTCACCCGGCGGACCAGATCCGGCCGCGTAGCCACAAGGAGGGAAAGGTTCTGAGTCAAGAGATCCATGCGTGGCTTCTTAATCAGGAATTGATTATTTTTTGCGGCACTCGCACCGTTACGGGCCCGATCGTCCGCCGGTTGGATGAAGTGCCATCCAGCCGCGATGAGTGGCCGGCGGGTTGAGCCTCGGGCGAGCGGCTTGCCGCCTGGGCCAACAGCAGGCCCGCATGACCGGGATGCTCGGCCAGAAGGCGATCGATGAGTGCCAGGGCGCCCGGCGGCCGATGTTTTATGAGCGTGAGCACGCGCTCCTGAGCCAACCGGTTTCCGGCATCGAGAGCCAGGGCCTTGAGATAACAATAACAGGCCTCCGCGGGAAATTTCTTATAATCGAAGACCTGTCCAAGCCCCATAAAAATGCGAGCCTCCTCAGGGGCCACTCCCAACGCATGGAACAGGACTTCCAGAGCCCCATCGGCCAGCCCCGCCACGAGCCGCAAACGGCCCAGGGCGAGGAGAACCTCGATATCGTCCGGCTGGCTGCGATGCGCCTCTTCCAGAGTTTCCAACGCCCGGCGGGTTTCACCCGTCTTTTCCAAGGCACGTGCCTCCAGGAAACGTGTATGCGTACATTCGGGGAAAATACGGCGGATCTGACCGTACAGGCGAGCCGCCTCTTCCAGGCGGCCTTCGGCTTCCAGCCGTTCTCCATCGGCAATTTTTTTCTCTTTAAGATCCGCGGGACGGACATACCCCTCCTCCCGTGTGGAAAGCGGAGCGGATGGAGCCACCTTCAGGCGTTCTCTATCGGCACCTGTTTGCTCTTCAATATCCGTGAGGCGGACAGACGCTTTCTCCCGTGTGGAGGGGGAAACGGATGGAGCCTTCAGGCGGGCAGCAATTCGGTATTGAAATACGAAAAACCGCCGCAGCTCCTCGGGCGTCATGTCATTCAATGTCAACCGGCCTACCTTCAACGAACCCCGGCCGTTTTTAACGGTGGCTTCGTATTGCGGGTCCAGGTTTTCCTCGATGCGGGTGAGGGCAAACCCCGCCTCCTCAAAAAGTTTTTCGATTTCCCGGAAGGTAAAAAACCGCAGATGGGTACGGTCCAGAATGCCTTCGGCCTGGTAGGTCCAGTTTCCCTCCACCAGGTGATGAAGCAAACCAAAGAACTGCACGTTGGGAATGCTCGCGACCACGGTCCCCCCCGGCTTGAGCATGGGTTTCAGTTTTTTCAGTGCCGCCAGAGGGTCGATGAGATGTTCGATCACATCGGCCAGCAGGAGGCAATCGAAACTTCCGGGACGGTAAGGCAAGTCGATTTTTTCGATGTCTCCTTCCAGCACATCGTCCAGCACTTCGCGCGCCGCCCGCGCGGCAACAGCATCAAGCTCGATACCGGCAACGAAGCGCCCCCGGGTCTTTTTAAGCTCCCTTCCCGTGCCCCCCGCTCCACAGCCCACCTCCAGCACCACCATGGCGTCGTCGGGAATAAGGGGGAGCACGTCTCGCCGGACATTGCGATAATACGCATCCGGCGCGGCCATCGCCGGGGCGGGCTCTTCCCGCGCGAGCGATCCATGCCCGTTTAATTTTTCTGGAGATTCCTGCCGTGCTGACGCGAACGGCTTAACGGGCAACGATTCACGCACGGTGGCGATCAGGGCACGGGCCCGGTGCAGGTAGGTATGATGCGCAAGAACGTGACGCTGCCCCTCACGGGCGATTCGCTCCCGTTCTTCCGGGCGGTCGAGATAATACCTCACCGTCTGTACCAGGTTTTCATCCTCGTAATATACGAAATGACGGCCCGCCTCGAACAGTTCATCGAGACCGCTTTCGGGCACCGGGTCGGTGAGAAGCAGGCTGCCGCTGGCCATCGCCTCGAACACCCTCATGTTGAGGTCCCCGGCGATGGCATTGTTGAATACGATTTTGGACTGGGCGTATAACTGCGCCATGTCCTCAAGAAAGCGCCGTTCGGCGCGCAAATGAAAATATTCGCCGATCTGCGCCAATAAGTGAGCGCGGCGGCGGTGCGCCGGGCTCACGGTGCCCGCAAAACCGACATCGCAGACCTTGCCGGTTTGCCCGGGGTTATGGATATCGCCATCGCAGCCGAGGGGCAGCCAGAACACGGCCGGGCAGCCCGCCGCCTTGAGCGGCTCCACAAAAGCTTTCTGCGCTACAAAAACCCAGTCGAAATTCAGTGCGATCTGCCGATGGGTTTCAAAATTCAGGTGGCTGTCGATCAGATAACAGGCTTTGGGAAGCGGCGATTCCGCAAGGTCGGGCGGGGGGCCGCCAAGCCCGGTTTCGACCCAGAGGTAAAGATCCGGTATGAAACCCGGCGGGAGTTTCTCCAGCGTCTCTGCAAGCGGCGCGCCTGGCTCACGGGGCAGATCCTGTGGCGTCACACGCTGCTTGATCGCCATAAGATCCCACCGCTTGAGGGTGGACTCGGTGATCGTGCCGCCGCAGGTGACAACACGGCAGAATTTCCTGAGAGCTTTCTCCAGGTAGCAGGCCGTCGTCGCCGGATAGGAAACATAGTCCATGAGAATATTCATGGAGTTGGCCTTTTCGGTGCTTTCGATGATGGGGGTGAAGGATCCACCGGTTTTCGCGCCCTCGATGGTTTGACTCCAGGCATCGAGAAAGGTCTTCTGGCTGAATTGCTGGCGGACCGTTTCCCGGGCGTTTCCACCCAACCGCCGTGCCAGGGCCTGGTCCGCAAGGAGCCGGGCGGCGGATTCTCTCAGCGGGGCGATGTCGCGGGAGATATAGCCATTCCAACCGTCCTTCACCGGGCTGGACGGGTTTTCCAGTGACACCACGGGCATGCCGGTCGCCATGGCTTCGAGCAGGGCCAGGTTGTAACCGTCCTCATAAGGGTGCACGGTGGTGTGCAGATAGAACCGGCATTGGCGGTAATGGTCGAGAAGGTCGGCGAAATCCCGGGTGGGCCGGCTTGCCGGCAGGCTGGGATTGAGGCCCAGGGTCTTGACTGGAAACCCGGCGGCGATCTTTTCACTGGCATCGTAACCGAGCATCAGGTTGCGCTCCAGGAAATGATTCCCCACGCGCAGCCCGAGGGACCGTTCCCCGGTGTATCCGTTGAATGCGTCGAGATCGATGCCCGGAGGGATGATAGAACCGTCATAGCCCCAATCCGCTTTTTTGCTGGCGGAAATGAACACCCGCGTGACACCCTCGAGCAGGGGGGCGATTTGCGCCAGATAGTCACCCCGGTTCACCCTGTTTTGCCCCAGCGCGATTTCGGTGCTGAGGCGATTATGAAAAACCAGTATTTTCGCGCCGTTCCAGGGGTGCAGCCAGACGAGGTCCTTGATATTGTGGGCGATGGCCAGATCGACCTTGTTTGAGCCAAGCGCCACGGCGGCAGCATCCGGGCTCATCCGCGTCACATTGGCGGGCTGGGGCCGCATGCCCTCCTCCCAGAGCTTGAATTTTCCCGGAGAAATTTCCGGCTCGACCACCAGAAATTCGTGCGGTAGTTGCGCGAGCATGCAAAGATAAGGAGCGTGCCAATTGAAGGTGAGAATTTTGAGTTTCATCGTTTCCCCAGGTGAGCCGCGTTTCTCTTTCTTGTCGGCCGCACAGGGTGCGACTTTAACATTAAGGGCGATAATTCAAGAGATTTACGGATGGCGAAAAAAGGGGGGAAATGCATTGGCGCCGGGCGTTTTTTGTATCCATCCGGCGTTTTTGCCATCAAAATAAAATAACCGCCCCGAACTTCGGGCGAGCCGGTCCAACAAACAGGAAGAATGCATGTACGATCCAGACTCCAAGCAGATCAAAAGCCGCGAAAAACTCATCGCCTACCGCAAGGCCCTGCGCGACAAGACCCCCTGGGATGGGGGTGTGCCCATGGGCGAAGGCGAGCCGAACCGCGACGGCAATCCGAAAATTCCCCCCGGGCAGCGTGTCACCGAGGGCTGGCCGGTGCTCGACCTCGGCATCCAGCCGGAAATTCCCCTGGAGCACTGGAGCCTCACCGTTTCCGGCTTGGTCAATACCGTGAAAACGTATTCCTGGAACCAGTTCATGGCGTTACCACAGGTGCAGGATGTATCCGATTTTCACTGCGTCACCACCTGGAGCCGGCTCGATAATTGCTGGGTTGGCGTGCGCTTCAGGGACATCGCCGAAGATTGCCGCCCCTTGCCATCGGCAAAGTTTATTTATATTAAGGCCTACGATGGGTACTCCACCAACCTGCCCCTGGAAGAAGCGATGAAAAGCGATGTGCTGCTGGTCCATCGTTGGGAGGGGGAACCCCTGACGAAGGAACATGGCGGCCCGGTGCGCATGATCACGCCCCAGCTCTACGCCTGGAAGGGAGCCAAATGGATTGGGGAAATAGAGTTCAGGGAGACCGACGAACTCGGGTTCTGGGAAAAACGCGGCTACTCCAACACCGCCGAACCCTGGCTGAACGATCGATACTCCTGACCCCGGCAAAGGGTCCGGCTCCATTCAGGAGGCCGCCCGTAGGGAGAGCGGGAGGCTCGCGGTTTACGGGTACGGTGCTGCCTTCAGGTGACCCGCAGAATCTTGAGTTTGCTAAAGGTGGGGGATTTGGCGATTTCCCGGGCGACCGGTTCGCCGATGCCGGTGTCGAACAGGAGCAGGGTTTCCAGCTCGTTTAAGGTATCGCTGGAGGCCAGTGCGCGGCCGCCTTGCTCAAAAAGATAATTCCTCGCCAGGTTGAGGTACTTGAGACGCGCCAGGACCTTGGAACGGGCAACCACCTTCACGGACCGGACGGTGATGTCGGTACGATAAAAATTGAGTTTGCGCAGGTTGGCGAACGTCGGCGATTTCGCAATGGCGATGAGCACCTCATCGCCGACATTATTTTCCTGCAAAACCAGGATCTGCAACTTCCTGAATCGCTCGGATTGGGCGATCGCCCGGCCGCCCGTGGGGCCGAAATCGTTGAACCTCAGATCGAGCACCGATAACCCGTTCATGTATTCGGCCGCCATGAGCGCGGTGACGCCCTTGTCGCCCAGGCTGTTCTCTCCCAGGTACAAGCGTTTGAGATTTTTAAAACGAGGACACTCTGCAAGGTGCCGTGCCCCCTTGTGGGTGATGGAGTTTTTCGATAAATCCAGATCGATCACTTCCTCCAGCCCCGCGGCATGAACCAGGGCCTCGATTCCTTCATCGCCGATGAATTTGCCCTTGAGCTCCAGCGCTTCCCCGTCATCCGAAAGACATTCGCCGACCAGCCTGTTGATGTAATCCTGCTTGGCAGAGGTGATCATGTTATCGCTTTTCGGGGATAAGTGTGATGGCGCAACGGAAACCGATATCGTTGAACCCGCGTGAATGAGGGTAGCTCCAGTCCCGGTATCCCGTGGCCATGGCCTTCACGCTGTCCGACCAGGAGCCGCCCCGGCGCACCTTCATCATACCGCTCGATGGCCCGCGCGGGTTGTACAAATCGCCCAGATGGTAGAAATCGATGGAAAACCAGTCCCCCACCCATTCCCACATATTGCCCGCCATGTCGTGAATCCCGTGCTGGTTGGGCGGGTAGCTTCCCACCGGCGCCGCGTTATCTTTTAACTTCAACCCTCCCCGGGCCTGATTTTTATCCGGCTCGAAGGTGGGGCCCCAGGGGAAATCGCATCCGTTGCCGGGGCCGGCGGCGCGTTCCCACTGCGCCTCGCTCGGCAAGGCCTTTCCCACGATATGGCAGTAATCCGCCGCCTCGTACCAACTCACTTTCGAGACGGGGCAACGGTCGCAATTGGAAAATTTACTGCGCCTGAGCCGGTGCTCCGGGAACAAAACCTCGAACTGCTCGTTGGTGACTTCGTATTTATCGATCATGAAGGCATGCAGGAAAACGCGATGGGTGGGCGCTCCGTGCTGCGGGCCGAACTGATCACAACCCTGGCTGAAAACACCGGCGGGAATAAGCACCATGTCTTCGGTCATATCCCGCACTTCCCCTTCTTCCGGGGTGGCGATGGACGGGACCAGCAGGACAAACAAACATAGAATGAGAACGGGTATTTTCAGCACAGCGGGCATCGTTATTCAAAGGTTTATCGATTCACCTCTCCCGCGAGAGATTTTCAACGATGGCCCGAGTGGCGAGCGACCGGTTCAGTGTGTAAAAATGAATCCCTGGCGCGCCCTGACGCAGAAGTTCCTCGCACTGCCGGGTCGCGTAATCGATGCCGACGGCGCCAACGGCATCGCTGTCGTCCTGAACTGCCTCAAGGGCGGAGCTCAGGTCCGCAGGAATTGTGGCCCCGCACATTTTTGTAAAGCGCTTGATCTGGTTCACGTTAATGACCGGCATGATGCCGGGGATGACGGGAACGTTGATCCCCATCCCCCTTACCCGGTCCATGAAGTCGTAAAAATGCCGGTTGTCGAAGAACAACTGCGTCACGATAAAGTCGGCACCGGCATCCACCTTGCGTTTCAGGTGCACCAGGTCCTGCGCCTTATCGGAACATTCCACGTGCCCTTCCGGATAACCGGCGACCCCGAGACAAAAGGAGAAATTCTGTTTAATAAAAGCAACGAGTTCACTGGCGAATTCAAAGCCGTTGGCCGTCTTGACGAACTGCGCATCGCCCTGCGGCGGGTCACCCCTGAGGGCAAGCACGTTGTCGATACCGGCCTCCCTCATTCGCTCCAGAATGGTGCGGATCTCCTCGGCATCGTGCCCCACGCAAGTGAGGTGCGCCATGGCTTCGATGCCAATATCATCTTTGATGCGGCTGACCAGGTCCAGGGTCCGGCTGCGTGTGGTGCCTCCGGCGCCATAGGTGACGGAAACATAGCCGGGTTGGAGTTCCTTCAGGTTCTCTATGGTGGAGAAAAGCCGTTGAAACCCCTCTTCATCTTTTGGGGGAAAAAATTCAAAGGAAAAAGTGGGTGCGTCGCGGTCGAGAATATCACGAATTTTCATGCGCCAATGGTAGCACAGGAAGAAATTCTTTTAAAAGCTTAGTTTAATAATCCGGGGATACGATAACGCCCTGCCTCAGCGCGGGCTACTGATCGATACCAAATTTTCGCAGGTAGGATAGAAATGAAACCACATTGACAAGTTCCACCGGCTCTTCCTCGATGGTGCGGATGGCATCGTGGGTAAAATAACCGGTGGTGATGAAAATGCCCCGCGAAGCCCCCTCCCCCTTCACGGTATCGAGGAAACCTTTCACCTTGATGGCGTCCACCGTATTGTTGGGGGGATCAATAATGCACAGGGCGAGGTACGTGCCACCAACAACGGGCGTCTCGTCGTTCATGATGATTTCGAGCTCGTTGTCGTTGGCCCAGATGGAGTGCTCGTATTCGAGATTGAAACGCTCCAGGAATTCAAGGCATTTAGCCTTGAACTTCTCGGGATCAACCAGATAAAGCGGCTTGTCCTCCTGGCTTTCAAACAGGATGGTTTCCTGCGGTGGAGGCGGGGAGGTTTTCTTGAGCAGGGCGATAAGGATGATGCCGATAATAAAAGAGACAAATGCTATAACGAAAATAGCCACTTACTTTATCATTTCATCCCAGATTTTCTCTTTTTTATTTTCTTTAATCAGCCGATCATGCACCACCATCTGTTTGATGGCCACCCACATCACAAAGGCCACGAACAGCAGCATGGTTCCGATGGGAATATTATCCGGCTTGGTCGCGATCAGCAAAAAGTTTTCAAGTCCTGAATTTTCCATGATCTAAGGCTCTCAATAATAGAAACGTTAATTCAAGGGATTACCTGCTTAAGGGGCCGCAACCCCGTAAGCAGGTGTACCTATTATTTAATAACAAAACACACACGGAAAGCAATCACTATTGAGCGGCGATCACTCATCCTCCTCTTCTTCCTCATCGTCGCCGCTGGCAGCCTCTTCGTCACCACCGGCCTCTTCGTTGCCGCCGGACTCATCGTCACCTTCTCCGCCGGATCCACCATCCTCCAGAGACAGGGAGAAATCCGCATCCGAGGAATTGTAAGCCACAATGAAATCCCGGATGGCGTTCACTTGCGCATCCACGGGACCCACGGTTTTAAGCATGTCAAATTTGGTCGGCACCGTGTATTGATCGCCGCTCTTATCCCAGTGGGAAGGCATTTTTGTCCAGGGGATCATCTCGCGAGTGTCTTTCAACCAGCGCGAGATCCATTCCTCCCGGAGCCGTGCGCTGGCGATGGAGAAGTCAATGCCTTTCGCGCCTTCATCGTGGCATTTGCCGCAATCCATGTAGTTGACCTCTTTGATCCCGGTAATGACCTTATCCGCGTTTTTGGCGACGTTCACCCCGGCATCATACGGCGTGGGTAAAGGCGCCAAAGCTTCGAAATAGCGGGTGAAAGCGGTGATTTCTTCATCGCTGAGGTTGAACGTGGGCATGCGCGTCTTCAGCCAGGTGCGCACAGGCGTCGGGTTTTTCAGGAATGAAAACAGCCAGGAACTCTTGATCCGCTCACCGACATGATAAGAACCCAGTTCCAGCGGCGGCGGATACAGGGCGGTGGCGGCCAGGTAGTTCTGAATGCGGCCCCCCTCGCCTTCGACATGGTGACAGCCCCGGCAGTTATAGCGCTCCACCAGGCGTCGCCCTTTCTCGATGATTTGCTCTTTTTCGCTAAGAATCTTGCGATAGCGCTCCGGTATTTTTGAACCGTTAAAACCGCGCAGCAATACGACAAGGGCTTCAATTTCATCCGGCTTCAAATGAAAGTTGGGCATCTTGTCAAGAACGCGCTCCGTGCGAAACGAGTCAGGTTTCTTGAGCTTGGTGCTCGCCCAGGACTCCCAGGTATGGGGGACGTGCGAATCGCCAAATTCCAGCTCCACCACCTGTTTGCGGCCAAAGGAGGAAAGCTCGGGAGCGATTCGCCCCTCACTTTCCATACC
>QJZQ01000127.1 GCA_003246675.1 Nitrospirota bacterium | reverse complement strand
CCGTACAGCAGGTCGATGGCGGGCCGGTCGCTCACGAATTCGTAGGGTTCGCTTCGCCAGGCGAAGGTTTCGGGGTATTCGTCATAAATGGCGCGGATCACGGCGATGCCTGTGAGCAGGGGCTTGAAGCGTTTCCGATCGGTGATGTGGAACTGGACGCCGCCGCAAACGTTTCCCGAGTCTTTGTGGAACATCGGTTTGAAGAAGTGCGGCCTGCAAAACACGCCGGGCAGATTGTCGCCGGCGAGGCGGGCGGCCAGGCGGTGCGGGTCGATGTAGGATGCCCCGATCTGCTCGAAGGGCAGGGTGGTGCCTCGGCCTTCGGAAAGCTGGGTGCCTTCGATCAGGCACATGCCGGGATAAACAGCCGCCGTTGAGAGGGCGGGCATGTTGGGCGAGGGCGGCACCCACATAAGGCCCGTTTGCTCGTACCCCATGGCGCGCTGCCACCCCTGCATGGGAACGACTTCAAGATCGCAGCCGATGCCGAACGCGTCGTTGAACATCCCGGCGAGTTCACCCACCGTCATGCCGTGCCGGTTGAGCAGGGGGTACTGGCCGACAAAGGAGCGGCAGGCCTCGTCCACCCGGTTGCCTTCCACCTGCACGCCGCCTATGGGGTTCGGCCGGTCGAGAACCACCACGCGCACGCCCGCTTCGCGGCACGCCGCCATGCAGTTGGCGAGGGTGTAGATGAAGGTGTAATAGCGCGAGCCGATGTCCTGAATATCGAACACCAGGTTGCCGAGCCCGGCGAGGCCATCGGGCGAGGGGGCCAGGGTATCGGCCTCCGCGCCATACAGGCTCTGAATGGTGAGCCCGGAGACCGGGTCGACGGCATCGGAAACGGCGATCATGTCCTGATCCACCCCATAAAGGCCGTGCTCGGGTGCGAACAACCCTCGGAGCGGATGCCGGTCCAGGGTCTTGAAGTGGACGATGCTGTGGCGACCGTCTCCGGCCACGCTGGTGTGGTTGACGAGCAGGCCCACGGGGCCTGGTTTGAGGTATTTTTCGGGGTTATCGAGCAGCCGGTCGAGGCCGGTTCTGACCTGGGTCACGGGGTTGCCTTTCACCGGCCGCGTTTTATGCGGAGGGGGTGGAAAAACGGTAGCCTTTGGGGATGACGATGATGCCCGATTCCTCGTCGACGAGAAAGCGCGCCTTGTCCTCCTCGATATTGTAGCCGATGGTGGTTCCCGGGGGGATGTCCACGTCCTTGTCGATGATGGCCATGTTGATTTTGCATTTTTTGCCGATGCGCACCCGGTCCATCACCAGGGAGTTGATCACCGCCGCGCCGCTGTCGATGGTGACGGCGCGGCCGATCACCGAATCCTGTACGATGCCGCCGGAGATGATGCTGCCCTCGGAAACGATGCTGTTGACCGCCTGGCCGCGGCGGCCGTCTTCGTTGAAGACGAACTTGGCGGGCGGGCCGTCGTAGGTGGCGGTGCGGATCGGCCAGGAGCTGTTGTACAGGTTGAAGGTCGGCTTGACGTTCCTGAGATCCATATTGGCTTCCCAGAAGGACCGGATGGTGCCAACGTCTTTCCAGAAGCCGACTTCGTTGGCGCTCGCACCGGGAATGCGGTTGGTGCGAAAATCGTAGGCGAACACCCGGTTGGTCTTGTAGATCCGGGGCAGGATGTCCTTGCCGAAGTCGTGCGAGGAATTTTCCCGCGCCGCGTCCTCGTAGAGGATTTTTACGAGAAAATTGGCGTTGAAGATGTAGTTCCCCATGGAGGCGTAGGCTTCCTCGGGGCGGCCGGGGATGGCTTTGGGCCGCGCGGGTTTCTCCTGAAAGCCGGTGATTCGATGCTTATCCTCCACCTTGATGACTCCAAAGGCGGGGGCCTCGCGGATCGGCACGGGAATCGCCGCGATGGTCACGTCGGCTTTTTTCTTCACGTGAAAGGCGATCATCTGCTGCAGGTCCATGCGGTAGATATGGTCTGCACCGAACACCGCCACCAGGTCGTAAGGGTGGCCCTCGATCAGGTTGATGTTCTGGTAGATGGCGTCGGCGGTGCCCTGGTACCAGCTGTCACCCGTGCGTTTTTGCGCCGGCACCGGGAGGATGAAATGGTCCGGGATGATGGAGCTCAGCCGCCACCCTTCCTGCAAATGCTCGGTGAGCGATTGCGATTTGAACTGGGTGAGAACGTAGCTGGAGTAAATTTTCGAGTTGACGAAATTGCTGAGGACGAAATCGATCAGCCGGTATTTTGCACCGAAGGGGACCGCGGGTTTGGCGCGTTCCTTCGTCAGGGGGTACAACCGGCTGCCTTCGCCGCCAGCCAGGATCATGCCGAGAACGTTCAATGTGTTACCTTTGCCTCCAGAAGACCTGGAGGGGTGGGAAAAGGAAAGGTTGGGAGCCCAGGGTGGCCTTGGAAGGCCATCCGGCCTGCATCCGGGCCGGGCGCGGTGTCCGGACCTCAGGCCCTTTAATTTCAAACGCCCGCCACTTATAAAGTGTCATTCCATGTTAACGTTTCGGGGCGAAGTCTGTCAATGTTAAAGGGGGAGCGTGGGGCCGGCCGGGCGAAAAAAAACCCCGGCCCAGAGGGCCGGGGTTCGCTTGCTTGCGCGTATTGGAAGGGCGCAGCTTCTTACATCATGCCGCCCATGCCGCCCATGCCACCCATACCGCCCATACCGCCACCCGCGGGGCCATGGCTGTGGCCATCGTCCTTTTCCTCGGGGAGGTCGGCGATCATGGCTTCGGTGGTCAGCAGGAGGGCCGAGATGCTGGCCGCGTTCTGCAGAGCCGTGCGCGTCACCTTGGCGGGGTCGATAATGCCCGCCTTGATCATGTCGGTGTACTCGCCGGTCTTGGCGTCGTAGCCCATGTTGCCCTTCATGCCCAGAACTTTCTGGCAGACCACGGTGCCCTCTTCGCCGGCGTTGTTGGCGATCTGGCGAATGGGCTCTTCCAGAGAGCGACGGATGATTTTCACACCCTGCATGTAGTCGTGATCGCCCTTGAGTTTGTCGAGAGCGGGCAACGCGCGCAGGAAAGCGACGCCGCCGCCAGCCACGATGCCCTCTTCCACCGCCGCACGGGTTGCGTGCAGGGCGTCTTCGACGCGGGCCTTCTTCTCTTTCATCTCGGTCTCCGTTGCCGCGCCGACCTTGATGATGGCCACGCCGCCGACCAGTTTCGCCAGCCGCTCCTGCAGCTTTTCGCGATCGTAGTCGGAGGTGGTCTCTTCGATCTGGTTGCGGATCTGCTTGACCCGGCCCTGGATGTCGGCCGCCTTGCCCTTGCCATCGACGATGGTGGTGTTTTCCTTATCGATGGTGATGTGCTTGGCGCGGCCGAGGTCGGAGATGTCCACGTTCTCCAGCTTCACTCCGATGTCCTCGGTGATGACCTTGCCGCCGGTGAGGATGGCGAGATCGTTGAGCATGTCCTTGCGCCGGTCGCCGAAGCCAGGCGCCTTGACGGCGCAGACGTTCAGCGTGCCGCGCAGCTTGTTGACCACCAGGGTGGCCAGGGCCTCGCCTTCGATGTCCTCGGCGAGCAGGAGCAGCGGGTTACCGCTCTTGGCGATTTTTTCGAGCAGCGGCAGCAGGTCCTTCATGCTGGCGATCTTCTTCTCGTGCAGGAGGATGTAGGCGTCCTCGAGGGAGACTTCCATGCGCTCCGGGTCGGTGACGAAGTAGGGGGAGAGGTAGCCGCGGTCGAACTGCATGCCCTCGACGATCTCGAGCGAGGTGTCCATGCTCTTGGCTTCCTCGACGGTGATGACGCCGTCCTTGCCGACCTTGTCCATGGCTTCGGAGATGATTTCGCCGATGGCCGTGTCCTGGTTGGCGGAGATGGTGCCCACCTGAGCGATCTCTTTCTTGTCCTTGGTGGGCTTGGCCATTTTCCGGATTTCCGGAACGATGGCGGCCACGGCGTCTTCGATGCCGCGTTTGATGTCCATCGGGTTGGCCCCGGCGGTGACGTTCTTCATGCCTTCGCGGAAAATGGCCTGGGCGAGAACCGTCGCGGTGGTCGTGCCATCGCCGGCGTTATCGCTGGTTTTGCTGGCCACTTCGTTGACCATTTGCGCGCCCATGTTCTCGAAGGGGTCCTTGAGTTCGATTTCCTTGGCGACGGAGACGCCATCCTTGGTGATGGTCGGCGAGCCGAATTTTTTGTCGATGACCACGTTGCGGCCCTTGGGGCCGAGGGTGATCTTCACGGTGTCCGCCAACTGGTTGACGCCGGAAAGGATTTTGTGTCGCGCGTGCTCGTCGTAAATAATCTGTTTTGCCATGAAAAGTTATCTCCTTGAATTCGAGGTGTATTTTATTTGTGAGTCCAGCGGGTTTCAGTTGCGCCGGGCTTTTACTCGATAACGCCGAGGATGTCGTCTTCCCGCATCAGGAGGAAATCCTCCCCTTCGATTTTGATCTCCGTGCCGCCGTATTTGCTGTAGAGGACCTTGTCGCCCACTTTCACTTCCAGCTTGATGGGCTTGCCGTCGTCACCGATCTTGCCTTTGCCCACCGCCTTGACCCGGCCCTCGATGGGTTTTTCCTTGGCGGAATCGGGGATGAAAATTCCCCCCTTCATCACTTCCTTTTCGCGAATGGGCTGAACCAGAATTCGATCCTGCAAAGGTCGGATTTTCATAAACACTCCTTAAAAAGATGATAGACTTTCGTTGGACAAAGTGAATTCGCGAGCCCGTAAAGACCCCCGAAACAGGTTAAAATTTTTAACTTGTTGTAAAATATAGTGGTTCGGGCTGCAAAGCCCGAGTGGAAATGCGTTTTTATTGACGCGCCAGCCATTGGCACTCACCCTGAGGGAGTGCTGACAGATAAATAAGACCGCAAACGGGAAAAGCAAGGTCGCCCGCGATTTTTTTTTAAAAAACCCCAAAAAAACTGGTAACTAATGATAAAACAACCATCCAGGGACATCGAGGTGTTCATCAACCCGTGCCCCGACCGGGATTACGAGATCGACATGGAGTGCCCCGAATTCACCTGCCTGTGCCCCAAAACCGGCCAGCCCGATTTCGCGGCCATCTACATCACCTACGTGCCGGACCGGCTCTGCGTCGAGCTCAAGTCCCTGAAACAGTACATGTGGTCCTACCGGGACGAGGGGGCCTTCCACGAGAAGGTCATCAACCAGATTCTCGACGACCTGGTGGGCGCCTGCAAGCCGCGGCAAATGCGGGTGGTGGGGGAATTCAACGTGCGCGGCGGCATCTACACCTCCATCACCGCCGATTACGACAGCGGCAAGGTGGCCGGAGCGGGAAAGAAAAAGGGAAAATGACCGTAGCGGGGGAGGGGGTATGCTGACGCGCCAGGGAGAGTGCCACCAGTGCGGTGAATGCTGCCGCACGGTGAACATCACCGCCGTGCGCGATGCGACGCTGGAACAGCACGGCAACCGGAAGGAACTCGAACTTTACCTTGGCTACCGGGGCATCCGCGTTGTGGGCGAGGACAAAGAGAAAAACCAGCTGCACTACGCAATCGACATCCCGTGCAATAAGCTCGGCGAGGACAACCGCTGCCAGGTGCACGACACGCCGGAAAAACCGCTCATCTGCTACCGCTACCCCTGGGAACCGGACGACATCGAACAGTGCGGGTTTCGTTTCTTGCCCACGGCGGGTTTCCTGCCGGGGGTTTCCGGAGGAAAACCATGAACGACCGCTTCACCGACAACCGCAACGGCACCCTCGGCGACACGCTCACCGGCCTCATGTGGCAGGAGAGTTACGCCTATGTCGAAACCGGCAACTACATCGACTGGTACGACGCCAACGAATATATAGAAAAACTCAACCGGCAAAAGCTCGGCGGCCATGGCGACTGGCGGCTGCCCGCCCGGCTGGAGATCCAGAGCCTGTACAAAATCGCCCATCCCTTTAAATCCCGCGGCAGAACCTTCATCCTGCACATCGACCCGATCTTCGAATTCAGCTACGGCAGCTGCTTCTGGACGGGAGAGACCCGGCTTTCCGCCGCCCTCGGCTTCGAGTTCGACCAGGGCGACATGCACTGGTACCCGCAGGGCAGCCTTTCCGCCTCGGTGCGGGCGGTGCGCGGCAAGTTCGACCCCCGGCTGCTGGTCACGTCCCAGTGGCGCGCGCAGGAAGCGGCGGCCTGACAAGGGAGACGGCTCCGCCCCCGCGGCCGGAAGCCCCGATTAATCGAGAAAAGGAACGCATGAACGACAGTCAATTCGCCAAAGAAAAAGCCAAAGCGCGCAAATTGCGCCAGAGCCAGTGGTGGCAGGCCAAAATCGCCGAAGGCGTCTGCCATTACTGCGGCGGCAGCTTCCCGCCCGCCGAACTCACCATGGACCACATCGTCCCCATCGCCCGCGGCGGCAAAAGCAACAAGGGCAACCTCGTCCCCTCCTGCAAGAGCTGCAACAACAACAAAAAGTACTACACCCCCGCCGAGATCATCCTGCGCGACCAGATGAACAAGGATATCAGGTTTTAAGAAGCCGCCCTGCAAAGTTGGCGAGCGGTTCATCTGTTTGGATGGATAACTCTGCCCGTAGAGGCGGCTCATTGTCGATAGATGAAACAGTGCAGCTTCGCCTCAGGGGATAAGAGCGAGATGGCTCGTCTCTTCGTTCAAGGCGAGCGCCATAGTTTTATCTTTTAATGTTTGCCTCGTCACCTCGCTCCGCCTCATCCCGCCGAATTTTGTCGATGGTCGCCTGCACGGCGGGGGTTTTCGAGCTGACGCGCGTCGCGCCGCCCTTTTTGAAGCGAAAGTCGCAGTGGTCGCAGCCGTCGGCCAGGGTCTGCGTGCGGATGAGGCCCCAGCCGAGGGCGTCGCTCAGGGCGATGTCCGACATGCAGATGTAGGGAGCGAACGCCTCGCCGCCGTGGTCTTTCGCGAACTGAAGGTTGCCGCACTGAAGGTAGTTGACGCCGATGTCGAATTCGCCGCCGTCGCCTGCGAGGTATTCGATTTCGAAGTCGCCGAAGCGGCCCCGTTCGCCTTGCCGCGCGCGGCGGGCAAATATCTTTCTGACCAGGCGTGAAAACATCAGCCGCCGCATCAGCCACTTTTTCCATCCCGGAATCCGCCCGGCGTACAGGCGCACGGCGCGGTGGCACAGTTCCCAGGCTTCTTCGGCGGATTTCCCAAGTGCGTTCATCGCCTTGTAAAGCGCCAGCTCCTGGGCGGTGGCAAGTAAGAAAATGTTCAGCGCCTTGCCGCGCTGGCCTTTGATATAGGGGATATCGGGAATGAGTTTTTCGTATTCCTGACGGGCTTCCTGATGGAGCCGGCGGGCGAATTCCTCGTCGTATTGTGCTTTCAGTCCGCTGGTCAGCAAGCGGGAGATGACGTCGAATTCCTTAAGGAGCTTTTCCTTTTGCGGGCGGTAGTGGCCGATGATTTGTTTTGGCATGGTTCCGCCTCCTCTTAAGAGGGTGCCGTGTCTCAAATAGCCGCCGCCGCGCCGTATTGTCTCCCCGTGTGTGAAATCAGGTCGGGATGTTGCTGCCCGCGGGCGGAGTGATGGGGCCGCCCGGCTCTTCTTCAACGACCTTGGGCGTGTGGATGCGGCTTTCGCAGATGAGCATCAGGTGGTGGCCGAGGCGGGTGCGTAAGGGTTGGGAGATGGTGTATTTCTCCAGCTTGAAGATGGCGTCGAGCATTTCCTCGGTCATGATTTCTTCGGTGATCTTCATGCCTTTGTAAATCCAGCCCAGTTCGCCGTCCAGCACGCGGGTGGTGCAGGTGCTGTATTTTTTCACCAGGCGGCAGAAAAACTTTTCGAGCTTTTGGCGGTCGTGAAATTCCTTGTCCGGGTCGTCGGCGGGTTTTTCGGCCAGTTCTTTCTGGAAATCCACCAGGATGCTGCGGATGAGGTCCGCCGAATCCTTTGAGGCGACGCGCAGGTGGCGCACCAGGTGCTCCATGGGCTTGTCGGTCTGGAAGGTGGCTTTCTTCGGGACGAAGACTTTTTTCGGTTTGATCTTCGGCCTGGGCCGGGGCGCGGCGCCTTCCTGCGGCGCGGGCTCCTTGGCGGTTTTGTCCCGTTCGTAAACGGTTTTTTCTGCTTCTTCGGGGAATTCTTTTTCCGACATGTTGGTGTTTCCTTTTGCGGGCGGGGGCACCCGCTCCGTTGAATAGGGGGCCGCGAGGCGGCCCGCCGTCAGGGTTTGAAGATCAGGCTTTCCAGGTAATCGATCACCGCGCTCTGGTTGTTGCTGCCGATGACTTCGTGCGCCTCGGCTTTCACCTCGGGCATGGCGTTGTCCATGGCGATGGCTTTGCCGGCGACTTTGAACATTTCCAGGTCGTTCAGGTAATCGCCGAACACGACGATGCGGTTGAGCGGCACGCTCAGGTGCTCGGAAAGGATGCGCACCATTTTGCCCTTGTTGGCGTTCTGGTGGAACGTTTGCAGCCAGTAATACCCTTTCATGGAAACGTCTTCGGCGAAGTAGATGCTGAGGTGGCCGGGGTAGCGCTCCTTGAGTTGATGGTAAACGGGCTCCAGGGCCTGTTTGGTATCGATGAGGAGAAAGCCGGAGATATGTTCCGATGCGGGAATGGAAAAATCGTCCACGCGGGTCAGGCGGCCGTCGCCGTCCAGGCTGTCGAGGTAGGCCTGGGCGCCGGGGTTGGTGGCGCTGCGGTAATACAGGCGGTGGTTCTCTCCGTAGGTGTAAAGGAACGGATCGATGCCCAGCGGCCGGGCGATCTCCAGCAGGGTGGTGATGATGTCGCGGGAGATGAAGTTGGCCAGCAGCACGTTCTGCCCGGTATGAAAATCGGTGAGGTAGACGCCGTTGAACAGGATGACGGGCAGGCGAAAATTCACGTCGCGCAGGATCGGGTGGACGGAATCGTAATTGCGCGCCGTGGCGATGGTGAAGTTCAGCCCGGCGTCGATCATCCGGTTGAGCCGCTGGATGGATTCCTCCGGCAGGCGGCTGTCGGAGTGCAGCAGGGTGCCGTCCAGGTCGGAAATGTAAAGCAGTTCCCGGGGGTGCACGCTGGCGTCGAGCCTGAGCTCGGGCGGCTGCGGTGCTTCTTTTTTCATGAAAATCTTTTTAAGCCAGGGACTCATACGTTTCTTCGTTTGTTGGGTGTCGTGTCGCTTGGGCGGGGCCTGGTCTCCCACGAAAACCAGCCCTCTTGTAAGGAACCGCGTATTCTTTATACTAAACATGCATTAGCGGTTGTCAAGCACCCTGTCTTCATCTTTCAGGAGAAAATGGCCATGAGGTTTTTAATAGAGAAGGAGGCCGCAGAGAGAAACGGTTGCCGCCGGAGCGGTCTGCCGGCCCGGTTTTTTGCGGGATTATTTTCCCTGCTGGTTCTGGCTCAGGCACTTCCCGCGGCAGCGGCCGATTTTGCGGCATGGGACGGCCTGGTGAAAAAATACGTCGCCCCCGCCACGCTCGACGGGGTGGCCTTAAACGCGGTGGCTTACGACAAGCTGAAGGCCGATCCCGTCTTCGCCCAGGTGGTGAAAAGCCTCGAAAAGGCGGACCCGGGCAAACTCGGCGGCAGGGAAGAAAAGTTATCGTTCTGGATCAATGTTTATAATATACTGGCCGTCAAAATGGTCGTCGATCATCAGCCCGTCGAGAGCATCCGCGACATCGGCAATCTGTTCAAGCCGGTGTGGCAGCGCCCCGCCGGTGTGGTCGGGGGGCGGCAGCGCACCCTGAACGACATCGAGCATGAAATTCTGCGTAAAATGGGTGACCCGAGGATTCACGCCGCCATCGTCTGCGCTTCGGTGAGCTGCCCGGATCTGCGCACCGAGGCGTTTCATCCCGATCGCCTGAACGAACAGCTTGACGACCAGATGACCGCGTTTCTCGCCAATCCTGAAAAGGGCCTGAGGTGGGACGCCAAGGGAAATCGGTTGCACCTGTCGGCGATCTTCGACTGGTTTGAAGATGATTTCGCATCCCAGGGCGGCGTGCTCGATTTCGTCGCCCGCTACGCCCCGGCACCGCTGCGCGAAGCATTGCAGGGCCGCAAAGTCCGGGTGTCGTATCTCGATTACAACTGGAAGGTGAACGCCCAGTGAGCGGCCCGCGCCCGGCGTGAGCGTGTTAATAAGCGGCCCAACCGATTGGAGGAACCCCCTTGTTGTTTGCTTCCAGGCTCTGGAAGGGCCAAAAACACTACCTCGATAAAATGACCCTGGGCGAACTGGTGCGCGCCTATTTCGCTTATCCCGCCATCCAGGTTTACCTCGCCCTCACCGTGGCGGCGGCGGGCGGCGCGTTGTACCTGATGGAGAGCCCCTGGCCTTTGTTCGCGGCGGTGGCGGTGGTTCCCTTCGTGTACGCGCTGGTCTGGTTTCTCCTGCACCGCTACGTCCTGCACGGGCGCTGGCTTTACAAGTCCCCCAAAACGGCGGCGCTGTGGAAGCGCATCCACTTCGACCACCACAGCGACCCCAACGACCTGGGTGTGCTGTTCGGCGCGCTGCCGACCACCCTGCCGACCATCCTGCTGATCACCGGCCCGGTGGGCGGGCTCATCGGTGGCGTCGCGGGCGCGCTGGCGGCCTTCGCGGCGGGGCTTGTCACCACCTGTTTTTACGAATTCTGCCACTGCATTCAGCACCTCGCCTACACGCCGCGGCTTGCGTTTCTCAAGCGCATCAAGAAGCTGCACCTCGCGCATCATTTCCGCAACGAAAATGGCAATTACGGCATCACGAATTTCTTCTGGGATCGCCTGTTCGGCACCTACTACCCGCAGCCCGATAAAGTGGCCAAGAGCCCGACGGTTTTCAACCTCGGCTATACCGGCGGCGAGCTGGAGAAGTTTCCGTGGGTGGCCCGGCTGTCCGGGATTGAAGCGGGGGGGCGGGAGGAAAGCGAACCCGTTTCGCCTTCCTCCTGAGCCGCCTTTTCTTTCGAGGGGGCCGTCAGCCTCGGGCGGGGAGCCCGAGGCGTGGCCGTCAGTCCGCGTGTTTTCTCAGGAAGGTGGGGATATCGAAATTGATCGTCTTCGACAACGACCCGGGCGTGGTCTCCTTGATCGCGTGCGCCAGGGTTTTCAGGTTCCGGTAGGAAGAATCGCTGATCGCTTCCTGCGGCAGGGTGTCGCCGTTTTCGACTTTCTTTAGAATCGGTATTTCCATGAGCGGCGGTACCTCCTTGAGCACGGGCGTGCGTTTCTCGAAGCCCGTGGCGATCACCGTCACCCGCATGTGACCGTCCATCTGGTTGTCGATCACTGCGCCGAAGATGATGTGCGCGTCTTCGTGCGCGTTTTTCTGGATGAGCATGGAGGCTTCGTTAACCTCCATGAGCGTGAGATCCTGCCCGCCGGTGATGTTGATCAGCAGGCCCTGAGCGCCATCGACGGTGGCCTCGTCGAGCAGCGGGCTGGATATGGCCTTTTGCGCCGCTTCGATGGCGCGGTTTTCTCCCGTCGCCGTGCCGCTGCCCATGAGGGCCTTGCCCATATTGCTCATGATGGTTTTTACGTCGGCGAAGTCGAGGTTGATGAGGCCGGGCACCACGATCAGGTCGGAAATGCTGCACACCGCCTGCTGCAGGACATCGTCGACCAGGGCGAACGCCCCCATGAACGACGTGTTCTCCCCTACGAAGCTGAGCAGCTTCTGGTTGGGGATGATGATCAGGGTGTCCACCGCGGCCTTGAGTTCCTGCAGGCCCTGTTCCGCCTGATTCATCCGGCGTTTGCCCTCGAAGGCGAACGGCTTGGTGGCCACGCCCACGGTGAGGGCGCCCATTTCCTTGGCGATTTTCGCGATGATGGGCGCGGCGCCCGTTCCCGTTCCCCCGCCCATGCCGGCGGTGATGAAGACCATGTCCGCGCCTTCCAGCAGCGA
>QJZQ01000234.1 GCA_003246675.1 Nitrospirota bacterium | reverse complement strand
AGCTCTTCTTCGGCCATCTCCCCCTCCCCTGTGGCTTCCACCAACTCCGGCAACCCGACCGGTCGATTCTTTACATTTCCCGGCACACTGCTTATATTGACCCCAACGAAGCATAACGCCGGTGCGTAACACCTTATGATACTCTTCGGCGGAACAGATAGGGCGATAAAATGCCCGTGAACTTTTGAGGCCGCAGGCGGCCTCACCCCTTTCAGAAGGAAAATTCCCATGAAAGCCATGGTCATCCACCGTTTTGGCGGGCCCGGGGTATTCTCCCCCGCCGAGATGAATAAACCCGCTCTCAAGGCCGGGCAGGTGTTGGTGGAGGTGCATGCCAGCAGCGTGAACCCCATCGACTACAAGCTGCGCAAGGGCTTATTCCCGGCAATCGCGCCTCCGTTCCCGGCGGTGCTGCATGGGGACGTGGCGGGAGTGGTGGTTAAAGCGGCGAAGGGCGTCCAACAATTCGTGCCCGGTGACGAGGTTTACGGTTGCGCCGGTGGCGTGGCGGGCCACGGCGGAGCCCTGGCGGATTATATGGCCTGCCCGGCCGCGCTTTTAGCCAAAAAACCGAAAACGCTGACGTTTGCCGAGGCGGCGGCGTTGCCGCTTGCGGGCATCACCGCCTGGGAAGCGATGATCGACCGCGCGCAGGTCCGGCCCGGTCAGCGTGTGCTGGTGCATGGCGGCACCGGCGGTGTCGGGCACCTGGCCCTGCAGATTGCGAAATGGGCCGGATCGCGGGTTTACGCCACGGCTTCCAGCGCGGATAAACTGCGCCTGGCAAAAAGTCTAGGCGCGGATGGAACGATCGATTATAAGACGGAGCCGGTGGAAGAGTACGTCGCCCGCCACACGCGCGGCAAGGGCTTCGACGTGGTGTTCGATACCGTTGGCGGGCAAAATCTGATGACCTCCTTCGAGGCCGCGGGGCTTGGGGGAACGGTGGCCGCAATCGCCGCCCGTGGCAAGGCGGACCTCACCCCGTTGCACATGAAGGCCCTCACCCTGCACGCGGTATTCATGTTGATTCCGCTGCTTAAGGGGATCGGCCGGGACCATCATGGCAAAATCCTCAGCCAACTGGCTCTCCTGGTTGATGAAGGCCATGTCCGGCCGCTACTGGATGAAGAACGATTTTCCTTTGCGGAGGTGGGTGCGGCGCACCGCAAACTGGAGCGGGGGCGGGCCGTGGGAAAGATCGTGCTGACGCGTTGACGCCCTGCCCGCTCAGCCTTTTTTAAGTGAACTTCCGGTGCGGCTGTCCCAGGTTACCCTGTCGGGGCTTGCGAGGTGGCGGGCTTCCGCGTACCAATGGTTCCACTCCGCCTCGATCTTGATGATCTTGACGCAAGGGTTGGTGCCATGCGCCCCGGCGGTGTGCGAGCGCAGTTTATCCAGATCGGTGATAAAGGTGTCATGCTCCGACTTGTAGCGGTCCTGAGCTTCCGCAATATTGGCCAGGGTGTTCTCGGCTTGCGTGTTGTAAGTGAAGGCGAGCCGCTTGAGACCGCTGTAATCGACAAAGAAATGGATATAAACCCAGGCCGCGAACGGCACAACAGCGAGGCCGATTAAACCGGCCTTCAAAGTTTTCCTGTCGACCAGAATACCGAGGAGGAGAAAGGCGAACCCGGCTCCCAGAGTGACCATGGAGGCCCGTTCGTAGTACTTTTCGGGATGGATGCTTTCGCCGCACATCGCCTCCCCTGCCGGCCCCTGAGCGTAAGCCGGCGTCAACCCGGTCTGACCCGCGCCCAGAGCGACAAGTATCCAGAATCCCGCAAGCAGAGCGACGGCGATCCGTTTTTTCATAAAACAAGCGATGGGGATACCTCGATGAGGGGCCCGGCCAACTGGCGCGGTGTCATTATTTTTCCGGCCGCGAATCGGTGCGGTGCAGGCGGTCGCCCGGCCGACGGCGTTTGTTGTGGATCTTCAGCATGTTGGAGAACCAGTCTTCCTGAAAATCCGCCTCGCGGATGAACTTGAATTTTCTCTCCCGACCGCATTTCGGGCAATGGAGTTCCTGCTTCCTGACCGGAGGAGAATCCAGCGATTGCTTGATCAGATGCTGGCAACTCCCGCACTCAAAAATGAAGAGAGGCATTGGACTCCTTCAGTAAACCCTAAAAGTGCAAGATCATCGCCCGCCACCCAGGGCATGAAACAGCGTCCAACGCCTGCCCCGGGACAAGCGCGAATCAGGTTCTTTTATCAAATTCGCCGGGCAAAATCCATCTTCAATTTCTGCGCCGGGGTCAGGCGACCGGCCCCGGCTCATTTTTTCTTTACAGTGAAAAATTTCCTGGGTTAACATGAAATTTTTTAACCGGCGGTTTTGCACCGCTTTTTCTCCTGCCGGGCCGCCCGGCGGTCTTCGATGCACTTTTGACAAGGATACGATTTCATGGCAGAAAAAAAAAGATTCACCGACAACGGCGACGGAACCGTGACGGATCACGAGACCGGCCTGGTGTGGTGCCAGACCGACTCCTGGACCATCGCGCAGGATTTTCTCGACTTTAAGGAAGCGCTCGCCTTCGTCGACACCATGAACAAGAAGGATTTTCTGGGCCAGCACGACTGGCGCATTCCCGAAAAGGAGGAAGTCGAGAAACTTTATCAGCCGGACAGCACGATCCGGGGCCGTTCCAATCAGGAACTGCACCTCGACCCGGTGTTCGCCGAAGGGGGCGGCAACGGAACCTGGTGCCTCCCCTTCGACCAGCAGGCGGCCTTTTATTTTTCCTACGTCAGCGGCCTGGCCCAGGGCTACGATCAGGACTTTTCCCAGGGCTACCTCCGGCTGGTTCGCCTTTATCCCGACTAAGAGGTTCTTTTGGAACAGGGGATGATTTTCGGCATTTCTCTGGGCGGATGGATGATCTGCTGAATTTCGACGCCCTCTTCATCGTAAACCAGCGAGGCGATCTGGTAGCGTTCAGCGTCCAGGTTGCTGGCATTGCCGAAATATTGATCCAGGGCGGTTCGCATCGCGTCCCATTCCATATATAGGAAAAACTGCGTTTCATCATGGTCGCCGCCAAGGCTTTCCAGCACCTCGGCAAACTCCAACGCTGAAAGTTCGCTTGCCGGGCGGCCCAGGCAATATTCACGGAACCCGGTTCCGCCGCCGATGGGTTTACTGCATGTCAATTTGGAAAAGTAGAAGTCGCGCAGCCGCTCGTCGGTATCGAGCTTCACCACCACCTGGGATGTCGTGTCTTTACAGGGCATGAATAATCACCACTTGAGGTTGTCAGCAAAATCAGTATAACACCCCGAATCTTTCTTCAGCCGGGCGGTCAGAGGAAATTCATGCTGATGTCCACCGCCGGAGCCGAATGCGTGAGCGCTCCCACAGAAACAAAATCCGCCCCCGTGCCTGCCAGCTCTTTCAGGCGGGCCAGGGTCACCCCGCCGGAAATTTCAGTTTTCGCCCGTCCGCCGATGTAGTCCACCGCGGTCTTGATCTGCTCGGGGCTCATGTTGTCGAGCAGCAGGGTATCGGCTCCCGCCTGCACGGCTTCCTCCACGTCTTTCTGGCAGGTGGTTTCGACCTCGATGGAAACGCCCGTCCGCTCCCGCACCCGTGCGACCGCGCGGGCAATTCCCCCCGCGTGGCGGATGTGGTTATCCTTGATCAGTACGGCATCGTAAAGACCGAAGCGGTGATTGGTTCCCCCGCCCATGCGGACGGCATATTTTTCGAACACTCTCAGGCCCGGGGTGGTCTTGCGGGTATCGAGGACGGTCAGCGGCCGGGCCTCCTCCACAAATTTCCGGGTCAATGTGGCGATCCCGGAAAGGCGCTGCAACAAATTGAGAGCCACGCGCTCGCCTTCGAGGAGGGCGCGCGTATGGGCGCGGACTCTAAGAACGGTTCCGCCCAGGGGAACAGAGTCGCCGTCCCTGAATGAAGAGCCCTCGAATTGCGCGCCGGGGTCGAGGTGCAGAAATACCGCCTTTGCGATTTCCAGCCCGCACAGCACAAGGGGCTCCTTGGCGGTCAATTCCGCCACGGCGATGGGGTCGCCCTCCAATACGCTCGCGGTGGTGATGTCGCCGGGGCCCAGGTCCTCCCTGAGTGCGGTCTCGATGAGGTGCTGGATTTCTTCTTGAGTTGGGGGTCCGATCATGGTTCTATGAAAAAAATTATGTCACAAGGCCGCCGTAAAATTATCACAGAATCCGGCGGTTTCCTAATATATCCACCATCCACAGGCCCTTGATTCGATGCTGCCCCCTTCACGCCTCGTCCTCGACATCATTAATGAAACCGACGGATCCTCCCGGTTCCTAAGAACCCCCGAAACCGTTGCGGAAACGGTCGCACGCATCATCGACCCCGACAGGGGCACGGAATGGGGTTACGTTGTCGTCGACAATACCCGGCGCGGTCCCGGCCTTGGGGGGATCCGCATGGCGAAAGACCTCTCCCTCGGCGAAATGCGGCGCCTGGCGCGGGTGATGACGCTTAAGAATGGAGCCGCCGGCCTGCCCTACGGTGGCGGAAAATCAGGGCTCAAGCTCGACCCGCGCGTGTTTGTCGAGCGCCCGGAACTTAAACGGCAATGGATCACCCTATTCGCCGAGGCGCTTTTCCCTCTGGAAACTTATATCTCCGCGCCGGATATGGGCACGGATGAAGACGACGTGCAACTCATCCACGAGATCTACTCTAAGCGGCTGGGCCGCGAAAATCACCTGCGGGGCGGGGCTTCCCGGCCTCCCGAAAAGGGCGGCATCCCCATCGATGGCTGGGGTCTTACCGCGCACGGCCTGTTTGCCGCCGCGCGCACCCTGGAAAACCATCTCGATGGCTTCAGGCTCGCCGGAGCGCGGGTGGTGATCCAGGGGTTCGGTAACGTGGGGGCGCCACTGGCGGAAAAACTTTTCCGGGCCGGGGCGCGCATCGTCGGCTGTTCGGACATTCACGCGGCCTTATGGGACCCGGATGGCCTTGATCTTGATGAGCTGCTGGCCGCCCGTGCAACCCGCGAGGGCCTGGCCTCGTATTGCCGCCCTGCCCCGGTCAAATGGCTGGATGAACGGCGCGACTGGTTGCTGGAGGCCCCCTGCGACCTCCTGGTGCCTGCGGCCAGGCCCGATGCGCTCACATCCAAAAACGCCGACCGCATCGATTGCCGGGCGGTACTCCAGGGCGCGAATTCCCCGAGCAGCAAGACAACCGAATATTATCTGGAAAACCGGCGGGGCATCCTGTGCCTCTCGGATTTCATCGTCAATGCCGGGGGTGTTATCGGCTGCGCGGTGGAACTCAGGCAGACGGCCAACCCCGCCTTCCGCGAAGAACTCCGGCGGGCGGGGGCCCGCGCCTGGGTGGAGGAACTGATTGACCGCACCATTGCCGGCAACGTCCGCGCCCTGCTTTCCCGGCTTGAACAGAATAAAAAAAAGGACCGCATCTTCCGCGAGGAAGCCGTGGCCCTGGCGGAGGAAAAAATCGCCTCCGGTGCATTGATTTTACATTAACAAATCCCCTGCGCTAGCGCGCATCGTAGTTCCAGGCGCATGAGTTAATGCCGAGGAGCGCATACACCGGGCACCACCCGGTCAGCCCCGTGGCAAGGGGGATACACCCGATCAGGATAAGCCCCAATCCCAACGCGCCCCAATAGGCGAGCCCCGCGGCCACCAGTACCACCCCCAGAACAACCCGCGCAGCACGGTCCAATTTCCCGACGTTCATCTTCAGCGTGGTCATGACGGCTCCTCCTTTCGCAATTCAGCAGCAACTCTTAAGCCCACTCGTTTTCCCGGAGGTCAATTACGAGGAACCTTCTGATATTAATATAGTTCCTGTGCTAATAAATACCAGCGCGGGGCGAATGCCCCCGATCATTTTGCGGAGGTTGCGGGGAGGAGAAAAAGCCGGTCAGCGGTTATCGCTCGGCCCGAGAAGCTCATCGAGAATCTTGTCGGCGCCCATCTTGAGAATATCCTTGCCGAGGTTGTAACCGAGTTTTTTCGCGTCGGTGGGCGGGCCCTGGCGGTCCCACTTATACATGGTTTTCCCATCGAGGCTGGCCACGCGGCCGCGCACGGTGAGAATCTCGTCGTCCAGGGTGGCGTAAGCCCCTATAGGCACCTGGCAGCCGCCTTCGAGAACGCCGACAAACGCGCGTTCGGCCTCGACGGTGAAATGGGTTTCCTCGTGATCGAGGTCCACAATCAGTTCCTGCACGCGATGGTCGTACGAACGCGCCTCGATGCCCACGGCACCCTGCCCCATCGCCGGCAACAGGATTTCGGGGTCGATGATCTCCGTGATGCGGTCCTGAAGGCCCATGCGGTTGAGGCCCGCCGCGGCGAGGATGATACCGTCCAGTTCCTCGCGCTCCATTTTTTCGAGACGCGTGCCGACGTTGCCGCGCATCGGCACGAGGTTGAGATCGGGCCGGTAATGCTTCAGTTGCGACATGCGCCGCAGGCTGCCCGTGCCGATTTTGCCGCCCTGAGGAATCTCCGCGAGGGTCAGGCCCTTGCGGGACACCAGGGCGTCGAAGGGGCTTTCCCGCTCGGTGATGACGGCGATGTTGAGGCCGAACGGCAAATCCATAGGCACGTCCTTCATGCTGTGAACGGCGATGTCCACTTCCTTGCGCAGCATGGCTTCCTCGATTTCCTTGACGAACAGGCCCTTGCCGCCGATTTTCGATAAGGGCACGTCCTGGATCTTATCTCCTGACGTTTTGATGACGCGGATGTCCACTTCCAGTTCAGGGTGGCGTTCGAGCAGAAGGGACTGAACCCAATGGGCCTGCCAAAGTGCCAGCGGGCTGCCACGGGTACCGATTGTGAGTTTATCTTTTGGCATTAATCGTCCAGATGGAAAAGGTGGCGGATGGCTTTAAGGTACACGTGACCTTCTTGCGACTGAGTCTGTTTCTTCAGGTTGACGGTGGGTTTATGCAGTATTTTGTTGATGATGGTGGAGGTCATCCGGTCGATGGCGCTCTGGTCCTCGGGCGAGAGGTGCTGCATTTTCTTGAACGTTTTATCCATTTCGCGCCGGCGGATATTCTCCGCCCGGTTGCGCATCTCCACGATGGTGGGCACGGCATCGAGCGCCACCACCCAGTTGTTGAACTTGACCACCTCGCTGGTGATGATCCCCATGGCGCTTTCGGCTTCTTTTTCGCGCTCCTTGATATTGGCGTTGACGACGCTCTCCAGATCATCGATATCGTAGAGATAGACGTTCTCCAGGTCGTTGACTTCGGGCTCGATGTCGCGGGGCACGGCGATATCGATGAAAAATATAGGCTTGTTCTTGCGCTGATGAATCGCGCGCTCGACCATTTCCTTCTTGATGATGAAGGTCGGCGCCGCGGTGGAGGTGATGACGATGTCGGCACGGTGCAGCTCTTCCTTGAACTGTTCGAAGCCGAGGGCGCAGCCGTTGAGGTCGGTCGCCAGTTTCACCGCTCTTTCGTAGGTGCGGCTTGCGACGTAAACCGTCTTGACGCCATAGCTGATGAGATGTTTGGCTGCGAGCTCGGCCATTTCCCCGGTGCCCACAAGCATGACCGAATGGTTTTCCAGGTCCTCGAAGATTTTTCTAGCCAGTTCCACGGCGGCGGAGCTGATCGAGACACCCCTCTCGGCGATGCCGGTTTCCTCCCGCACCCGCTTGGCGACACTGAAGGCTTTCTCGAACAGTTGATTGAGCACCATGCCAGTGGAGCGCAGGGCGCGCGCCGTGCTGTAGGCGTCTTTCACCTGCCCCAGGATCTGCGCTTCGCCGAGCACCATCGAATCCAGACTGGACGATACGCGGAACAGGTGTTCCACCGCCCGTTCATCGCGATAGCAGTAAAAAAACTTGTTGAGCTCTGAAAGCGGCAGGTTGTGGTATTCGCTGACGAAGCGCTTGAGAAGATCGATGCCGGTATCGCAGTTGGTGACACGGGCGTATATTTCGACGCGGTTGCAGGTGGAGAGGATGAGGTTCTCGACGATCTCGGGATAGGCGACCAGTTTTTCCAGCGACGCTTCGATGGTGCCGCGATTGAACGCCAGGCGCTCGCGGATTTCCACCGGAGTGGTCCTGTGGTTAACGCCTACCATCACAAGATTTGGCTCGGCCATCGTCTCAGACATGCAGAAAATAGGTTGAAATCACCGCCACAAAACCCAGAACCGCCCCCTGGGCGGCCTTCTTGCCACGCAGTCCGGCGAACAGGCGGCCAAAAAATACCAGGGCGTAAATCGCCCACACAAGAACCAGGGGCCAGGTCTTGAGCACGTCCCAGCTCATGAGGCCCTGCTGCATTTTAACGTTCCATATCGCCCCGGTCAGGAAACCCAGCGTGAACAGGGGAAACCCGATGGTGATCACCTTGTAGTTAAGGTCATCCAGGACTTCCAGCGACGGCATGCGAAAATACATGATGCCGAGCTTCTTCGATTTGACCTGGTGTTCCTGAATAAGATACATGATCGCCGCCGCGAATGCGATGGAGAAAGCCGCGTATCCCAGCGCCGAAAGCGTCCGGTGCAGGGTGAGCCAGTACTGCGATTCGGTTTTTTCGACCAGGATCACTTCCTGAGACAGGAAGCCGGAAAAGAGCAGGATCACGAACACGAGGGGGATGACGAACGAGCCCAGGTCCTTGATATGGTATTTCCATTCGGTGACGAAAAACACCACCACGATCAGCCAGGCTAAAAACAGCGCCACCTCGAAGGGCGTTGTGTACGGGCCATGGCCGGTCTCCATGGACCGCAGGCCGATGAGAACCGTATGCGCGAAAAGCGCCAGGCCCACCGCCGCGGCCGCCAGGGTGGAAACAACGGGACGGCGGTACACGAGATAGATGAAATAACCCACCGATGCCCCCAGGTAGCCGATGATCGCTGTATTGAAAACTAGTTTTCCCATGCGGCCAGGGGCCTCTCTTAAAAACAGGAGTGCGGGGTGCTCCGATAATCTCACTTAAAATAAGGAGTTTATCGTAACATTTTGTTTTCTTGGATTCAACGGGAGATCCCCGGAAGGGGATTTTTTGTCCGCAGTCGCGGTGGGGAGGGCTAGGAGGCGGCTATCAGCTCTTTTTGGGATTTTGCTTGTCCTTGAGGACTTCCTTGAGCTCCACCATGAATTCGTTCACATCCTTGAACGAGCGGTAAACCGAGGCGAAACGCACATAGGCGACATCGTCGAGATGGTAAAGCTCCTTGACCACCTTTTCGCCGATCAGCACCGCCGAAATCTCCTTTTCGCCCAGGTCCTGAAAATGCTGCTCCACGCGGTCCACCAGGGCTTCGATCTGCTCGATGCTTACCGGACGCTTCTGGCAGGCTTTCTTGACGCCATCGAGAATTTTCTCGCGGCTGAATTCCTCGCGCCGGCCGTCTTTTTTCACGACAAACGGCAGGGATTTCTCCAGCCGCTCATAGGTGGTGAAGCGGTCGCCGCAGTTCAGGCACTCGCGGCGGCGGCGAATGATGTCGCCCTCCTTGTTCATCCGCGAATCGATCACCTTGTTTTCCATGTTGGAACAGCCCGGGCATTTCATCGCGGAATCAGCACCTGGCTTGGAGTTGCTGGTAGAGGGGGAACAGTTCGCAAAGTTCCTTGACCCGACTGCGGCAACTCTTCTGGAAAGCGTCGTCACCCAGCCGCTCCAGGGTATCGGCGATCATGCCGCCGATCACGTCCATTTCCGCTTCCTTCATGCCGCGGGTGGTGAGCGCCGGGGTGCCGATGCGGATGCCCGAGGTGACGAAGGGGCTCTGCGTCTCGAAGGGAACCGTGTTCTTGTTGACGGTGATGCCAGCCGCTTCCAGAGCGGCCTCGGCGTCCTTGCCGGTGATGTCCTGCGGCCGGAGGTCCACCAGCATGAGATGGGTGTCGGTGCCGCCGGTGACGATCTTGAAGCCCCGCCCGGAAAGTACGGCGGCGAGGTGGCGGGCGTTGTTCAGAACCTGCTGCTGATAGGCAACGAAATCCGGCTGCAAAGCCTCCTTGAAGGCCACCGCCTTGGCGGCGATGGTGTGCATGAGGGGGCCGCCCTGAATGCCGGGGAAAATGCGCTTGTTGACATCCTTCGCGAATTCCTCGCGGCAGAGAATCATGCCGCCGCGCGGCCCACGCAAGGTCTTGTGCGTGGTGGTGGTGACGAATTCGGAATGCGGTACCGGCGACGGGTAAAGACCGGCGGCGATGAGGCCGGCCGGGTGCGCAATGTCCGTCATGATCTTGGCCCCGACTTCGTCGGCGATGGCGCGAAACTTCAGAGCATCGACCACCCGCGGGTAGGCGCTGCCACCGGCGACGATCATCTTGGGTTTATTCTCCACCGCGAGCCTGCGCACCTCGTCGTAATCGATCTCCTCGGTTTCCCGATTCACCCCGTAGGCGACGACATTGTAAGTGTAGCCAGAAAAATTGACCGGGCTGCCGTGGGTGAGGTGCCCGCCGTGCGAAAGGTTCATACCCAGGATCGTGTCGCCCGGTTTGAGCACCGCGTGGTAAACCGCCATGTTGGCCTGCGACCCCGAGTGGGGCTGCACGTTGGCGTGTTCCGCGCCGAACAGCTTTTTCGCCCGCTCGATGGCCAGGCTTTCCGCCACGTCGACGAATTCACAGCCGCCGTAATAGCGTTTGCCGGGGTAGCCCTCGGCGTATTTGTTGGTCATCACCGAGCCCTGAGCCTCCAGCACCTGCGGGCTGACGAAGTTTTCAGACGCGATCATCTCCAGCGTATGGTTTTCCCTGTCGAGCTCGCCCTGGATGGCCTGGGCGATTTCCGGATCGAAGTCAGCGAGTGCCAATTTACACCTCTCCTTTGTATTCAATGATGCCTTGAATTTTGTTGATCTTGTCCAGCCGGCGCTGGTGGCGGCCGCCCTCGAACTGCGTCGCAAGCCAGGTGTGGACGATTTCCTGGGCCAGCCCCTCGCCCACCACGCGGGAGCCGAGGATGAGAATATTGGAGTCGTTGTGCTCCCGGCAGAGCCGGGCCGTATAAAGATCGGCACACAAGGTGCCGCGAACACCGCGAAACCGGTTGACCACGATGGACATGCCGATGCCCGTGCCGCAAATGGCGATGCCGCGCTCCACTTTTCCCTGCGCCACCGCCTCGGCCAGTTTGACGCCGAAATCGGGATAATCCACCGACTCGGAGTTGTTCGGCCCCATATCCTCGACCTGCCAACCCTCCTGTAAAAGGAAAGCGGTAATTTTGTTTTTCAGTTCATATCCCGCGTGGTCGGACGCGATGGCAAGGTGTTTCATGGACCGTCTCTTCTCGTCTGGATCAATATTTCGGCGGTGTCCGGGAAAATGCGACGGAATACGGGTGACAGGAGCCCTTTATTCCCGGCGGGGGGCCACAGGCGCCGCTTTTTGCCCTTAAATCAGGCGGCGGCGCTTCCCAGGCCACCGTCGGATAGTAATTAATGCCCGACGCTTTGTCAACATCATAAGCCCCAAGCAATAAAGGCTTGAGGCAGGTTTTATCATGGCGGGGCTATTTATAAATTATAATGATTCGCGGCTGGATTCTCTACCTGTTACGGAAGAAGAAAAATGAGATTATCTTTGCATAAACTCCCCCTCAAGGGCGAATTCAGTTGCGGCCTCGTGGCGGGGGTGCTGGCGGTTTATTTTCTCGCGGTTTTTCCCGTGGTGCAGTTTTTCCTGCGGCCCATCACCCCTTTTGCCGCCCATGCCTATTCCCTGTATTTAGCCGCCGCCCTGCTCTTTCTCGTGGTGGTAAAAAGGATCCCGCCGCAACGGCTGGCTCTCGCCTGGCCGCCGCCCAAGAGCCACGTCGTTACAGGTGCGGTGGCGGCCGCCCTCCCCGTTCTAGCTCTGCCTCTCCTCGATGCAGCGATCTC
>QJZQ01000021.1 GCA_003246675.1 Nitrospirota bacterium | reverse complement strand
ATCATTAAAAAGGAACCGACCGGTCCTGCTCCCAGTCCTCAATCTTCCTATCCTGGGCTTTTTGAGCAGCATCCCATCCCCACCATCAATTATTCCGGGGTGGCCTCACAACTTACGATTTTTCAGAAATGTTCCACGTGAAACATAGGCCCGCACCTCGCCTGAATATCACGGGTCAAAGAAACCGGATATTTTTCGGCCTTCCGTAACTTTTCTTTGCGGTGGGTCTCCATTTTATGGTAGTTTATTTGCAATCAACCCAGCCCAACCTCCGGATAGGCTGCCGCTTGGCCTGAACCGGTGCAGATAGATAATCAATCCTATGATACTCTGTGGAACCCGGCCCTGAAAGCCATTGGGCGGTAGAGCTGCTATTAATGGGAAAAATAATCTGTATCGCAAACCAGAAGGGTGGGGTCGGTAAAACCACCACAGCGATTAACCTCGCCGCATGCATCGCAGTGGCCGGGAAAAAAGTACTGTTGATCGACTCGGACCCCCAGGCCAATGCCACCAGTGGCCTCGGTCTGGAATTGGGCGAGGGCAAGCGCGGCATCTACGACTTGTTGATGCAGGAGGCTACACGCAGTGAAGTCACCTGTTCGACGTTGATCGATACTCTGAGCCTGATTCCGGCATCGGTGGATCTTGCCGGGGCGGAGATTGAGCTGGTCAACCAGGAACATCGCGAAAAACGGCTCAAAGCGGCGCTCAACGGCGTGGAGCGGGACTATGAGTTCATCATCATCGACTGCCCGCCGTCGCTGGGCCTCTTGACGCTGAACGCATTGGCTGCGGCGCACACGGTCCTTATACCCATGCAGTGCGAATATTACGCGCTCCAGGGTCTCAGCCACTTGTTGAAAACGCTCAAACTGGTGAAGCATGGTATCAACCCCGAACTCAAGGTCGAAGGTATTCTGCTCACCATGTTCGATGGCCGAACCCTGCTTGCTGCCCAGGTGAAGGATCAGGTGGCGAAATATTTTAAGGATTTCTTGTTAAAAACGGTGATCCCGCGCAATGTGCGCCTGAGTGAAGCGCCAAGCCACGGCAAGCCAGTAGTGCTCTATGCCAACCGCTCCACCGGTGCGGATTCCTATGTGGAGTTGGCGCAGGAGATCATCGCCAAAGGCAAACCCCATCAGAACGCCGGAACCGCGGCATAATACTCATGAATCGTGACGCACTGGGAAAAGGCATCAACGCACTGATCCCTAATTTCGAGGAAGGCCTGGAGGAAAAAGCCGCGCAAGGCGGCGTGGTGGAACTTCTGGTCGACGAGATCCAGCCCAATCCCCTTCAGCCGCGCAAGCATTTTGACGATGAAAAACTCGACGAGCTGGTGCAGTCGATACGGGAAAACGGCGTGCTCCAACCGGTGATCGTGCAGAAAAAGGAAAAGGGGTACGAGCTGGTGGTGGGGGAGCGGCGCTGGCGCGCCAGCCAGAAGGCCAACCTGAAAAAGATCCCTGTCATCGTCCGCGAGGTCAGCGAAACCCGGTCGCTCGAAATCGCGCTTATCGAGAATATCCAGCGGCAGGATCTCAACCCCATCGAGGAAGCCGAGGCTTATGCCCGTTTGGGCGATGATTTTGGATTAACGCAGGAGCAACTGGCCAAACGGCTGGGCAAAAGCCGCGTGGCGATCACCAACACCCTCCGGCTGCTCAACCTGTCGCCCGCGGTCAAGCAGGACCTCATTTCCGGGCGGCTGACGGCGGGCCACGCCCGCGCCCTGCTCGGCCTCGAAAATGAAAAGGAGATCGAAGCGCTTAGGCGCGAGGTGGTCAAGAAGGGTTTGAGCGTCCGGGAAACCGAAGACAAGGTCCGCCACCGCAAGACCAGTGCCACCAAAGCCGCGCCCCCGGTTAAAGACATTTTCATCAAGGACGTCGAAGCCCGGCTGAAAAGCCGGCTCGGAACCCAGGTGGACATCGTGCCGCAGAAAAAAGGCGGCAAGCTCGTCATCCATTATTATTCCATCGACGATCTCGACCGGCTGCTCGATTTGATCGTCCCGAAAAGCTGATCCGAAACCCATGAAGGAAGGTAACCATACCCAAGAGGAGAATGCGCCATGGTCATGAAAAGGGAGGACAGTCAGTTAAAAGCCTATATGGGCGAAGATGCCGTATTTAATGGTTCGCTCAGTTTCGAGGGCACCGTCCGCATCGACGGCAAGTTTGAAGGCCAGGTCAATACCGGCGATACCCTCATCGTCGGAGAAACCGGGCAGGTTTCCGCCGAGGTGATGGCCGGCACCGTCATCTGCAAGGGGCGGCTCGAAGGCAACATCGTCGCGACACAAAAAATAGAAATCCACGCCAACAGCCAGGTGGCGGGCAGCCTCAAAACCCCATCGCTGCTGGTCGAGGTGGGCGCCGTCCTCGACGGCAGCTGCCAGATGACGACCGGTGAGGGCAAGGTGCTCAAACTGGTGAAGACCCGTGAAAACGAAGGCGGCGCCGCGGGCCTTGGCAGCTCCGGGGCCTGAGCCCCGCCGCCACAACTGAATATTCCAATCTCCCCGCCCTCCCGGGCGGGCTTTCTTCTAACCTCTCTTACTTGGCAGGTCTTTATTTCCCATCCGGACAAAGCCCTTTTCCGCGCGGAAAAATTCACGTACATTGACCGGGTTATGTAAGCAGGTGAACCTGATAGGGGTCCGGGCGCAGCCCAGCCGCGGGAAAATGAACGGAACGCTCTACATCGTCAGCACGCCCATCGGTCATCTGGCGGACCTCTCGCACCGCGCGGGGGAGATTTTGGCAAGCGTGGACCTCATCGCGGCGGAGGACACGCGCCGCACCCGCACGCTGCTCACTCACTACGGAATAGCCACGCCGGTCTCCAGCTACAACAGCTTCAACAAACTGAAAAAAGGCAGCCGCTTCCTCAGCCTGCTAGGCGAGGGCAAGGACGTTGCCCTCGTCTCCGACGCGGGCACGCCGGGCGTCTCCGACCCCTTGTATCACCTGGTCACATCAGCGGTGGCCGAGGGCATTCGAATTTCCCCGGTTCCGGGGCCGTCGGCCCTGCTGGCCGCCCTCACCGTTTCGGGTTTGCCGATGGACCGTTTTGTCTTCGAGGGCTTTCTGCCGCGAAAAAAAGGCCGGAAAAAACTGTTGCAGGAACTTTCCACCGAGCGCCGCACGCTGGTGTTGTTCGAGTCC
>QJZQ01000210.1 GCA_003246675.1 Nitrospirota bacterium | reverse complement strand
CCCGGAATACCTGAAAAAGCTCGAGGAATTCTCCAATTGGTACCGCGAGCAGCCCGGGGTGATCCACGTGAGCACCCTGACCGATACGCTCAAACGGCTCAACAAGAACCTGCACGGCGACGACCCGGCCTATTACCGCATCCCCGAATCGCGCGAGCTTTCAGCCCAGTACCTGCTTTTGTACGAGCTCTCCCTGCCCTTCGGGCTGGACCTCAACAACCAGATCAACGTCGACAAGTCCTCGACGCGTTTCACCGTCAGCCTGGAAAACGTCTCCACCCGCGCCGGCCTCGAGCTTGAGGACCGCGCCCAGGAATGGCTGCGGCAAAACGCCCCGGCGAGCATGGCCACCCCGGGGGCCAGCCCGCTCATCATGTTTTCCCACATCGCCAAGCGCAACCTGTACAGCATGATCTCGGGCACGTTCCTCGCCCTGGCCCTGATCTCCGTCATCCTCATGATCTCCCTCAGGAGCGTGCGCACCGGGCTCGTCAGCATGGTCCCCAATATGGTGCCGATCTTCATGACCTTCGGCATCTGGGGCCTGGCGCTGCGCGAAGTCGGCTTCGCGGTGGCGGTGGTGGCGCCGGTGGCGCTCGGCATCATCGTCGACGACACGGTGCACTTTTTGAGCAAATACGTCCGCGCCCGCCGCGAACAGGGCAAAAGCCCGGAAGACGCCGTGCGCTACTCGTTTCACACGGTGGGCACCGCGCTGTGGGTGACTTCGCTGATCCTCGTCGCCGGGTTCATCGTGCTGTCCTATTCCGGCTTCCGGATGAACGCGCACCTCGGCCTGATGACCACCCTCGCCATCCTGTCCGCCCTGGCTGCCGATTTTCTTTTTCTGCCGGCGCTTCTGGTCAAGCTGGACAAAACCGCCCCGGCTTCCGGCCTGCGGCTGACTTCGACCCCTCTTGCTGAACATAAGGAGCTGTTATGAGAAAGTGCATTTCCCTCACCCTGCTTTTCCTCTGCCTCGCCCCCGGTTACCTGTTCGCCGAGACGCCGGAAGAAAAGGGACTCGCTATCGCCCGGGAGGATGACCGGCGCGACAACGGTTTTGCCGACTTCACCGCCAGCATGGTGATGGTTCTTAAAAACCGCCACGGCGAAGCGAGCCAGCGCATCCTCCGGAACAGCACGCTCGAGGTGACCGGCGACGGCGACAAGTCGCTGGTGATCTTCGACGAACCGCGCGACGTCAAGGGCACCGCGTTGCTCAACTTCGCGCACAAGACCGGCAACGACGACCAGTGGCTGTACCTGCCCGCACTCAAGCGCGTCAAGCGCATCAGCTCGGCCAACAAGTCGGGCTCCTTCATGGGCAGCGAATTCGCCTACGAAGACGTGACCAGCCAGGAGGTGGAGAAATACACCTACAAGTGGCTGCGCGACGAAATCCACGATGGGCTCGACTGCTTCGTTTTCGAGCGCTACCCCGCCTACCAGAACTCGGGCTACACCCGCCAGGTCGTCTGGCTGGACAAGGCCGAATACCGGCTGCTCAAGATCGACTTCTACGACCGCAAGAACTCGCTCTTAAAAACGCTCACTCACCGGGGATATAAAAAATACCTGGACAAATTCTGGTACCCCGATGCTATGTTCATGGAGAACCATCAGACGGGAAAGAACACCCTGCTCACCTGGTCGGACTACCAGTTCCAGACCGGCTTGAAAGATGACGACTTCAACAAGAACAGCCTGAAGCGCGCGCGCTAGGCCAAAGAAAGGAACAACCCTTGCCCCTTTTCAGACGCGGAGTCCCCGGCCCGCTCCTGATGATTCTGCTGGGGTTGCTGACCCCCCTCGGGTTCTCCGGCTCCGCGGCAGCGCAGGAATTCTCCGGCTTCGCCACGGGGGAGGCGCGGCTTTTCCCGAGCGCGGCCCTCCACCCCGGGCAGGACGACCAGTCGGCCTCGTTCGCCGTGCAACCCGAGTTCTATTACGAATGGGAGGGCGGCAGCAGTTTCACCCTGGTGCCGTTCTACCGCCAGGACAGCGCCGACAGCGAGAGAACGCACTTCGACCTGCGCGAATTCACCTTCCTCGGGCTGTTCGAGGATTTCGAGCTGCGCGTCGGCGTGCGCAAGGTTTTCTGGGGCACCACCGAAGTCCTGCACCTGGTCGACATCATCAACCAGACCGACCTGGTGGAAAACATCGACACCGAAGATAAACTCGGCCAGCCCATGGTCAACCTTTCGCTGGCCCGGGACTGGGGCACGCTCGACCTGTTCCTTCTCCCCTACTTCCGCGAGCGCACCTTTCCCGGCCGGGGCGGGCGGCTGCGCGGCGCGCTGGTCGTCGACACCGGCCGGGCCGAATTCGAAAGCGGCCTTGAGGAGTGGCACCCGGACGGCGCGATCCGCTACAGCCACACCCTCGGCGCTCTCGACTTCGGCCTCCATGAGTTCATCGGCACCAGCCGCGAGCCGACGCTTCGCCTGGGTGCCGACGGTGCGGGCAACCCCGTTCTCATTCCCGTCTACGAACAAATCCGGCAGACCGGGCTGGACCTGTCCCTCGTCTCCGGCGAATGGCTGTGGAAAATGGAAGCCCTTTACCGCGCCGGGCAGGGAGACGAGGATTATTTCGCCTGGACCGGCGGCTTCGAATACACCTTCACCGGCATCGTCGATACGGCGATGGACCTGGGCGTGGTGCTTGAAGGCCTCTACGACGACCGCGGCCGCCATGCCACCAGCGCCTTCGAGCACGACATCGCCCTCGGCCTGCGCCTGGCGGTGAACGATGCCGCCAGCACCCAGGCCCTCTTCGGCTGGGTGCAGGACGTCACCCGCTCCTCCCGCTCGTTTTTCCTCGAAGCCAGCCGCCGTTTCGGCAACAACTGGGTGCTGAACCTGGAAATCCGCACCTTCATGGGCCAGGATGCGGATGATTTTTTATTCGACCTGCGCGATGACGATCTGCTACAACTGGAAATGACCTATTACTTTTAATTCAACGCGGCCACGGCCCCATGCGCCCCTTGCTGTTCACCCTGACCCTCACCCTGGCCATCGGCCTTTCCGCCTCAGGCGCAATCGCTGGCAGCGTTGGGCAGACACTCGCCGCCCTCTTGCAGGAAAAGTCCGAACTGGAGAAACAGCACGGCGTCGAAACGCTGGAATGCTTTCCCTTCCTCCAGAACATCGGTTTCGACGAAGACCAGCCGCCGCTCATCGAAAACTGCCTGACGGGAGCCCGCACCCTCAAAGCCGCCCTCGGCCGCCTGCCCGCCCCGGCCTACCGCGTCATCGGCATCAGCGACCGGTTTTTGCGCACCGGCGGCTTTCACACCGCCCTGGTGCCCTGGAACGCCCCGGTGGAGGAGATGGCCCGGATACTGGCCGACACCCCACCCGAAGCCGAACAGCGGCGGTTTCTCGCAAGGATCGGCGACATCAAAAAACAGATCACCCTCGCCTGGCCCATCGGCGAGCTTCACTGCACCATGGAAATCTCCAACGAGCAGTGCCTGACAGGGTACGAAAACCTCGCCCGCGCAGCGCCGCCCGCCACGGGCGACAAGGTGCATTGGCGGCAGGTCGTCATCAGCCATTCCAGCAGCCCCCGGCCGGACCCCTACGACCTCGCCCTCGCCTTCGACGACACGCCGGAGACCATGCGCGCCCAGCTGCTGCGCAACCTGCATGACGAATGGAACCAGCGCCGGCGCATGTACGAGGCCCTGGAAGAAAAAACCCTGAAACCCCTGCGCGAAAAGCTGATGCTCCCCAACTTCTTCTGCCCGCCCGACCTCTCGCACGAAGAATGCGCGAAAGGGGCCGAAAACCTGCTCGCCGCAAGCGACGGGCTCGCGGACCAGTTCTGGGGCCGCGTGACCCTCAACCGCCACAACACCTTCATCGAGGACGATTTCAACGTCACCCTGCGTTTCGACCTTCCGGCGGATGAGATCGTCCGCCGCCTGGCCCAAAGGCCGGACAAAAAGGAAGCGACGGAAAATACCGTACTCGCCGAAAAACTGGAAGGCCGCACCAAAAACAATCCCAGCCGCCTGCGCGCGGTGTGCGACCTCGAAGGCCTCGCCTCCCGCCTGTGCGCCGGAGCGTTTGAAACCTTCATCGCCTTCCTCAAAAAGAACCGCGATTACCGGGTGGCCCCGCCCTGGACCGACGTGATGTTCATCGACGGCGGCAGGCTCAAACGGGTCAACTTCGCCCTCAACTCCAAGTCCCGCGGCACCTACATCTACCTCCACGCCGCAAGCAGCCTGGAGGAGATGGAGAACATTCTCAACCGGTTCCGCCAGACAATGGATAAGGATTGACAGGATAATAGCTTTATGATACTTTTCGCCCTTCCCACCCTTGGAATGCGAGGGTAGCTCAGTCGGTAGAGCAGAGGACTGAAAATCCTCGTGTCGGCGGTTCGATTCCGTCCCCTCGCACCTTTTTTTCCGCTTCCCAGATATCAACGCTTGCCCAAGCCCCGCAGAAAGGCAATGGCCATGACCGACGATGAAGCCTTCGAGCAGTACGGCGAGGTACCGCTATACTTTTCCCACTATTACAATTTTGTATTCATCTACAAAAGCGCGCGGCTTGAAAACGGCGCGCAGATTTACCTGCAGCTAGGCGGCACCATGGAAAAAGTCTCGGCCATGGTGGTGGACGCCGAGGAACCCGTCACCCTGAACGAGAAGGCGGACCGGGACTTCGCCTACATTAAAAG
>QJZQ01000192.1 GCA_003246675.1 Nitrospirota bacterium | reverse complement strand
GCGTTCCTTCCTGCGCGGCGACCCGGACGTCATCATGGTGGGTGAAATGCGGGACACCGAAACGGCGGCCATCGGCCTGGAAGCCTCGTTGACGGGGCATCTGGTGTTCAGCACCCTGCACACCAACTCCGCGCCTGAGACCATCGTCCGCCTGCTCGACATGGGCATGAACCCGCTCAACTTCGCCGATGCGCTTCTCCTCATCGTCGCACAGCGGTTGGTGCGCACCCTCTGCAAGGAGTGCAAGTCGGATTACAACCCAAGCCGCGAGGAATACGACACCCTCGTACGCGAATACGGCGAGGAAAATTTTGAGAAGGACCTGGGGATCAAATACGGAAAAAGCCTGATGTTGAAAAAGGCGACGGGCTGCGCCAAGTGCAATAATACCGGATACGCCGGCCGAATGGGTCTGCATGAGCTTTTATCCGGCACCAAAGAGATGAAGCGAAAAATCATGGACAAAAACATGGTGGAGGATCTTCGTCTGCAGGCCATCTCCGATGGCATGACCACCCTGAAGCAGGACGGCATCGCAAAAATTTTCAAAGGCCATACGGATCTCAAACAGGTCCTCTCGGTTTGCGTGACCTAGATCACAATTGCGAGGCTTTCTTATTAGCCCCGGCTGCTGAATTAGCGATTATAATATCTGGAAGTTATTGTAAACACTTATACGACACTCATTCGCATATGCCAGAAACTCAAGTCCAGGCCGACCAGGAAACACAAACCGTGCAAAACGGCAACCTCACCAAATCCCTGCTGGCCCGCGTGCGCACTTCGAAGAACATCGCCGCAGATATCTCCGATATTATCGAGGATATCAAGGCCCTGTTCCAGTGCGAGGCGGTGACACTTTTCGGGCTCGACCGTGAAAACCGCCAGCTTGTGTCCCGCACCCGGGTTTCCAAAGAGGCCCCAGAAACCCGGTTTGATATTTCGGTAAAGAGCCTGGTGGGGTACGTTGCGGCCACCGGCAAATCGATGACCACCACGGCTTCCTGCACCAAGGCCGATCTCGCCAAGTACCATCCGCAGCTTTGCCACGGGTCCACTCTTGACGAATCCCGCGGGGAAAAAGCCCAGGCGGTCATGGCCATCGCCCTTCCCTACAACGGGAAACTGATGGGAGTGATGGAGATCATCGCCACCAGCGCCGACGCCGTGTTTTCAGAAGAGGATTTCAAGCTCGCCCGGGAAATCTCCCCGGCCATGGGGCTCGCTGTCGTCCGGCTGGATGAAATAAATGGCGTCAAACCCGCCCCCGCGGGTACCTCGTCCACCGGCAAGGGGCCAGGCCTCTCCCCGGCCACCGAGGTCGATGGAGAAATTGGCGAAATATGCGCCTCGGAGATGGACATGCCCTCACGGTCGAAGCAATTAAAGAAGATCTGCGAGACGATCAACTCGGCGAAAAACATCGACCAGGAACTGGACGGACTCAAGGCCATCATCATGGAACTGTTCGACGCAACCATGATCACCATCTACGCCTTCGATACCGCGAAGAACGAGATCATCTCTCGCATCAAATCCGCCGACCGGCTCGACGAAATCCGCCTGATCGCCTCGCCGCAAAGCATCGCCGGCTGGGTGGCGCTGGAGCAAAAAACCGTCAATATCGCCAATGTCAACGATGATGACGAGTTGAAGGCCCTCCATCCCGACATGCGTTTCGACGCCGCCTGGGACAAACTTTCAGGACACACCACGATTTCGATGCTCTGCTGCCCTCTCAAGCACCAGGGCAAACTCATCGGCGTCCTGCAACTTATGAACAAGAGAAGCTCGGACAAGTTCAGCTCCGAAGACGAATCCCTGGCCGCCACCTTCTCAGACTCGCTTTCCAGAGCCATCCACAAAGCGGAAAGCTTCACCGATGAGAAACCGACCAAATTCAGCTACCTGGTCAACAACGGTTTCATCTCACAGGAAGAGCTGACCGCGACCATCGCCAAGGCGCGCCAGAACCAAGTGGACGTCGAAACCGTTCTGCTCGGCATTCTTGGCCTGCAGCGCAAGGAGCTGGGGAAATCCCTCGAAGCCTATTACAACCTCCCCTACTTCGGTTTCAGCGAATCCATCATTCTGCCCAAGGAGGTGCTGTCGGGGCTGAACAAGAGCTTCCTGTCCAAGAACCACTGGCTCCCCCTGTCCATATCCGAGACCAAGGTCACCATTCTGACCAACGACCCGTACAATCCGGACAAATACCAGAACATCAAGCTGATCTTTCCCAAGAAGGAGATTGAGTTCAAGGTCGGGCTCAAGGTGGACATCATCGATTTTCTGAACTCCATCCTGGGCGAGGAGGATTTTGGCCGCGAAGTACAAAAGTCCGAAGCGATCTCCAGCCTGCTCACCACCCTCGAGGGGGAGCAGAGCCTCGTGGACATTGTGCCCGATTCTTTTGACGACGGCGCAAGCTCCATCAGCGAATCAGATAGCGCCATCGTGCGGCTCGTCAATAAAATACTGACCGACGCTTACGACCGTAGCGTTTCCGACATTCATGTCGAACCCGGCATTGGCCGCGACAAGGTCATCGTCCGCTTCCGTAAAGACGGAGAGTGCCGCATCTACGAGGAAATCCCCGCCATTTACAAGCAGGCCATCATCTCGCGCATCAAGATCATGGCCAAGCTCGACATTGCCGAACGCCGGATGCCGCAGGATGGCAAGATTAAAATGAAGTATGGCAAGAAAACCATCGAGTACCGGGTCGCCACCTGCCCCACGGTTGGCGGCAACGAAGACGCGGTGCTGCGAATCCTGGCCGACAGCAAGCCCATTCCGCTCGAAGAAATGCGGTTCAACGAACACAACCTGGACCTCATCAAAGAAAAAATCCAGAAGCCCTACGGCCTGGTTCTCGTGGTCGGCCCGACGGGGTCCGGTAAAACCACCACCCTGCACTCGTGCCTCGGCTACATCAACACGCCAAACAGAAAAATCTGGACCGCCGAGGACCCGGTAGAAATCACGCAAAAAGGCCTGCGCCAGGTGCAGATGCTCAACAAGATCGGCCTCAACTTCGCCCGCGCCATGCGTTCCTTCCTGCGCGGCGACCCGGACGTCATCATGGTGGGTGAAATGCGGGACACCGAAACGGCGGCCATCGGCCTGGAAGCCTCGTTGACGGGGCATCTGGTGTTCAGCACCCTGCACACCAACTCCGCGCCTGAGACCAT
>QJZQ01000218.1 GCA_003246675.1 Nitrospirota bacterium | reverse complement strand
GCTTGCCGGAGGGCAGGAAATTTATGTCCGCGTAGCAAAGGGGGTTCATCAGCTCGCCCTGGCCGGCGGCCTGCCGCCAGACGACCGGGTCACCCTGTTTTTTCCGCACAAACCCCATCGTTTAAAGGCCCGCGCCGAGGGTTGGGAGTTCGCCGGAGCGCAGGGCGACCGCCTGCTCGACGACACCCTCGAGCTGTCCCGGGTGCAGAAAACAAACGCCGAGCCCAAGCTGCGTTCCGAAGCGCCGCCCGCCTTCGTGGTGGTGGAGCGCCTGCTTCACTTCCAGTTGGACTGGGTCGTTGAAACCCGCGTGCGGCCCGGAGCGCCCGACCTGGGCACCATCAACCTCGAGGTGCCGCTCCTTCCCGGCGAGAAGATCCTCTCGGAGCACGTCAAACTGAAGGACGGCCGCGTCCTGGTTTCGCTGGGGGGCAGCCGGCGCGAGGTGCGCTGGGTCTCGACGCTGGAAAAAACCGATACGCTTGCCCTCACGGCCTCAAGTGAGAGCCACTGGGTGGAAAACTGGGTGCTGGACGCCAGCACGCATTTTCATATCGAGGCGGAAGGCCTGCCGCCCCTGCTGGAGCAGAGCCCGGGGCAGTGGCGGTCCGAATACCGGCCCTGGCCGGGCGAGACGCTGACGCTCCACATCAACCGTCCCGAGGCGGTGCCGGGAGCCACGCTGGCGGTGGATTTCGTGGAACTCGAAATTCAGCCCAGCGCGCGGGTGACGCAGTCGGAACTCAAGCTGCGCATGCGAAGCAGCAAGGGCGGGCAACACACCCTGCTGCTGCCGGAAGAGGCCGAGCTGATGTCGGTTCACCTCGGCGGAAAACCCCAGCCCATCCGCCAGGAAGGCCGTAACGTTCGCCTGCCCCTGACGCCAGGCCGGCAGGACTACGTCCTCAAGTTCAAAACACCGACGGGCGTGGCCTCGACCACCGAGGTGCCCCAGGTGGATCTCGGCATCGAAGCCGCCAACGTCGCCTACCGGCTTCGCGTTCCGGGGGACCGCTGGACGCTGTTTGTAAAGGGGCCGAGCATGGGGCCCGCCGTATTGTTCTGGGGCGAGCTGCTGGTGGTGGTTCTGCTTGCAATGGGGCTGGGGCGCGTGCCGCTCACCCCGCTCAGAACCCGGCACTGGATTCTGCTCGGCGTGGCGATGAGTACGGTGGCGATTCCCAGTTTCCTGATTGTGGTCGGCTGGTTGTTTGCACTGGCCAAGCGCGAGGAGCTCGAAACCGAAAGCCTGCCCCGGTGGCAGTTCAACACCTTGCAGGCGCTCCTTGGCGTGCTCAGCCTGGCGGCGCTCATCAGCCTGTTCGCCATCGTGCCGCAGGGGCTGCTCGGGTCGCCGGACATGCACATCGTCGGCAACGGGTCCAGCGCCTACCAACTGCAATGGTATCAGGACCGGGTGGCGGGAGAGCTGCCACCGGCGCTCTTCGTCTCGGTGCCTTTGCTGATTTACCGCATCACCATGCTGGTGTGGGCGCTGTGGATGGCGTTTGCCCTCCTCAAGTGGCTGCAATGGGGCTGGGGGTGCATCAGCCAGGGAGGCCTGTGGCGGCCGAAGAGCGTCCTCGTCGCAACGGGCGGCCCCGGAGCGAAAACGGGTGACAATGACTAACGTCTATTTGGGCTAATCGGGCGGCTCTTCGCATCCGGAGAGCCGCCCGATTGTTTGCATCTTCCAATGCGCCTTACGCGAACCGCGTTCGCGGCGGGCGATATTCTTCACAGCGCTTTTCAAAACCCCGCAAGCTCCTCCTACCTCATCCCGGCCTGCTTGTGTGAACAAGAACGGGAGGCGAAAGCCGGCGGTCCATGCCTCGGGCAGACCAACCCCTTCCTGGCGCGCGCATAACTTTCGTTTTCCCTCTGTAAAAATGGACAGCGGTATTAATGGGTGGTCCTGTGGTGCCGCAGGAACGGCCGGGAGGCGGATGCGATAGAAAAAACATTTTACGGCGGGCTCGCATGAGAGAACGCAACCGGTTGAATTTCAAGGAGGTGAAGGCCGCCGCGCCGGGTGTGAAAAACTCAAAAAAATGGATATTTTTTTAGAAATTCGGCTCGCCAATATCCGCCGGAATAAATTTCCCAGAGATGCGCTTTTACAGGGGGTTTCCTCAATATCGACCTTCCAATATTATCTATATGCCGTTTTATCAGGATGTTGCAGCCTCCTGAAGCGCCATTTACCGTTTGCGAGGTATGGCGATAGCAGGGTAATTCTGTTACTTTTTATGATATGGCAACGGTATGAGGTAATATTTTACGCTCCATAGTTATACAGTTTTTGTAATCTTATCTTCAAAAGGCCCATTTGGTGGGGCTTGTTTTTACATAAAAGGAATTTTATCTTCACTCTGGTTCTGGAAATTCTTTGTTCAGGGCAGGGTTACTACGGAGGGGGCAAGGATGAAAACCATACTCGCGTTTGAATCAATGCGTCGATTTTCTTTTTACGCCGCCTCCCGCACCCGGGTGCGGGCCTTCTTTCTTTGCGTTCTTTTCCTTGCGGTCACGGTTTCGCTGGCCTGGGCTGACGGTGGATCCAAGTCCGGGCCTTCCATCGTCCAGGAAAATGTGAACAACCAGATCCTCGTCAAGTTCAAGGCGCATCACCTGCAGGGTGTGCGCAACATCATGGACCACGTCCCGTCGCCCGCGGCAGGCCATGTAGAGAATAATCTTTTAAACATGGGCGTCAAGTTGCAGGACCACTTCAACGCCGTCGGCATCTCGGTGCTTGAGAAAACCGGCCGGGGTCTTCCCACCACAAAAATCATCGCGGCGCTCATGCGCTCGGGCCTGGTGGAATACGCCGAGCCCGATGGCGCGGTCAGCATCAATGCCGCTCCCAACGACCCGGAGTACCCGAACATGTGGGGACTCAACAACACCGGCCAACTCGGCGGGCTTCTCGATGCCGACATCGACGCCGAGGAAGCCTGGAACGTGGAAACCGGCAACTCCAATAATATTGTGATGGTGCTCGACACCGGCATCGATCACACCCATCCCGATCTTGTCGATAACATCTGGACCAACCCGGGCGAGATTCCCGGCAACGGCATCGATGACGACGGCAACGGTTATGTGGACGATGTGCACGGCATCGACACCGTCGACGGTCTGGGCGACCCCGATGCCGACAACGACCCGAGGGACGATCACGGCCATGGCACGCACGTCTCGGGAAC
>QJZQ01000230.1 GCA_003246675.1 Nitrospirota bacterium | reverse complement strand
GGCGCTCGACGCCTATAGCGAAAATTACCACGCCTACTTCACCGCCAGCCAGCAGGCGAGCGGGCAGGAAAAAAAAGAGCTCGACCCGTTGCCGCGCGTGGTTCTGCTCGCGGGAGTGGGGCTGTTGACGGTGGGGAAAACCGTGAAGGAGGCGCGCATTGCCGCCGATATCTATCAGCATACCGTCGGCATCATTCAGGACGCCTTTCGCATCGGCCGCTACGCGCCTTTAAGTGCCCGCGACTTGTTCGACATGGAATATTGGTCGCTTGAGCAGGCCAAACTCGGCAAGAAGAAGCCGGGCAAGCTGGAAGGGAAGGTGGTGCTGGTGAGCGGCGCGGCGTCCGGCATCGGCCGGGCCTCCGCCCGGTTGTTCGGCGCGCACGGCGCGCACCTGTTTCTCATCGACCGGGACGAAGAGGGGCTGGAAGAAACGCGGCGGGAGATCGGCGCATCCACGGTGGAAGTGTTCGCGGCCGACGTCACCGACGCAGGCGCGGTGGCCCGCGCCTACGCCGCGCTGGTGGCCGCCTATGGCGGCATCGACATGCTGATTTCCAACGCCGGCAATGCGCCGCAAGGGGCCATCGGAGAGGTGCCCGAGGCCGAGCTGCGCGCAAGCTTCGAGCTCAATTTTTTTGCTCATCAGCGCCTCGCCCAGGCTGCGGTGGAACTGCTGCTTCGGCAAAAAACCGGCGGCTGTCTTCTGTTCAACGCCTCGAAAGCCGCGTTCAACCCCGGTCCCGGTTTTGGCCCCTACGCCATCCCCAAGGCCGCCGTGGTGGCGCTCTGCAAACAATACGCCCTCGACTATGGCGCACACGGCATCCGCGCCAACGCCATCAACGCCGACCGGGTGCGCACCGGGCTGTTCCCGGACGAGGTCGTCGCCAAACGGGCGGCGGCGCGCGGTCTTACGCCCGAGGCGTATTTCAAATCCAACCTGCTGGGCCGGGAAGTGACCGCCGAGGACGTCGCCCAGGGGTTTCTCGACCTCGCGCTGGCGGAAAAAACCACCGGCAGCGTGCTCACCATCGACGGCGGCAACATCGCCGCCAGCCCAAGGTGATTCAGCCAACCGCCGCAAATCCTTTTTCCGTAACAGGTTCCGGGCGAGCGGGGGAGCTATCAGTACCGGCGTTTTTCTTTTAGTCCGAATTCGACGTAGTGTCTGAAGGGGTCGACTTCGGCATCGACCAGATCGGGGTTCAGCCGCAGATAATTTTCCGCGTTGAAATCTCCGGGGATGCGGGGGTCGTTTTTAAATTTGGAAGGCTGGGCCGCCAGGGCAGAGATTCGTTTGTTTCGTGCCTCCGGGTGGAGGTTTTTCCCAAATTCGGGGGTCAGAGTTTTTAGTGTTTCCGCGGATAGCTCGTGGCCTGAAATAATATTGGGCATTTTTTGAGATGTGGCGATATCCAGAATATCGCGGTAATGAATGCTTCCCGACCAGGGATCGGAGGCGATCGGGGTCGTGTAACCACATCCCTCGAAAAAATAATGCGTCACCTGGCTCCAGCGGGTTCGGTTGACGTCTTTCTGGGCGCTGCCGCCGTGCACCAGGTTGGCGGTCCAAATCAAGGCTTGCCCCTTACGGGCTTTGAAGGTTCGCCGTTTGACTTTCTGCGTTTCAGCCAGTTTTTCCCACAGCTCGACATACCGCCGGTAATGCGGGTAGGGGTGGCGGATGTCCGGCCCGCCGATGCCTATATGTTCGTTGCGGATAATGGGCCATTTGTTCGAGCCGGGGTAATAAAACAGGGGGCCGTTGTCTTCATCCATGTCCTCAAACGCTACCCACACTCCGCACATGAATCTCTCGGGGACGCTGTGAAAGTGCACATGGTCGCTATGCCCTGCCTGTTGCGTCCCGACGGGGAAGTTCAGGGTTTGAAATGGAAATGCCCTTCGGCCATAGAGTTGGCTCAATAAGTCGAGGATGTTTTTGTTGCAGGCAATCTGCTTGACCCTGGGGTCGAAGGTCCAGGCGTCTTGAATCCGCAGGCTGTCCACCTCCCCCCGTTGCCACTTCTCCCAATCGTAATTGTCATGCAGGTCTTTCATGATGCCTTGCGAAATACGGTCGAAATCCGGATCGGGAAATTCGATCACGGCAAAGCCGTTTTCGTGCAGGTTCCGCGCGATGCTTAAGGTTTCGCCGTCATACAGGTTTTCGGCGAAGTCATCAAAAAAGGGGCTGTCGATGAGGGGGTAACCGGGAAGCGGGTTGTTTTCAAGCATGCGATCATCCTTCCATTGGCCTTGTTGTTCGCTCGAACCCGATGGGGACGGTTCCCGGCTTTTATTTAAGCGCCGGGCTGACTCGAATCCCGCACACCTGCATTTACCGGGGGATGGACCCGGCAAGATCAAACCTAATACTATAGACCTAAAAAGACCAGGGTTTATTTCTTTAGGAAAGCAAGTCGGCGCTTTTCAGGGATGGTAGCCTTTCAGCACGTGCAGGGCTTAAGGCCCCAGTGGATGGGGCGAAAGCCCAGCGCGTGGCGGTCCAGCAGCGTCGTCTGGCGCGTGGAGCGAACGAGGAGGTCCATGTCGCCATCGCCATCGTGGTCCAGCGCGCCAAGAAAGGTCAACTCGTCGAAACCGCAGTATTCGCTCTCATGCGTCTCCAGCAGCAATTCCGCCCGCCCCCTGGAGACGGCGAAAAAACCGTTCCAGATTCCCTCGCCGTCCTTGCCATAACTCTCATCCCTGTAGGAAGTGCCCCCCCGGGCGACGATATGCACCAGGCGGGTCTTCGCCTTGCCGCCCGGGTCGTCGAATACGTCGGCCTTGACGATCTGGGAAAATCCCCTGGGGAGGGCGAACGCGGTGCCCGGGAAGGCTTCAGCGAGTGGGGCGGAGTCCATTTTTAAATCGGCGGAGCTTTTGAACCGGTTGTCGTTGGAGGCGGATTTTTTCGTGGTGAAGAACAGCGGTTCGCCCGGCAGGGCTTCGGTTCCGGCAAGGATGCGGAAGTTGCGGTCTTCCTCGCCACAGAACGCGGGCTCCGCCTGCGCCCGCAGGGTATCGAGGGCAATAGCCTTAACCCAGCCCGGTCCGTGCGCGAACACTTCGAAATTCAGCCGGTTTTTGCAGAACGGGGCGACCAGCTTTTCGATGTCCCTGGCGGCGATGGAAACGGCGGGGGTGGGCTCGGGCCCCGGCTTTAAATCGAGAGATTTCGTAAGCTTCGGGCTGGATGGAAACTCGCATGGCTTCTGGGTCTTG
>QJZQ01000129.1 GCA_003246675.1 Nitrospirota bacterium | reverse complement strand
ATCGAGACTTCCTGTTTTTTGGGGCTTTCGGCCAAAAGCAGTCAGCGGGTTGTGCGGCGAGCGGGAAATAGATTAGTGACGGGCAACAGCCTTACGGCACCATAGGCCGACGCGGCCTGGATACCCCTTCCTCCATCGTCTATTAATCGATCAAGTAAAGGGCTTGTTTCACCAATGATACCACCTCGTTGTATTTCTCTTTTAAAGTAACCATTAAAAAGGGGTTCCGAGGGGCAGGAATAGGTAACCCACCAATTCCATTTCTTCCTGAAGACGTTCCATGCTCTTTTCAATTTTATGAACCTGCCCATCGTGTATAATCGGTTTCCAATGAACCCTCCGTCGACCCGTTGATAGTCGTGCTCAGCATGAGGAGCCTGAAACATTTCACAGGGATGGAATGGGCGCGATGTGCGCCGTTGGTCTATGCGTTCAAGCAGGTGCGGGATGATGCCCGACTCGCTCTGTATAAAAAAACTCACTGCGTTTCTCTAAACGATTTTCTTGAGAAGACCCGGGGGTTGGAAGGCAGGAATATCGCGTTGGTTGTGGCGTTCGAGCAACCCTGGGCCGTGGATTGGCTGCTCAGGATGGCGCGGCAAAATCTGACCGATACTGACGTCATGGTCTTCGATAATTCGAGACGGTTTTCGGCAAGAGCGGATATTGAGCAAGTGTGCCGCTCCCGATCCATTCCATACCTTTCATTGCCTCCCAACCCCATCCGGCATCCTTCCCGTTCGCATGGCATGGCCATGACGTAGATATTTTACAACGTCGTACGCGCGATCAAACCGCGACTGTTCGCTTTTCTGGACCATGATCTTATCCCGGTTCAAAAGGTCAGCCTTGCAGAGCAGCTTGGGGATCAACCGTTTTACGGACTGCCTAATTTTGGGCCGTGGGCTTGGCAACTCTGGGCAGGGTACTGCTTGTTCGATTTTTCGGCCATTGCCGAACTGCCCATGAACTTTCTTCACGATTTCTCGCAAAAGCTCGATACCAGGGGTCGCAATTGGAGTTGTCTTTACCGGCATCACGACCGGTTGCGGTTTGCCCGCTCCTTGGAATTAATTTTCCAGGACCCTAAAGGTGGGAACGCACACCCAGGGTACACCATCGATGACCTGTGGTTGCATATTGGTGGCATCAGTTTCGAGGATTCGTTCCAAAAGAGGTGCCAATTTATTCAGAACCTCGCTCGCACCATGGATCAAGGAACCCCCTGGCCGGAAATCATGGCAAAAGCTCTTTCCCGGAGGGATCCCGATGGCACGGGGTCCGGTCCGGCATCCTGACCCCCTCTTGGGATTTCATGATTCATCAATCCGCTTGAGAACGCCTTAGGGAACCGATCGGTTTAATTTGGAGGGAATGGTTAAGGCTTTTGCCGGGGGCGCAGCTTGTAGCGGGTGCGGGTTTTTTTGGGGCGGGGCAGGCGCACTTCGATCTCCTTACCGCCCACCCGCCGGCCATCGAGTGCTGTTTTAGCCCGTTCTGCCTCACCCTTGTCCGCCATTAAAATCAGGGCGAAGCCTTTGGGCTTGCCGGTGCGTTCATCGCGCGGCAGCTCGGTGTGGACCACGCGGCCGAATTCGGTGAACATCGCGGCGATCTCTGTTTCGGTCAGATTTTCGGGCAAGTTGCCCGCGTACAGGTTCATGGCAGGCGACACCGCTCGGGCGGGGCCAGGGCAACCCCCGGCCCCGGCCCACGGGGGTTATCTCGCTCTTCGTCTTTGATGGTTGGCCATTCCACTGGGAACGCCGGCGCCCCTGTTCCAGGCGCCTTGTACGCTCTCCACCCGGCGGGGGGAGGGCTTGCGGCTTCGCTGCCGAGGCCGCGGGCGGGCGCTTGCCGCCGGCTTCGCGGGTCTTTTCCCGGAACTTGCGATGGCGGCGGAATGGAAGGGGTGGCTGTCCAATACCGTCACCGCGCGCTTGGTCACGCGCTCGATGTTTCGCAGGTAGGCGTGTTCGCCCGCGTCGCAGAAGGACAGGGCAACTCCCAAGGCTCCGGCGCGCGCGGTGCGGCCGATGCGGTGCACGTAGCTCTCCGGCTCGTTGGGCAGTTCGTAGTTGATGACGTGGGTGATGCCGTCGATGTCCAGGCCCCGCGCCGCCACGTCCGTCGCCACCAGAACGCGCGCCTTGCCGCTTCTGAACTTATTGAGCGCTTGGACGCGCGCCGCCTGCGATTTGTTGCCGTGCAAAGCCTCGGCTTCCACGCCGGACTTGCGCAATTTCTGGACGGTGCGGTTGGCGCCGTGCTTGGTGCGGGTGAACACCAACACCCGGTAGAGGCTCTCATCTTCGAGCATGGCATGAAGTAGCGCGGTCTTGTTTTCACGCTCGACGAACAACACGCGCTGGTCGATTTTCTCGACGGTGCTGGAGGGCGGCGTGACGCTCACGTGCGCCGGATCGTTCAGAAACTGTTCGCTGAGCTTCAGGATTTCCTTCGGCAGGGTGGCGGAGAACAGCATGGTTTGCCGCTTTTCTGGAATCGTCGCCACGATGCGGCGGATGTCGGGCAGAAAACCCATGTCGAGCATGCGGTCGGCCTCGTCGAGCACCAGCAACTCGACGTTATTCAGGCGGGCGTGGCCCTGTCCGTGAAGATCGAGAAGGCGTCCCGGCGTAGCGACGAGCACATCCACGCCTCGGCTTAATTCGCGCACCTGGTTGTTGTAGCTTGCGCCACCAAAAACAACCGCGTTTTTAATTTTTAGATTCCGCCCGTACACCCTGAAACTATCGGCGATTTGCAACGCCAGTTCGCGGGTGGGGGTGAGGACGAGCGCGCGTGCTCCATAGCGCCCGGCGGACTTGGGATTCTTCGCCAGGTACTGAAGGATGGGCAACGCGAACGCCGCGGTTTTCCCCGTGCCGGTTTGTGCGCAGCCGAGAAGGTCGCGCCCCGCGAGTAGATGCGGGATGGCTTGCGACTGAATCGGCGTGGGCGTGGTGTACTTTTCCTCGGCGACCGCCCGGCACAGGGGGTCGATGAGGTCGAGGGAATCGAAACTTCCGACCAGGGGGTGTTCCTTAAGATGAATTGACATATTTTCCTTAGAATTTAACAAGATGATATAGAGAAGCTGCCAGGTGAGGAATGGTAAAGCGTGTGGTAAGACTTCCTATCCTTACGGGAACAAACTTCGTGGATACCCAGTATACCCCCAATATTTTTAGAATTGCACCTATATTATTGAGTTTTTTTGGATTTTAGCGGCGGGG
>QJZQ01000096.1 GCA_003246675.1 Nitrospirota bacterium | reverse complement strand
CTCCGGCGGGGGAACCCGGCGGCAGGGCTGCCAGATAATCGTCGTGATCGATTCTGCGTTCCAGGTAATACTGCATGCCGGCGGTAAACTCGGGCAACAGTTCCCGCTCGTAGCCGAGCAGGATGCGAAGCTCGCTGTTGCGAATGAGCGGGTTGTCGCCGTTTGCATCGCCGCGGCTGTCGTAGTAGCCGAATTCAATATGAGCCACGCCCGACAATACCGTGCCGCGGGCACTCGCCCCGTAGACGTTTAATGCCGGGAATATGAAGCGGCCGCGGCCCGGGTCAAACCCGGCGGGGCTTTTCCAGAAGCCCCAGTAGCCGTAAAGCGCGGCTTCGACCCCACGGATATTCCCGTGCAGGCGCAGGGCGAATTCATCTTCATCGAACCATCTGTCACGATCATGAACCTGCACCGGAACATCGCGGCCGACGACGCGGCCTTCGTTTTCATTGAAATAGGAGATGCGTCTTCCATCGATGAACCGGTCGCCATCGAACCTTGGCGTATACACCGCATCGACGTTGACCGTGCCGAGAAAAAAGGAGGCCTTCAGCGCATCGGAGGGCGCCTTGAGGTATTCTTCATCCCGGCCGATGAAGAATGAATTCCAGTCCTTGGGAAACAGATCATTGATAAAAATCAAATCCCCCGTTCCCCAGGTGAGGACCTGACGGCCGAGCTTGAAATCCCCCCAGGTGGACGCGCGATACAGGACACTCGCTTCCCTGATATCGATCCAGCCTTCCCCTTTTTCGAGGTCGATGGCGTGATCCTCCGGCACATCGTCGTAGATGAAATCGCCGGTGAAATTCAGGCGCAGGTCGTTGAACGCCTTTTCTGTTTGCAGTTGCAGGCGGGCCTCGGCCAGGGAGACATCTTTTTGATGAGGATCGTCCTGAGTCCGGAAACCGACACGGGTATCGAAAAAACCGGATAGATCGAAGGGCCGGCGGGCGGGCTCGGTATCCCCTGTTTCTGTTGCGAGCGGGGGCGCTTCTTCCGGCGCGATGCCGCTCGGCAGGGGAGGCTCCTGATCTCCACCCAGCCCCGGCGGCAGGCCCGGCTCCGGGCTGATGGGCGTCTTCTGCGCCGGCGGCTTGGTGGCGGCGTCCAACCCCATTGGCAGTGCGGGCTCCTGCGCCCGGGCGCTCATGGGAAGCAGGATCAACCCGGCCAGAAATACGAGTAAAATCGAACGCATGTTATCGCAGGTATTTTCTCGGAGCATTGCGTAAGTACCGCTCGGTAAAGATGTCGTCCGGCAGATCGATATTATATTTTACGGAGCCGTAGGTCATGGTGGTCTGCCCGCCGATGCGCTGGTCGCTCATTCGCGACTGGGTGACGGTCGGGAAGCCATCGATGGTTTCCACTTTCAGTGCTTCATAGGTGCGATAGGGCTTGTCGTCCTTGCCAAAAAATTCGGTTTTGACGGGGATGAAGGTGGTTCGATGAATCCAGTTCTTGTAATAGGCGAACTCCACCTTGCCCGCTTCTTTTGGCGTGCTCCTCAGCACGTAGTAGTTGCTTGTTTCCTCGACGAGTTCGTGCACATCCTCCTCCGGGCTGCGGCCAGACACATCTTCATAGTAAAAATGCGATCCGACAAAACTGGTCCGCTCGTCGCTCGCGGCGATCCGTTTGACCAGGTCGAGGGCGGGCAGGTAGAGCCAGCGATCGTCGTCCTTTCCCGGATGCTTCCAGACCATGAAAACGGTTTTGTTGACATCCGCCGGCCGGGTGAAATAAACATACATTTTCTGATCCCCGTCGTTGGCGTCGTCCGCATCGTAGCGCAGGATGGTGAACTTGCGGGCGCGCTCTCTCCCCTGTTCGTCGACGATGCTCATTTCCACGGCCGCCTTGCCATCGCGCCCCTGATAATAGGCGGCGTGGTTCGCCTTCGCGACCAGCTCATCCACGCTGATGGCCGCCACGTCGCCCACCGGTAACAGGGCCAGCAGGATCAGGGCGCTCAATGCCTGTCTCATGAATTCCTCCTTTATTTCTGCTTGAAAAGCGGGCCTTCCATATATTTGATGACCGCGGGCAGCAACAGCAGCGTGACTCCACCGGCCAGCAATAGAATACACGATATAAACGCTCCCACGGTCTGGTAAGGAACCAGCGGGGCCAGGAGCAGAGGCAGGAACCCCACTCCGATGACGACCACATTGCGCGTGATCGCCCGTGCCGGTTCGCCAAAGACGGCGGGTAGAACGTCTTTCCAGCAGGCAGCCTGCCCCCTGAGGCGGCGGCTGCGGGCAATGAAATGGATCGCATAATCCACCGCGAGCCCCAGGCTCAGGGAGGACAGCACGGCCACCGGCATGTCGTAATCCTTGCCGATAAGCCCGATAAGGCCGTAAATCAAGGCGATGGTCGCGGTCAGCGGGATCATGCTTAAAATGCCCCACAGGATGGACCGGAACAGAAATATCATCAACCCAAGCACCACCACGAAGCTGCCCAGAAAGGCTTTCATCATGCCCGCGACCATTTGATCCTGCCAGATGGTATTGATGTAGGTGAGCCCGAACCAGTTGTGCGCCAGGGCCGTGGGGGGCGGGTTGTTGCGAATAAAGTCATCCACCGAGGCCACCACGGCGTTCATGTCCCGGTTGTCTCCGCTTTTAAGCTGAATCCAAAGGGTGGTCTTGCGCTGATCCGGCGTGACGAAATGCCAAAGATCCTGCGGCCGGTGGCTGCTTTGATAGGTGATGAGGGTTTGCGCCACGGCGGCCCGGCTGTCGGGAATGCGAAACGCCGACGCCTCGCCGAGATACAATTCCCGGTGCACGGTCTTGACGATATCGGCCAGAGAATTGCTCTTGCCGACTTTCCCGCCGGCGAGGAGCGCCTGCTGCAATTGCTCGATATAGCGAAGGGCCTCCGGGCTCTTGAAGACCTCCTGCTCCTGGTTCACGGCGTCCATTGCCATGAGCGCCTGCTCCCAGGCCTCCCACGCCTCATCGCTCGTGGATTCATCCTGCCGGGCCTGGGCGTAGCTCCGCAGTTTCTCAAACGGCGGCTCGCGGCCGCCCTCCAGGGCTGTCATGGTTTCCAGCAACGGGGTTCGGACCTCCGGCGAAAGCGCCTCGAAACGGTGACGCAGTTTTTCAAGGGCCTTGTCCGGGGCCATCGTCTCGGGCGGGGCTTGCAGCGTCAGGTAAGCCATGTAGGTTCCGGCGAATTTTTCATTGAGCGCGCGGTCGGCCACGCGAATCTCGTGCCCCTC
>QJZQ01000214.1 GCA_003246675.1 Nitrospirota bacterium | reverse complement strand
TGTGAATAATTAATTGCCCATCCCCATGTTTTAATGGGCAGTTAATTAATATTTTTTCCCATGAATAATACAATTATATAAATAGTTTAATTGAATGACAAGGTAAATTCATCGGCGTGGAACTTTTAATGCAAGGAAATTCAATGGGTTAACGATTTGTGGCGGAGAGGTGTGGCTGTAACTTGTTTTAAATAAAGGTTTAACTGGATATGCGCAGGCGGGGTTTCATCATGCGGGATTTTTTTTTAAAACCGTTTTAAGCGATAGGAAACACGGGAGGGTGAATACTCCGTTTTTCAGGCGGATGGCCGCGGCTTTCAGGGGGCGGCGGGCAGCTTTTCTGCCCGGGGCCGCGGGTGGCTGGCCGGAAGGGGGAGGAGCTAATGTCTTACTGCAGGACGTTCGCCGTCACGACGATCACGCCCTGGTACAGGCCGGGCCGCTGATTGGGCAGAACCACCAGTGTGCCGCCCACGCCGATGTCGGCATTGCCGGCCGGTTGCATCTTGAAGTTGCAGGAGCCGCGCGAAGGGTTGCCCCTTTCGACGCAGGTCACATCGACGACGCGCATCGTCTGGCCGTTGGGTTCGGTCAGGGTGGTGTCGCTGACGGTGACTTCGATGTCCGCGCCCTTGGGAGCGAGGATGTTCACGACGCCGCGCTGCTCCAGGTTACCGAGAAGCGCCACATCCCCGGTGGCGGTGGCGATGCCGCTGGCCTTGGCGTTGACCTGGATCGTGCCGCCGGCCGGGCCGACGGTGAATTTACCGAAGGACAGCGGGTCCACCTGCGTGACCTGGGCGCCCAGAACCAGCTCGGCGGAGGCGTCGAGAATTTCTCCCTGGGCGGGCATCGGCCCCATTGTCAGGGCGGCAACAAAAAACGAGAAAACAAGACCGGAAAATTTCCGCATTTCGTTCACCTCCGGGTGTGTGGATGGGCTCATACTACTGCAATTTTCCCTGCCGTGGCAAGGCTTTCGTGAGGGGAAAAACAATGCGTTTCACGGAAGCCGGCCCCTTTTTTTTACGGCCGGGGATTTCCCCATTCCGGCATAAAGGTCACGTGCCTGCAGTCTAGGACAAAAACTTTTCATTCCGGTTGCGGCCGGGTCACGGCCGGGTTAAGAAAATGATCTTGCCTCCGTGGGGCAATTGCTCAGGGCCCGCCTTGTTTTTCCCACGCCAGGACCGCGATGGGATGTTTCTGGTCGATGGAAACGGAGCTCTCGGCCCCTTCGGTGCGAACGGTATAGGTGCCGAAGCGAACTTTCTCAAAAAGCACGAAGCCATCGAACTCGGCTCGCACCTGGCGGATGACCTCGCCCTCCTTCAGCAGCTCAATGGTGGCTCCCGGGGTGGCCAAGCCCTCGATCTCTCCGGTTTCCCAGATGGGAAAGTCGATGGTGATCTGCCTGCCCGGGCGCGGGCGCACGCTGAGCGGCGGCGAGGGAATAGAATAGGGGTCCTCCAGGGTCTTTTCGTTGACCCCGATTTGCGCCTGGTGGTAGGAGGGGGAGCGGAAGGAGACGAGGCCGTTTTCATCGCTGGTTCCCTGTTTTCCGATCAGGCGGACGCCTTCCAGGACCTCGTCGTCCTCGTTGTAGACGCCGTTGTTATCGTTATCCTGGAATACGCGCACGTTGACGCGGCTGGTCGTGGTGCCAGGCTCGCCATGCACTCCGTAATCGCCCTTCGGGTCGGGCCCGAGGGAGAAGGACATCGAGGCGATCACGCGGTATTCGCCGCCCGTGGAGTAGCTTCCCGTGAGGCCCAAAAGGGCCATCGGTGCGGCCCAGGAAAAGCCGGGGTGGACGGAATAATCTTTGTCTCCGAGGAAGCTTTTGCTCATGCCCAGTTGCAGCCGCAGGTCCCTGCCCACTTTATAGTCCGCCGTGGCGCTGGCGCTTTGCAGTTCGGCGATGGGCGAGAGGGCGTAGTCGAGGGTGCCGCGCAGGTTCATGTTGTCCATCGGGTGGCCCGAAACGAGAAAATCGCCGGTGACCGAGTGTTCGGTCAATACGGTGGCCTTGACGCGGTTGGTCAGCCACAGGCCCGCGAGGCGGCCGGACACGCGCCCCACCAGGTCATACAGGGTGGTGCCTCGGCGCGTGGTTTCGCGCTCGACCTCGGCTCCCAGCGACAGGGTTTCCAGGTATCCATCCACCTTGAGGGTGTCGCGGCGCAGCAGGTCGCGTTCCAGTTCCGTTACCAGGTCGAAGAACTCCACATGCGAATAACGCACCGCGGCATCGAAGATATTGCGCTGAACAGCTGCCTCGAAGGCTCGGCCTCCCTGATCGTCGGTGAGAAAGCTGAGGCTTTCCGAGGCGCCGAGGTAGGCTCCTCTCAGGCCCACCATGCCGTAGATTCTTCTTTCCTGGGTCTGGTCGTTGAGGGTGGTGAGGGTGGAGGTGAGGGTGAGGTTCTGGGTGAGGCCATGAAATACTTCCCCGGTGGCCCGCATTCCCGAGATGTTTTGCCGGGTGGAGGGGTCTCGCCCGAGAAACAGGTTTTCGCCCTGCTCAAGCACGGTCACCCTCGCCCAGGTTTCGCCGGAGGGAACCATTGCGCCGCCGATGTAGGCCTGCCGTATCTCCTCGCGCACCTGCCCCTGCGGGCCGTGGAACCTGAGCAGGATTTCGTTTTCGCCAAAGAGCAGGGGAACGTCTTCGAAGACAAAGCGGCCGGTGCCCTGGTCGGCCTGGAAATCGAGCAAAACCTGATTTCGGTAAAGCTCCACCTCCCAGCCGGTTTGCAGCAGGCCCTCGATGGTCTCGCTGTCGAAGCGGGTGGTGTGCTCGACGGGCAGCGTGGAGTAGACAAAGCCCTTTCCCGCCTCGCCGCGGGCCACGAGGTCGATGGAGTTGGAGAAGATGTCGCCGCCCTTGAATGAACCGTTGTGTTCGATATGCTCCCACGACAGCAGCAGGTCATTCAGTTCGTGGTCGTCACCCTGCGCCTGCACGCGCAGGGTGCCGTACAGGGCCTCGGAGAGGCCGGAGGCGGAGTAGACGGCACGGCCTTTTCCATTGAATTCGTAGCTGGTGGATACATCCAGGATCGGTGGGCTGAAAAACTTGAAATCGAGGGGGATCTCCCGGTACTCGGTTTCGGGTTTGCTGCGCTGTGCGAGTATCTTGTGCAGGCGTTCGCGCTCGAGGCGCTTTTCCAGCGGCAGTTCGCCGTGCCCGGTGATGATAAGAACCTGCAATTTATCGGAAAAGGTGAATTCGGCCGGGAACAGTATTTCGAGATCCGCAAGGGCGGCGCGCTTTGGTGCGCCTTCGGGAACTGCGCTTTCCAGCAAAATGGCGATTTCCCGCGGATCCACGAAGACTTGCCCGCCGCGCTCGTCCGCTTCGATGATATCGGCGATTTTCTTTTTATTGAAATAAACCGAGAGGAAGAGGGTTTCGCCGTCCCCGTCTTCGCCCTCGGCGCAGGCTGGGGGGACGCCGTATAAAAAAAGGACGCAGAGGATTAATAGAAGGAAGGCGGCCCTTGGGCCTGGAAAGCAAAAAAAAGTCTCCCCTTCCTTATCGGGGAAAATCATCGGTGAATTTTAGTCCGGGTTCGCTTTCTTCATACGAAGAGGCGTCGTGAACCGCGAGCCATGAACTCTCACGACGCCCTTTCGCCGGGATACCTCCCCCCTCGGAAACGCACTTTAAGAAGCCCCCGCATGAATGACCGGGCTCCCCGCCGATGAACGGACCGCAAGCGCAGGGCGAGCGGCCCGCAAGGGCGCCGGAATCTTCCGGACGGTGACCCGGCCGGGAAGCGGCACTCCTGCTGGCGAACTAAATAATTTTCCAAAGGATTGGCGAGGGGATTCTACGATAAAACAACTGCTTTGGCCATGCCAAATTTCCCGCTCGAGGAAGTGGGGGGATTGGCGGATGGTTATTGGCGGCGATGGGGTTTCGCCGGTCTGTCTGTTAAAACGATTGTCTCAGGCAGGGGGTGGCTGAAATCCGGTGTGCACGGGGCCCGCCGGAAAGAGATGCCGGAATTCCTTGATGGGAGAGCGTGTCAGGGGTTGTGCTTGATGTGGATGGGAATCGAGACGCCGTACACGACATCCAGATTGACCTTCAGGTCTTTCGTCTCCCCTTCCGCCGCCGGCTTTGTCTCGGGTGCGGGCGGGATGGCCTGAACCATCAGGCGGGCGGTGTATTCTCCGGCCGGGGCGTCGGCGGGCTTTCGCAGGAAGATCCTCACGGTCTGCGTTTCGCCGGGAGCCAGGCTGGCGCGCCTGGGGCTGAAACGAATCCATTCCTGTGCGTCCTTACCCGGGTCGGTTTTGAGGAGAGGAACCAGGGTGATGCGGTAGGTGGTTGTTTCATCGCCTTTATTGAGGATCATGGTGGTCCCGGACCGTTTGCGGCCTTCGAACACCACCTGGGTCGGAGCAAGCAGCAATCCTTCGCCGTAGATTTTTTGCGCGGCCAGCCCTGGGGAGGTGAAACCCAGGCTCGCGGCAAGCAGTAAAAAAAACGCGGAAAGGCGGATGACGTTTGGGAAGGTGTTCATGACGGTTATCTTGTTCCAGATCGCGGGGGTGGCTAAAGGGTGCACCGGAAAACCCGGCGGGGCGCCCAAGTAACCCCTTGTTTTTTAATTGATTAGGTTAAATATGATAGCAGGTTGCCACCATCCGGGCAAACGAAAAATCCATGGGTCCGAACCGGGCCTGCGCTCGGGAGGGGGAGGAAACAAAAAAAACGCCGCGGGGGCGGCGCTTTTCCGAGGCGGCGAGGTGAGCGCGCACTCCGTTTGAATGGAGGTTATTCAGGGCTGCGTGGGCCGAAAGCGTCAGCCACACATCGAAGAACCGGTTTGTTTATTTTATCGCTTCAAGGCATTCCTGCTCGATCTCTTTGTTTCCAATGAGGTCGCACTTGCCTTTATTTTTTTCGATCACCGCTTGGCACATATTTTTCAGGTCCCGGCTGCGAACCAGAGAGCAGTAATAGGAGCTATGGTCTTTGTCCTGGTAACGATTTTTGTCCAGCGGGTCCCCTTCGCCCTGGTGGCTCAATTGGGCGAGGCAAAGATTCCTGCGGTCGGGTACGTCAATTGTGTCACACTCTGATTTGTCGGGCACGCCTGCCAGGGCAGGTAAGGGAAGAAAAATCAGGGCAACGAGTCCTAAGCGAATCAATCCTTTAATAAACGACATATCCTCCTCCTGTTTGACATTTGACCTGCAAAAGCCGCAGGGGTGAGTTTGCTTAAACCATATTTCAAAGGCCTGGGCATCGCAAGTGAAATCTCGCCGGGGCCGCCGGGAAGATTCATTATCCGCATTGGGATACCCGGTGCCGGGGCTGACGCTCGGAAGGGAAACCCATGGGCCGGGCTCATGCGGGCCTTTCACCGTTTATTTTTTTGCGCCATGCGGGTATGATGGCGAAATATCATGAATAATGGGTGCCTTTGCAACAATGGGCCGCGTGGAGGAGACGATGATTTTCAGGGTATACCCTGATCTTTCCGAAGCCTGCTGGAGGAAAACCGATGAAAAATAAAACCATGGGCTTCAGTGTGTTGTTGCCGCTATTGCTGCTTTTTAGTTTCAGGCTTCCGGCGGCGGCCGAGGTGGTGTTTCAGGCAAAAGTGTCCACCCTTTCCCAGGTGGCCTCTTCTTATTCCGAGGGAAAGGAATCGGAGGGGCCGGTGGAGTTGGTGCTGCCGGGCAAATTGTTCGACCCACCCCGGGCGGCTCCGCTCAGGAAAAAGTCGGAGGCGGACCTGAGCACCGTGGAGGAGGCATTCGCCACGGAAAAATCGGCAATCATCGCGGATGATGAGGATTGGATCTTGTCCAATTGGGTGGCGGAGGAACGAGAGACCATCCAGCGGTTTCTTGCCAATGGAGAGTTGAGAAAAAAAAACCGGGATTTCATGGAACAGAACAAGGACATGAAAATCTCGGGAGTTGTTGAGCTCAAGGGCCATACCCTTGTCCTCATTGCGGGGCAGGGAATGGTTTTCACCTATAAGAATGTCAAGGGACGTTGGCTTCGCAGCAACGCGCTTTTCGCCGATGATGGTTTTGGTGTGGTTTTTTCTGCCTGGCGATTGAGCGGAAAAGTCTTCGAGCGTTGACAGCGGGGGCATGCGGCCGGGGAAAGGATGTCTTATGATGTATGAAAAAATTTTTATAGCGGTTTTTTGCGTGTTTCTTTCGGCCGGTCCCGCCCAGGGGGAGATTTTCAAGTGGACGGATGAAAACGGAAAAATCCACTTCACCGATGATATCGGCATGGTTCCCGAAAAGGAGATGGACCGCTCCGAGGCCCTGACGCCAGACCGGGGGCCGAAGGGAATGGCGCGAGAAGAAGACCGGCGGAATCTGGCGGATCGCGACGCGCGGCGATATGGCAACAAGAAGCAGAGCGAATGCCTTAAGCGCTGTGCCGGTAAGAAGTTTGCCGGCCGTATCTGCAAGCAGAGATGCGGCGTTAAGTGATGAGAAGTTTTGGCGTGGTGTTTATTGGCCTCTATGAGAGCGGCCTTGGCGGCGGGGAATATTTGTTATGGGAATTACGGTGACGATAAGCGAGGCGGGAAGGGGTGCGAAGACCTGGTTGTGGATAAGCCTGGCCGCCGGTGGGCTTGTTCTTTTGGGCTGCGACGGGCCAGAGGAGGCTCAGGCTCCGCCAGAGAAGCCGGACTCGGCCATGCAGGTTTTCAAGAAAGAAGTGGAGGACATGGAAACCCGGCTCGACGGTTTCCAGAAAAAACTTCAGGGGGTCATGGAAAACCTGAAGACCCCTGCGGCTCCCGGGGAGGAGGAGGCGGCGAAGAAGCCGGCCCCTCCCACGCCCAGCGAAGAACTCCAGGAGGTCATGGAAAGCCTGAAGACCCCCGTGGCCCCCGGCGAGGAGACGGCGAAGAAGCCGGTCGTTTCGGCTCCGGCCCCGGTAGGGGCGCAAGATCCGGCCCCCAGGCCACGGCGGAGCGTGAAAGCCGAGGCCGCCCCGGCCATGCCCGCGTCGCCGAAGCGCCCCCGCCCGGTTTTCGGGACCGTGCAGGCCCAGCCGGAACCTGCCGCAAAAGAGGAGGAGGGGGGAAAGGCGTTCGACCTGGGGCTTGCCGAGTGGCGGCAAAATAATTTTTCCGCTGCGATCGGGCACTTTGAGGCGGCGGTGACCGCCGAGCCCAATAACGCGCATGCCTTCTGGAACCTGGCGGTGCTTTTGGACCGGCAGGGGGAAGGAAAAAAGGCGATTGCCGCAATGGAAAGAGCTGAGGAAATTTATCGTGCCCACGGTCAACGGGAGGACGTGCTAAAAGCGAGGGAGCATCTTCTCGAGTGGTATAAAAAGTATGGGGGGCAAGCCGGAGCTCAAGCGTCTCAAGGCTAGGAGGGGGAAATTTTGAGCAGCCGGCTGACTTTGGCCATCAGGTTTTCCGGGTCGATGGGCTTGATGATGTAGTTTCGGATGCCGAGCATCATGGCTTCCAGGATCTTGCTCCTGCTCGCTTCCGCGGTGACCATGAGAAAGGGAATGTTCTTCAGGCGCGGGTCTTCGTGCAGGGTTTTATAGAATTCGATGCCGTTCATGCGCGGCATGTAGAGATCTGAGATGATCAGGTCCACTTTTTCGCACCGCAGGAGCTCAAGCGCCGCCGCGGCGTTTTCCGCATCGACCGGCTGATGGATACCCAGTTTTCGCAGATAGAGGCGAATGAGGTTGCGCGTATCCATATCGTCTTCCACGATCAGGACGCGGGCTTCAAGGACGGTATCGGGCGGGTCGAGGGGTGCGGTGGACGAATTTGAATGCATGATGATTACGCAGAAGCCACCCCGCAGAGGGGGATCAAGTGGAGGAGACTGTAACCAGCTGAAGGGTGGCTTCCGCTATTTTTATTTGTCGGGCCGGACCGGGTCGCCCCTTGTCCGGGATGGTTTTAGTTTCGCATTTCAGTATTGCGGCGGGGTCAAGGCTGTGTCACGGTTGCCCTACAATCGCTTCCCCGGTCAGGCGTCTGCAAAGTTTCTTTTCAGCTTCGGAGGGTTTTGCTTCCACCGGACGAAGCAGGGGAGCTGGCGTTTGCGAACGCGGGGAAAAAAGCGTATGATTTTTCGGCATCGTAACAGGTTGAATGATTTATCGTGTCGCCTGTGTGCCGGGATATACAGGGGCGTGCGGTGAAGCGCTGTTTAAGGCGGCCTTTAGCGAAGACTCTTTTTCTACGGGAGGGGAAATGCGGAGGTATTGGTTTGCGGTAACACTGTGTTTTTTGCTGGCCCAGCAAGGCCCGGCAGACGCGGCAGAGCCCCAGCAGGACTATAATGGAACTTACCTGATCCAGCATTGTCACGACGAGAAGGACTCTTTCGTTCGGGGTTTTTGCCTGGGATACATCCGCTCGGTGGTCGATCTGGTGATGGACTCCGAAGTGTACATGGTGGAGAAACCCCGGTTTTGCCTGGGTGACACGCCCCTCAAGGACTGGCGCACGGCGGTGCTCGACTGGCTGAAAAAGCGCCCCGGTGAATTTCACACCTCGTCGAGGAAAGTCATCATGCAGGCGCTCAGCGACAGTTACCCCTGCGAAAAATGAAGAAACGATCCGTTGTCCGCCGCATGGGGGCCGCCGGCCTTGCGGTGTTGTTTTTTACCTTGTCCTGCGCATCCTGGGAACAGAGAAACGAAGTGTCCGCGTTGCGCGGCTCCTATAATTATCAGTTCTACAAGCGCCACCCGCGTGATTTCAAGCTGACCACCGTCGCCCATTGGGCGCACGGAAAGGTCTCCGAAATTCTCCTCGAAAAGCCGCGGGACCCCGCCGAGGCCGATCAGGCGCTTTACGACAAGGCGCTGTGGTTCCTCGGCCACCCGCCCGAAACCGAACCGCATCAGGATTATGTCAGCCCTCAGTTTGCGCGGCAGGCCTGGCGGGCCATCCAGGTCATCGACTGGACGCACCAGCTGCACGAGCAGCTCTATGACATCCTGGCCGACCCGGCGATTCCGGTCGGCGAGAAGAAAAAGTGGATCGACCGCGCGGTCGATTATTACCTCAGCGAGCCGTCCATGGCGTTCAGCCCCGCTCCCTTTGAGGAAGTGATCATGAGCCGCGTCCGGCTCACGAGCCAGCCCTGGTTCATGGCGTTCAGGGACGATTGGAAATTGACGAGCAAAATGTTCTGGGCGTTTCACTGGTGGCATCCGGCGGTGTACGAGGTGCAGATGCTCTTTCCCGGCGCGGACGAGCAAAAGCGCGCCATCGAGGCCATCGATGATTTGTTTTTGGACCGGGTGCTCAAAGAACCCCCCAACCGGATGTTGCTTTCGCGGGAAGTCATGCCGCGCTTTGCCCGGTTGTCTCCCGAAGCGGCGAATATTTTCGACAACCTGCACATGTTCCATGGCATCACCTACGATATCCTGGCTTCCGCCGAAGTGAAGGACAAGCGGGCGGAGGTTTACCGTAACATCGACCTTATGCTGGTGCGGCCGGGAGACCGGCGGCTCGCCGGAAACTTCCCCACCCCCGTGCCCGAGGTGGACCCCCTCGCCTATTCGAAGGATATGCGGCAGGGGCCGGGGGAAATGGGACGCATCATGGGGCACGGGCACCATGGGCATTGAGGGACACGCGATGGCAATGAAACTTTGTGCGGGCTTGCTGGTGTTATTGTTTGCTGGCGCCGTGCACGCCGCCGACCACAGCAACCTGGAGCAGGATTTCCCGACGCGGGTGGAGGACGCTTACCCGATTGCCTACCGGGCGATGGAGTTTCAGGCCTCGGGTGCCTATGAGCACGGCGGGGACCATGGCCGCCATGCCGGTGAGTTCGAGCCGGAAATCAAATGGGGATTCATGAAAAACGCCCACGTGGCCCTGGGCGCGCCCCTGGTGTTTCCCGGCGACGGCGACATGAAGAACAACGGCGATATCGCGCTCGAGGGGCTGTACAATTTCAACGTGGAGACCCCGGTGTTTCCGGCGCTCGCCGTGAAGACCGAACTCACGTTCCCCAGTGGGGTGGACTCGGCCGGGGTCGATGTCGAAGTCGCCGCCATCGCCACCCGTGGTTTTGGCGCTCACCGGTTCCATTTGAACGGTATCTACCGCCACCTCGGCGCAGCCGGAGCCGGGGAAAGATCCGATTTGTTTTCTTTCGGTCTCGGCTACGACCGTCCCATCGACCTGGACCATTTGTTCGTGGCCGATTTTTTTATCGACCGGTCGCCGCAGGCGGGCGGGGCGGAGGAGTTCGGGTTCAACCTCGGCGTGAGAAAGCAGCTCAACCCCTGGTCCGTGCTCGCGGTGGGCCTGGGAAGCGGGTTCGGCGCGAGCCGCACGCCCGACCTTCGGGCGACGGTGGGTGCGCAGTGGAGCTTTTGACCGGCGGGCGAGGGATGCGGAGTGGGGATGATGGCCTATGAAATAGAGCTGGGCGGCCAGGCATGGAGGCCCGGACGGGTATTCCTGATTGGCAAGAACTACCGCGACCACATCAGCGAACTGGGCGACCGGCCCGCCGAGGGCCCGGTGGTGTTCATGAAACCGGCCACCAGCCTGGTGCCGGCCGGGGCCGTGGTGCACCTCCCCTCGCATGGCGCGCTGCTCCATCACGAGGTGGAGGTGGTGGTGCTGATCGGCCGGGAAGGCCGCAACATCGGCGAAAGCGAGGCTCGGGATCATGTGGCCGCCTATGCCCTGGGGGTGGACCTCACCTTGCGCGACGTGCAGAACCGTCTGAAGAAGCAGGGTCTCCCCTGGGAACTTTCAAAGGCGTTCGACGAGAGCGCGCCGCTTGGCCCATTCACCGATGCGGCCGGCATCGATGCGGCGGGCATCGCCTTTCAGTGCTCGGTCAACGGCCAGGTCCGGCAGCGGGGCCACACCAGGGACATGATCTATCCGGTGAACCGCATCATCCATGAACTGAGCGGCGTGTGGAGGCTGCTGCCGGGGGATCTCATCTATACGGGCACGCCCGCCGGGGTGGGCGCCCTTGCTTCGGGAGATGTGCTGGAGGTTGAAAGCCCGGTGCTCGCCGGGGCGTCCTGGCGTTTCAAGTGACTGGCCAGGGTTTCGCCGGTTTAAATACACAAGGAGGTAAGCGGTGAGCGAAATCGACCGATTGACCGCCGCGCTTGCAAGCCGGCCGGAGGATGCGGAGTTGTGGCATCAACTCGGGCTCGCCCAGTTCGATGCGGGAAGCAACGAGGAGGCGCGGGCCAGCCTGGTGGAAGCCGTGCGCCTGGAACCCGGCCGGGCGGAGTCGCATTTTTTTCTCGCCAAGGTGTTCGACGTGCTGAAGCGGTACGGCGAGATGGTGGACGCGTTTCGGGAAGCGGCATGGCTTGCGCCCGAATGGGCGGACGCACACTATAACCTGGGCCTCTCCCTGCTCATGCTGGGCGATTACGAGGAGGCCATCGAGCCTTTAAAAAGGGCGGTGGAGATTGACCCGCAGTGCGGCGGGGCGCACAAGGGGCTGGGCATCGTGTATGGCATGCTGGGGAACGCGGAAGCCGCCGAGCACCATGCCGGCCTGGCGGACCGGCTTGGCCCCGATCCAGAAAAAACCTGACCGTCCCCCCGGGCGGCCCGTGATGAACCATGCGAAACAAACCCGCTCTCATCTTGCTGCTGTTCACCCTTCTTTTTCCCGGAGCGCCCACCCCTTCCGGCGCTCAACCGGAAGCGGCGTTCGACCATTTCCGTAACACCATCAACGCCCGTATCGAGGCCGAGAAGCGCGTCATCGAGCAAAACCCCGAGGACCCGCAGGCGCATTTCAAGCTTGGGTTGTCCTACATGGCGCTCGGGCGTCACCGCGAGGAAATCGCCGCCTACGAGGAGGCCGTGCGCCTCAAGCCCGATTTCGCCGACGCCTATTACAACCTGGGCGCGGCCTGGGATCTCCTGGGCGATGGCGAGCGCGCCCTGCGCAACACCCGGAGGGCGCTTCACTGGTACACCGTCCGCCGCAACCACCCGGCAAGCCGGAGGGCGCTGCGCGAGCTTCGGCGGCTTGGGAATAAATACCCGCAGGAATCGGCCGGGGCCATGGAGGGGCAAAAGGAGGAAGACCGCTGAAAAGGAATGGCGGGAGATGGGTTTTTACAATTCGTTCACACGTTTAGCGGGAATGAGGCCAAAGACCATCAGGCCAAAGGGTA